>NZ_CP022315.1:1565851-1879021 GCF_002216775.1 Virgibacillus phasianinus
CCTGAATAAGCATCGCACGAAGAAAAAGTGCTTTTCTTTTTCAAGGAGTCTCGGTATATTCAAGATGCTAAGTAAAGGTGAAAAGCTAAATTGGTTAAATCCACCATTTTTTCAGTAATCTTGGAATTTTCCTAAGATACAAAAGGAGACTGAGCTAAATGATAAACCAAACGCTTGATAAAAATACTGTATGGGTCGTGTCAGTGCAGGTTGCGACTGTTTGGACCTCAAAGGAATCTGCACGGACAATCGATGCACTAGGAATAACGAATCCCACGGATATTGACCGTTGGATAGCGGAATTAACTACGGAACAGAAAACAGCTTTATGTACAGAAAATCGCGTGCAGTCACAACTGCTTTACGGGGAATTTGTGCAAGTTACGGAAGTTGAGGGAGAATGGGCGCATGTCATCATTCCTTCTCAGCCATCAAAAAAAGATCCGCGCGGCTATCCGGGTCTAGTGTCACTTACACAGCTTAAAAGGCTGGATAAAGAGAACTGGAATCAGCCGGAGACAGCAGCAATTAATGCGAAAAAAGCATGGCTTACCGCAACAAACGGTGAGAAGGTCATGGAGCTGAGTTATATGACATGTTTACCTGTTCTAAGAAAACATTCCAACATGGTCGAAGTGCTAACACCGCATGGTCCAATGTTTCTATCCAATCAAGCATTACATATATATGAAACAAGTCAAGGGCTAGAGAAAAAGTCCGGTGATGCCATTGTTGCAGCTGGAGAACCTTTCCTAGATCTCGCCTACTTTTGGGGTGGCATGAGTTCCTTCGGTTATGATTGTTCAGGCTTCAGTTACGCGACACATAAGGCATGCGGCTACCAGATTCCACGGGATGCATCTGATCAGGCACGAGCTGGTAATCATGTAACAAATGAAGATCTTTTGCCAGGAGATCTGTTGTTTTTTGCTTATGAAGAAGGAAAAGGCAGCTTACATCATGTTGGAATTTATTATGGTGAAGGAAAAATGATTCATTCACGTACAAATGGGAAGTCGGTAGAAATTATTCAATTAAAAGGGACAATCTATGAAAAAGAGTTGTGCGGGGCAAGACGTTATTGGGAGGAATGAGCAGGTACAAACATAAGAATACAGGAGCGGCGGAATGGCCGCTCCCTATAGAAAAGCAAACCACCATTTCCTCAAATCCTCTTTTCCAAAATCCACTTTTTTGTTCTATTGGAATCTAAAATTGTATACGATTAATAGTAGATATGCTAGTAGGAGATTGCTGTTTTATTTCACTCAATCCACCACACACCAACCATCATTACAAAAGGAGGCAATCAATGAACAACAAATCATCCAAGAAACGTAAACAAGATATGTATGCTTATATTGAGCGGAAAAGGGCCCTTAAATATAAGCAAAATGGAAAGCATCCGCAACAAATAAAGGGAAGCGGGTCATTATCATTTTTAAAGAGCCCAAGTTTCCTAATTATGGGAAGTTTGATCATGATCATATTGATTATGCCTTCATTAATTGTAGCTCCTTATATTCATCCGAATGACCAGGAAACGATTACGGATAATTTTGAGCAGAAGGCCCCTAAACTGAATGTCGGCGATTCGCCATTTTCTGTCGCGGTAATGCGGGCAAGTTCTGATGAAGTTGAAAATATCCCGCTTGAGAAATATGTGTCAGGGGTTGTTGCTTCCGAAATGCCAGCTAAATTTGAATTGGAGGCTTTAAAAGCACAGGCACTTGCTGCACGGACGTATATTGTCAACCATATGCTTCTCAAACCAGAAAAGGTTGATTCAGCTGTCACCGACACCGTTCAGGATCAGGTATATAAGGATGAACAGGAGCTTAGAAGAATCTGGGGAGCAGACTATGACTGGAAAATGAACAAAATTATGAAGGCAGTGGAAGCAACGCAAGGAGAAATTCTTACCTATAAAGATAAGCCAATTGATGCTTCATTTTTTTCAACCGGAAATGGGTATACGGAAAACTCGGAGGATTACTGGGAAAATAAAATTCCTTATTTAAGGAGCGTCCCGAGTCCATGGGATAAAAATTCGCCCAAATTTTTAGATCAGGAAACGATTCCTGTCAAAGAGGTGGAAGAGAAACTAGCAATTGATATACCAGACAACAAATCTTTAAACTTAAAAATATCACGTACAGATGGCAAACGCGTTGATCAGTTAAAAATTGCTGGCAAGACATTTTCCGGAAGAGATGTTCGGGAAGAATTGGGCCTAAGATCGAGTGACTTTACAATAGAAAAGAAAAACGATCACTTAATTTTCACCACTAAAGGTTACGGGCACGGTGTGGGCATGAGTCAGTACGGTGCAAATGGTATGGCGAAGGAAGGTAAGAGTTATAAGGACATCCTTACCCACTATTATCAGGGCGTTGAAATAAGTAAAGTAACGGAGACAGCGCCAACATTGGTTTCCAGGTAAAAAGAATATGCATAATTACCTGCTTTTAACAGATACTATCTGTTTGCAATAAATTTTTTTCGTTTGATGTATATAATTTCCTTTTTCTGATCAGAATGGTTGTTGAGGTGATGATCTATGAAAGAGGAAAACAATAGCGGTTCAAAAAACAAATGGAGCCAGCTGTTTCGCAAGAAGTGGTTTTTTCCGGCAGTATACTTGACAGTCGCTGCACTTCTTCTAACGTTTGTTGTGTGGTATCAGAATTTGGAGCAAGTTCCTGAAGCTCAAAATGATCAGGAATCAACTGATACAGCGACAGACCCATTCGATGAGGAAGCACAAACTGTTATGGAGCAACAAGAAGTCGTTAAAATGCCTGTAAGTAACCTGGATCAAGCAGAAATCGTAACTAAATTCTATGACTACAACGCAGACGAGAAAGCTAAGGAAAGTGCGCTTGTTCATTATAACAGCAGATACTACCAAAGCACAGGTGTAGATATTGCTGCAGGCGAAGAAACATTTGATGTAACAGCATCATTAAGCGGTACGGTGGAAGAGGTAAAAGAAGATCCGTTACTAGGGAATGTCGTTGTACTATCCCATGGTAAAGATCTAAAAACCTATTATGCTAGTCTCGCAGAAGTCAACGTTAAAGAAGGAACAGATGTTAAACAAGGTGACGTACTTGGAACAGCTGGACAAAACGTTTTTGGCAAGGAAGATGGCGTTCACGTCCACTTCGAGATCAGAAAAGGTGAAGAGCCAGTAAATCCAGAAGCATACTTCAACCAGCCGGTAAGCTCAATTAAGGCAAAAGACAAGTCAGAATCTGAGAAAACCGAGAAGGAAAGCGGAACAACTCCAGAGGATTCTAAGTCAGACGAAAAGTCTGCAAATCCAGAAGATGAAACAAGCGGCACAGAAGATGACGCTGTTAATTCCGACGATCCAAGTGGAACACAGGAAGATGGCGCTAAGCAAGAAGACCCAAGTGGAACACCAGATGATTCACAAGATGATTCAGGCAATACGGATGAAGATGTAACCCCTGACGATTCATCAAATCAAGATGGTGAAATGTCAAATGAAGGTGCACAGTCATCCGCAGCAAATGCAAGTGCCTAAAAGAGTAAGTATGGAGAAATAGCCTTTTATACCAAAAGGGCTATTTTTTCGTACTTAAAGGAAATATAGAAGTTTCTAAGGATTTAAGTATAAGAAAAACTTCGGCATTCGCTATTAAAGACTGCCGAGATTTTCTAAAAAGATAAGAATATATCGAATATGTCTAGCTCCAGCGCCCCAGAAGCTGCCGTCATAAGCAATGGACACTACGAACGCTAAACCCATGCGTTCTACGGTCCCTTGCTTATACGTCCGCTTCTAAACGGGCGCTTGCGCTTTTCTTGTGAATCATGCGAATATTGTCGATGAATTAGGGCTATCGCACTATAGGAATTGTGATAAGATAGATTATGGTTTATGAAAAGTAATCAATAGTAAGGGGAATAAAACAGGAAAATGACTAAAGATACAGTAACCAATTCTATTCTTTCCATCACACATGATGGTAAGTTGTCGCTGGAACACGTGATTTCAATGTTATCCACGCAGCATGATGAACAAACCGTACTAGAGTTAGTCAGAAAGCTCTGCCTGCAAAGTAATAAAAGCGAGATTATGAAAAAAGGTATGGAGCTTTTGTACATGAATGGCTTCTACTATGATTTACAAGCGTTAATTGACAAAAACAACAAGTCTGAACATAGATCAAACAAGCAATGGGCTGCAATCTATCAATTAATGATGGATCGCAAATTAAATAAAATATCACCCCAAGAAGTATTACACCACGCCGATATGCTCCAAAGTGAAGAACCGGAAGTAATATGTTTAATAGAATTTGCCAAAATATCAGCCCATCACGCACTGCATGATTTCGGAAAAATAGGTAACTTCCTGGATAAACAACAGTCTCTATATGATGCTGTTTGCGATCCATTCCTATTATCTTATTTCGATATCCGGTTATATCAATTTATGTTTATTTATTACTGGGTTCGCAATGAGCTGATTATGGCTAGAAAGTATGCATTCCGGGTATTAAATTTAACACAAAACCCTAAAACTAAAATTTCAATTAACGTCAATTTGGCACTCACCTACGCATTTGATACTTATCAGCAGGGCATGCATCATTTGAACGAAGCAAAAAAGATTGCCAAAGAACATGGATTAATGGAAGACCTGAACATTATTCAAAACCAGGACATTCCATTTTTATCAGCACATCATAAAAGGGTGAAAGGAATTTCTACCTATGATAAAAGCGAACAAGCCCATATTGAAATTGCTAAAGGAAACCACAGGAAAGCGGCAAACATCCTGAGACAATTACCACTGGATACACCGTTTCAACTGTATTATTTAGGATTAGCCACAAATGATAAGGATTTATTGTATCAATCCTACAACTGGTTTATCGAAAAACGCAGCGATCACTTTTTTGCAAGGCTGCCGGTGCAGGCATTACAGGAAATGCGGGCATACGCAAAATAATAATATGAAACTGGGAAGAGCTCTTTTTAAAAAGAAGGGCTCTTTTTTTGATTTATCTGTTATCTTTTTGAAAAATACTTCTTGTCCCTTATGGAAAAGGGATAAAATTAATCATAAACAGGTCTTTTTAATAATAAAATGTTACAAACCAAGCATTCAGTAATGTCTGAGGTGAGAGCTTGTGTGGCCTGTAGGTTAACCGCAGCAGTAATCCGTCTATACATATATTTTACATGTGCTATCCATAAAAGTGTGCTGTTTTTTTAACGTACACGATTCATTGCTTTTTCAAAAAAGAATACAGGCACAGCTAACTGATTCACCTTGTCTCATTTCACACCTCGGAATTATCAACTTAGGGAGGCGAATGGTGTGCACGATTACATCAAAGAAAGGACAATCAGGATAGGCAATCATATCGTGGAGACGAGGAAGACCGTCCGAATGATAGCAAAGGAATTTGGTGTGTCCAAGAGCACTGTCCACAAAGACCTAACAGAACGCTTACCAGAAATTAATCCAAAACTCGCAAATCAAGTCAAAGATATTCTTGAATACCACAAAGCAATCCGACATCTCCGCGGAGGCGAAGCAACCCGGAAAAAGTATAAAATCAAACCCGGGAGCGCCTCACCAATCAAACTAGACCCCACAAAAGCTACAACCGTCAAAACAGTAGGATAAGCATAACGTGGACAACGACGGGAAAACCCAGGCTAATTTAGGCTTGGGTTTTTCGGTGTGACTGACACGATGATGGATTTATTATTAAGTTGGGACGGAGGATATCGGCTGAATTTCGGATATAATGGCCGTTCTGGGGGTATAACCGCCAAACACCGGATATAACGGCCGTTATCGGAATATAACAGCCAAATTTCAGATATATCATCCGATCACGGGATATAATAGCCAAACCTCAGATATATCGTCCGTTCTCGAGATATAACTGCCAAATTTCAGATATATCATCCGATCTCGAGGTATAACGGCCAAATTTCAGATATATCATCCGATCACGGAATATAACAGCCAAACTTCGGATATATCGTCCGTTCTCGAGATATAACGGCCAAATTTCAGATATATCGTCCATTCTCGGGATATAACAGCCAAACTTCAGATATATCGTCCGATCTCGGGATATAACAGCCAAACTTCAGATATATCGTCCGATCTCGAGATATAACGGCCAAACTTCAGATATATCGTCCGATCTCGGGATATAACAGCCAAACTTCAGATATATCGTCCGTTCTTGAGATATAACGGCCAAACCTGCGATACACCAATTCCCAACCTACATATTCAACTCTAGCTTAAAAATTGGCTACGTTTACCATATAGAATTACTTTGGATTCCTAGGGGAAAGAGTGAATCCTGCGGGTAATCTTCAAGTGAGGGGGAGTGATATTTCCTTCCCTTTTTTTCTCCTGAATGGCTTAGTCCCATGGAATTTAGTATTCGGTATGCGACTTTTACAGATGGGGTCTGCAAAAGATTGCGGCATTCCTTGTTAGTAATGGTATTTTTGTTGAGCAAGAAGTAATCGAAAATAAGTCGTTCATGGGCATTCTTACTTGAAGTAGAACACTTGACACAGGTCCATGTGTGGTGGGCACGTTCCATTGGGGAATGCTGACAACCGGGACAGGGGATTCCTTTGATGAGGTGCTGTTCATTTAAATTGTGTTTCTTTAGCAAATGCGGTAAATGAGGAATATGGTTTTTCAAAAAATAATTACATATCTTTTTCAACCTGGTCTTAGTCAATATTTCCTTTTGGTGTTGATTGACCGCTTTGTCCAAAAAAATTGGAATGCTTTCCGCGTGAATCATTTTATTAAAAACCTCTTGATTCTGCTGCTTGCATTTGAGAACTGTTCGAGGATCACTGATCACAACTAGGTATTCAATAGGGATAGCAAATATTTTCATGCTTTGCAGGAAAGATTCCAGGTTTCTTTGTTGTGCTTCAGCCTGGAAAATTGGATTTTTTATACCTTTTACTTCCGTTCCCACCCTTTGAATAAGTTGATTAAAATCAGAATCATATTCTAATATACCTTTAATATTTTTTATTTCCAATATCTGAAAAAAGGACGGGGTGAGGATTAACGTATCAATTTGAAAATAGTGAGGACCATTTCTTAAACGAAGTCCCTGAATGACAAGGCAGTTATTTAGTGGGTATAATGAAAGCTTATAATCAACATCCCTTTCCCCGCGATAACCAGCAGACTCTTTTAAATATCCAATGTTGATAAACTCATTATTTCTATAACCTGGCTTTAATTGCCTGAATAATGCCTCATAGGCTAAAATAGAATATGGTTTTTTTCGGTATTCTAAATGCAATAAGTTCACTCCTCTGATTGTTAGTAAATATATAATTCAACATTCATTGCAAATATCCTTTTTTATTTTTATAAATTTTACGGCTATCTGGAAATGCTGCAGAATAATTGTCATTTAAAAGGATAACAGCCAAACTCCAGATATGTCATCCAATCCCGGAAAATAAGATCACCCATACCACCACAAACCTGTAAATTGAATCCGTGCAATACAATATACAAAAACCCCGCACATTTGGTCGAAAAATACTGCACAATTTAAGTTTTTATGCATTAATTTTGCCTATTTTGTGGTAAAATATAATATTAGTAGCATTGTGTTCGTTGATAATGTGAGATAGTAATTGCGACAGGGAGGATCTTTATTAATGTTTTCTCGTGATATTGGAATTGACCTTGGAACTGCCAATGTTTTAATTCATGTTAAAGGTAAAGGTATTGTTTTAAATGAACCATCAGTTGTGGCGATGGATAAAAATACAGGTAAAGTTTTGGAAGTGGGAGAATCAGCACGTCGCATGGTTGGGCGTACCCCAGGAAATATTGAAGCTATTCGCCCGTTAAAGGATGGGGTTATTGCTGATTTTGATGTAACGGAAGCGATGCTGAAGCATTTTATCAATAAAATCAATGTTCGTGGATTTTTGTCAAAACCGAGAATGCTGATTTGCTGCCCGACTAACATTACGAAGGTTGAGCAAAAGGCCATCCGGGAAGCCGCTGAAAAATCAGGCGGTAAAAAGATTTACTTAGAGGAAGAACCCAAAGTCGCAGCAATTGGCGCTGGGATGGAGATTTTCCAGCCTAGTGGGAATATGATTGTTGATATTGGTGGTGGAACTACTGATATTGCTGTACTATCGATGGGCGATATTGTTACAGCTGAGTCCATTAAAATGGCCGGTGATAAATTTGACATTGAAATTCTTCACTACATAAAAAAGAAATACAAGTTGTTGATCGGTGAACGCACAGCTGAGGAAATCAAAATAAACGTTGCGACAGTGTTTGCCAATTCACGTAAAGAGGAAATGGATATTCGTGGACGGGATATGGTTAGTGGTTTGCCACGTACCATCACTGTACACTCCGAAGAAATTTCCGGCGCCCTGCAAGAGTCAGTGGCTTTGATTACCCAAGGCGCAAAAACAGTACTGGAGCACACACCGCCTGAATTATCTGCGGATATCATTGACCGCGGCGTTATTTTAACTGGTGGCGGTGCATTAATTCACGGCATTGATCAATTGTTGGCAGAAGAATTGAAAGTACCTGTTTTCTTATCGGACGAGCCGATGAATTGCGTTGCCAGGGGAACAGGGATTATGCTTGAAAACATTGATAAGATTGAACGGAAAAAAGTACTGTAAATAGAAACAAGGTACGAAATTGTAAGATAGTAAGGAGTAACAAACCATGTCAAACAGCCAACCTGAATTGAAAAGCGAAGAGAAACAAACGCGATCGAACAGGCCAAAACTAAAAGATAAGCTAAAAGAAATGATTCCCCAGGGGAAAGCAAAGTCGGACGAAACAGAAGCTGCTGCTGAAAAAGTAACCAGGAAACAGCAGAAGGCTAAACAAAAGGCTGAGAAGAGAAAAAAGAAAAAGCCGAGACGTCGTGTTTTTCCAATCTGGTTGCGGATCATTGTAGTTCTTCTTTTATGCGCAATTGCACTGGTGGTTGGTGCAGTTGTCGGCTATGGTGTAGTTGGAAGCGGCAAACCAAGTGATGCACTTGACATGGATACCTGGCGCCATATTATTGATATCGTTACGAAGACTAAAAAATAAGAAAAGCATGGCTCAAATTAGCGAGCCATGCTTTCGTTATACTTACGGAACTTTTTTGCCGGTAATTAAACGGATGATTAAAACGATTACTGCGATAATAAGGATGATGTGGATTAATCCGCCTGCAATGTGAAACACGAATCCAAGTGCCCATAGAATTAATAGGATAATTAGTATGGTCCAAAGCATTCCGGGTCCTCCTTTTTAAATGGTTGTTTAATGGTTAAAATACCGCAAATCTGTTAAAATTAAACATAATCTTGCTTTATATGGCAGTATTTACTATGCCCGAATTTTACATAACAAAACATGAAGGAGAGACCCACATGGATATACAAGGAATTAGAGAAACTATCCCCCATCGTTACCCTTTTCTTTTGGTTGATAAAGTTACTGAAATGGAAGAGGGGAAAAGCGTAACAGGATTAAAGAATGTAAGTATAAACGAACCATTTTTCCAAGGTCATTTCCCGGACTATCCAGTCATGCCGGGCGTTCTAATTCTTGAGGCGCTGGCTCAGGTTGGTGCTATTGCAGTACTTGGAATGGAAGAAAATAAGGGCAAAATTGGATTCCTGGCTGGAGTTGACAAATGCCGGTTTAAACGTCAAGTTAAGCCAGGGGATCAACTGAAGCTTGAAGTCGAAATTACTAGGGTAAAAGGACCGATTGGAAAAGGGAAAGGTACTGCAACGGTTGA
The DNA here is from genome assembly GCF_002216775.1 of Virgibacillus phasianinus. GTDB lineage: Bacteria > Bacillota > Bacilli > Bacillales > Amphibacillaceae > Virgibacillus_F > Virgibacillus_F phasianinus. The sequence continues at coordinate 1,575,691 of NZ_CP022315.1, forward strand.
TGGCGAAGTTGCTTGCGAAGCGGAAATAATGTTTGCCATAAAATAATACAGTTCAAGGGGCGACTTGGCTAAGGTCGCTCTTTTCTTTTGCTGATAAAAGTATTACCTGGCGATTTCTGGTTAAGCTAAGGGCGAAAGTGACATTTGAAGGAGGAAATTTAAAATGAGAAGAAACCTTTTAATAAAGCTTGGTGCCCCAGTTTTGGCTTTATCCCTTGTAACAGCATGTGGAACCAGTAATGATGATGATCCGGTCCAAGATGAGGCTCCACTGAACGAAGAGGACGATAATGGTAACCAAAATAATATGGAAGATAACAACAACGACGTCGAACAGGATCTTGAAGATGATATTCAGGACGGCGCCGATGTTCCCGACAATGGCGACAATAACATTAATGGAAATGACAATGGCAACATAAATAATGATGGGAACAACAATAATGGCACCGACAAGAATGACGGAATGATGGATGATGGTACAAACGATGAAGACTTGGACAAAAATAAAGATGATAACAAATAACCGCTAATCCTTCTTTGCGCTTTTAGCAAAAAAATGACAGGACTCTTGGACGTCCTGTCATTTTTTCTATTTAATGCTTTTTTTCTTCGAAGCGGCTGCACCGCTGCTTGCAGGCTTCTTGGAGCCAGTTTTGGTTCCCGTTTTTTTACCTGGACTTCCTTCTGGTTGTTCTTTAGTAGCTGCTGCCTCTTTTGAACCCGCGGTTTTCTGCTTTTCGTCCTTTTTCGTTTCCTTTGTTTTAGGTTCTTCTGTTGAACTTTCTTCCTTTGTAATTTCCGTTTCCTCTGGCTGTAATTCAGACTTCGCATTTTCTTGATCAACGGAAGGTTGCTCATTACTGTTACCCTTTAGCTTGTTTGTAAGTGATTTTGATTTCTCGGAAGAAATTGATTTAAAATCAGTAAGCTTTGCTTTTGCATTTTCACTAAATACAACAGTCTTATCCTTTGCATTTATCGCTTGTTCGGTAACATTTGCCCGCAGTTCTTTTCCGGACTTCGGTGTCAGCAGTAAGGTCGTTACAGATCCAAGTACACCGCCCAATACACTTGCCGTAATGACATTCTTATTATCCTTAATGACGCTTTTCGCCTTATTTTTCACTGTTTGTTGTGCCATGATTATTCCTCCTTAGAATTTAAAAGAATATATTTGAACCGGTGCTTTCGGACATTATTTGAATCAATTACACCGGGGATTTTCAATTTAAGAAACCCCTTGTCTGACACGGTGCCAGACAAATAGAGCAAGGGCATAGCTTGATGCTTTATAGCCATCTTTTTCCCTTATAAAAGATCGTCTAAACAGCTAATTTTAGTTTTAAAAATGTATAGGTTTTTTTGTTTAAACGATAAATGGGGCGGGTAACCGTATTTAACATAGGAGGGATTCAAATTGGAACCTAAATATAAAATTTTCCATAATGATGACCATTTAAGTGAAGCGATTGATAAGTTGAGAAATGACGGAGTTCCGGATGATGATATTTATATACTGGCTCATGATAATGATCATGACAGGCGCAACAGGAAGGAAACAGATGCGAATAAAATTGGGGCGAAGGTTACCGGAGTCGGTACTGCTATGAAAAATGTGTTCAGAGGCAAAGGTGACACCCTAAGATCAAAAATGGATGAGATTGGGTTTGATAAATCAAAGGCAGAACAATTGAAGATAGAACTTGATAAAGGAAAATCTTTACTGGTTGTTACGAATCAGGATAAGGTTGAGTTTTAAAGATTGTAATAACACAGGAATATGAAGGCTTATAGGAAAACATTCTGTTTTCCTATAAGCCTTTTTTCAATCTAAAATAAAACAGTTTTAATCAAATTGTTATATTTGTCATATTGGCGCTTAGGAAAATTCAGTATGTGCAACGCAGTAGAGTTAGTTGATACGAGTCTATATCCTAAACAGTAATAAAGATTGTAATATATGGGAAATTCCGGCTGACTTAATTAAATCAATGTTTTAAATAACTGGTTAAGTGAAATGTTCTTATCAATACCATAAAAGTAGATGGTTACTTAGTTAGGAGGGGCAGGATGAGTGTTCAAAAAAGTGCAGACAGTTCTAGCTTAGCAGAAGTTATTGACAGAATTCTCGATAAAGGGATTGTAATTGATGCCTATGCAAGAGTTTCACTTGTCGGAATCGAAATCCTGACCGTTGAAGCAAGAGTTGTAATTGCCAGCGTGGATACATGGTTACGATACGCAGAGGCAGTTGGCCTGCTTCGTGATGAAGTGGAGGAAGAAGGTTTGATTGAACGTCAGGGAAGCCGCGATGTTCAGTTCAGCAGTTAAAATACAGTATAAAAAATACTTTTAAATAGACCAGAACAACAGGGAGAAGGTGATTGCTATGGTAGAGGAATCACAGGCAAATCAGAACAATGATAAACAACAATCCGAAGACAGCAACAATTCATTAAATCTTGCTCTCGTTGGAGGTGTTGTTGGGGCTGGAGTGGGTCTCCTGGCAAGTCCGGAAACGGGTAAGAAAGTTTGCACCCGAATCGGCCAGTCTAGTGTAGTAAAAGGTGCAGGGCGGGAGATCAGGAGAACCGCGCAGGATATTATTACCGAACAGATGATGAATGCTTTTCGGCAAAATGCTTCGGGCTATATTAGCAAATATGCAGGCGGTTTGCTTGGCAAGGGAAAAGAAAATGAGGAAGAAAAGGCTGCGGAGAAGGGCAAATCAGACTTCCAGGAACAGTACGAAGAATTGAAGGAAGAAAATAATAACCTGAATGAAAACCTGCAGCGAATTGAAGAAAAGCTAAATGCCTTGTTAGAAGCAAGCAGTAAGAAGTGATGAATCAGGCAAATCGACCCTAATTTTAAAGGGGGATTTAATGACAGCTAAACCTGCGAAAAAGGCAGTAGGCAAAATTGCTGAAATGGCGATAGAGAAAACACCTGATGCCATCGAGGAAAAGGCCAAAGATAAACTGAAAGAAAAAGCAAGCGACATGATGAAAGAGAAGGTTCAGGAAAAGGCACAGGTCAAGGCAGATCAGGCTGCTGACAAATTGGAAGAAGTAAAAGAAAAGAATAGTGAAAACGTGCATGGTAAAGCGGAAGAGGCAAAAGAAAAGGTACAGGATATTCTGTTGTCTGTCCGCGATAAGCTGCAAAACGCAAAGGAAGCTGGGGAGGAATTTCAAGAAAAAATCTCCTCAAGTAATAAATCAGGAAACAAAAGCAGCAAGTTAAAAGGTGTGCAGGACATTAAGGGCGTTACGCAAATAAAAAGTTCAATGGGCATTAAAAGCTCCACAGATCTAAAGAAGTCAACCGACCTTAAGTCCTCAGCGGATATAAAATCATTAGGTTCAAAATAAATCTTCATTCTGAGAGGAGAATGTACTGTGGCAGTTCAAAAAAGTACGGATAGTTCAAGTCTAGCAGAAGTAATTGACCGAATCTTGGATAAAGGAATTGTAATTGATGCCTATGCAAGAGTTTCCGTTGTAGGTATTGAAATCTTAACCGTCGAAGCAAGGGTTGTTATTGCAAGTGTTGACACATGGTTGAGATATGCAGAAGCAGTCGGGTTACTCCGCGATGAAGTGGAAGAAGAAGGTTTGCCAGCACAGCCGAATGAAAGGGACGCACAATTTAGTTTTTAGATAGAAAAGCGGAAGCGTCTGTTAAGTGGCGTACAAATAGATAGGACTGTGAAAGTACGGTGAACTTTCCGTACATTCATCAGGACTAACTATTTGCTAGGCACTGGTCGCTGGAGCTAGACAGTGAAAAGCGGAAGCGCCCGTTAAGTGGCGTACAAATAGATAGGACTGTGAAAGTACGGTGAACTTTCCGTACATTCATCAGGACTAACTATTTGCTAGGCACTGGTCGCTGGAGCTAGACAATAAATGAAAAGCGGAAGCGCCCGTTTAAAAGAGTGAGGGCGGAGAGGCAGTGGCATCGAGGCTGGCTGTCCTCTCCTACTATTAAGGATGTGGAGGACGACATGGAGATTAAAGAAATAATGAATAATGTGACAGACTTTTTTCGTGAAAATGTAGCTCCACCGCATAAAATCACATCTGTTGAAGCGGCAGAGGAAGAGGGCTGGAGAGTTACGGTAGAAGTTATTGAGGAAAAGGAATATATGAAGAAATATGCGAAGGATGAAATGCTTGGAACGTATGATGTTCTGTTAAACAAAGATAAGGAAGTCACCTCATTTAAAAGACAGGATATTCGTTTTAGAAGTAAAATCCAAGGCTAAGAGGTGACTGGAGGGAAAAGCATGACTGTCCTAAAAGAAAAAGTTAATACCGATTCAAAGGCGCTGGTGCAGGATGATGAAACGAAACATCTGCTGTCGCGTTCGTTGCGATACCTGAAAGCCGGATATCCAATTCACTTTAACGGTCCATCAGGAACAGGAAAGACATCGCTGGCCCTTGCACTTGCGAAGAAACGAAAGAGGCCGGTAATGCTGATTCATGGTAACCATGAGCTGAATAATAGGGATTTGATTGGCGATTTTACGGGTTATTCAAGTAAAAAAACAGTTGATAACTATGTGCGTTCTGTCTACAAAAAAGATGAAAGTGTTACGGAAACGTGGAGAGATGGAAGGCTGCTTGAGGCAGCTAAGAACGGGTACACGCTAGTCTACGATGAATTTACCCGGTCACATCCGACAACCAACAATATCTTTCTTTCCATTTTAGAGGAAGGGGTTCTCCCATTATACGGGTCGAAATTAACGGAGCCTTATATTCGGATTCATCCAAAGTTTTCCGTAATTTTCACAAGTAATCCATTGGAATATGCAGGTGTCTATGAAACACAGGATGCGCTCCTTGACCGCTTAATTACCATTCCATTGGGGTATAAAGCGATTGAGCAGGAAGCAGCTATTCTGGTTGGAAAGATTGGCATAGAAGAAGAAGAGGCACAGGCAATCACAACGCTGGTAGCAAATTTGCGGGAAAAGTGTCTGAAAGAGAGCAGAAGTGGTCCGAGTTTAAGGTCCTCCCTTATGATTGCGAGGCTTGCTTCAGAGGAAGACATTCCAATTGATGGCAATGATGAGGATTTTCAGGTTCTATGTACGGATCTTCTGACTTATACGGTGAGTGAGTGTATGGAAGCAGAGCATTCGGAAGAGGAGGCTCGTAATCTGATTCTTGAATCATGCGTGGAACATGTTTAGGCAGTAGTTTAAAAGGAGAGTAAAGCATATGGATCAAGCAGAAGAAACAGGGATTTATATTTTTTGCGGAATTCAAACGGACCAGGATGGAGAGGAATTTGGCAGCATTGAACTGGAGGAAGAGAAAAGAGAATCCTTCACCATCAGATACAAGGATGCCGCAATGGTTGCCTGTGAGGTTCCCATGAAAATTTACCATCCAAACCGGGAAAATTTAATGATGCATCAAACCATGGTTTCAAATGTAATGGCGCAAAACGATACGGTTATCCCGATAAGTTTCGGAAATGTATTTAAGTCGAAAGAGGATGTAAAAGTACTAATTGAGAATTTATATCCACAATTTGAAAAGCTGTTTCCTGCTATTAAAGGGAAAATTGAACTTGGCTTGAAAGTTATTGGGAGAAAGGAATGGCTTGAGTCAAGGGTAAATAAAAATCCAGAAGTGGAAGAAATGGCGAAAGTGGTTCGCGGTAAATCAGAGGCTGCCGGGTACTACGATCGAATTAAACTTGGCGGAGCGGCACAAAACATTTTTGCCGATCTAAAGAATGAAATAGAATCCGGCGTATACACGCCGCTTGAGGAAGTGGCCGATGCTGCAAAAACGAATGAACCACAGGGAGAGAAAATGCTTCTGAATGCAGCGTTTTTAATCGATCGCGAAAAAGAAGAGGAATTTGATGAAATTGTAAATGAGCAGCATGAGAAATGGAAGGATAAAGTCGATTTTAAGTACAGCGGTCCCTGGCCTGCGTATAACTTTGTCAATATCCGCTTAACTGTGGAGGAAACCTGATGCTGGTTTCAGGACCAATTAAAACGGTAATGAAAATTGCGAAAAAGGTCCAGGAAGAAGTAGATAAAGAACTTTATGACCTTCCAACTATTCAACAAAAGCTGATACAGCTTCAAATGATGTATGAGTTAGAAGAAATACCTGAAGATGTTTTTAAAGAAAAAGAGGAAGAGTTATTAGCAAGATATGAAATGGCTAAACGAAAAGAAATGGAACAATGGGAAGCCATGACGAAGCAAAAGGATGATGAATAAAAATGGAAAATCTGATTTATTTATATGGCTTGGTACCAGCTCAGGAGGCAACGGAGAAATCACTGCCTCAGCTAAAAGGTTTTGACGGGGAAGGAAACTTGTTCACTATCCCGATCAATCATACAACCGCCATTGTTTGCGAACTGAATGGCTATGATTACTCGGAAGAAACAATAGCAGATAAAATGAACAATGATATGGAATGGTTGCAGGAAAAGGCATTTCATCATCATGAAACAATAGCATCACTTGATAATAAATTCACATTTATTCCATTAAAATTTTGCACCATTTATAAAAACGAAAGCAATTTGCGTGAAACCATTCTTGCCAGTGAAGATAAGGTTGATGAATCGTTTAACCGGCTTACTGATAAAGAGGAATGGACGCTTAAAATATACAGTGATGACAATAAGTTGAAGAAGCAAATTGGCAACAGTAACGCCGCTATTGAAGAGAAACGAAAGGAAATCAGCGAATTACCACGTGGAAGGCAATTTTTTGAAAGGAAAAAGATTGATTCACTGGTAGATAAAGAGCTTGATAAAGAAAAGGATCGTATCGGTGAAAGTTTACACGATAAGCTGAAGAAATATGCAGTGGATACTTCCATTAAGAAAAACTGGGGTAAAGATGTAACTGGTTTACGCGATGATATGACATGGAATAGTGTGTATCTGCTTCCAAAAGATCAAGTGAAGGATTTCGTAACAGAAATTGAAGTAACTGAAAAGGAACTGGGCGATTTAGGCTTTCGGATTGAGGCTGCAGGACCCTGGCCAGCCTATCACTTTTCCAGTATTTCTTAGGCTGTTTTCGTTTTGTTTCTATTATCGTGGTTGATAGAAACTACGACATAACTTTATAGGAGTGTTAATCCACCGCTACGGAAAAACATTGCGCTTTCCGTGGGCAGCTGATGAGCCTCCTCGAGCTTACGCTCTCCGGGGTCTCATCTAGGCTTCTGCTCCCACAGGAGGCTCGTCACTCGCCCGCGGAAAGCGTAGTATATTCAAGATGCGATGATAGATCCACATATTTGTGTATTAACTATACCTTTTTCAGTGCCCTCAGCGTAAGCCCGAGGAGGCCATGAAAGCGCAGTATTTTTTAAGCAGCGATCGCAGGGGGCCAAACATGGTTATTAGTTACGTCGTAGTTTACAAATTTTGTATCAAAGCAACAGAAACAGCTTTTCATAAAGTGAGGGATGATATATATGCCGTCGACCAGAGAAACGATTGAAAATAAGGATGTTGGGCTTATCGATATACTCGATGTCATTCTCGATAAAGGTGTTGCCATCAAGGGCGACTTAATTATCTCAATCGCCGGCATTGACCTGGTGTACCTGGATTTGCGCGTCCTTATCGCATCTGTCGAGACGCTCGTTCAATCCCATGAAAATAATCAAAAAGAAATAACTTCAGCGAAATTTGATCAGCAAAGGAGGGAGTTGCTCGATGCCACAGAACCAGACTAGAGGTCGGATTAATCTGGATCCGGAAAGTGCGGAAAACGGGCTTGCCGAACTTGTTATGACAGTGATTGAATTATTGAGGCAAATTGTTGAACGCCATGCGATCAGACGTGTGGAAGGTGGCACCCTGTCAGATCAGCAGGTTGAAGATCTTGGCGTTGCCTTAATGGATTTAGAGGATAAAATGGAAGAATTAAAAGAAATCTTTGGCCTGGATGCGGAAGATTTAAATATAGATCTTGGGCCACTAGGAAGGCTAATGTAAACCTAGCGGAACCCGATTGGAGGTTCAATTTATGCCAGTCGAACAACAATTACAAAGCGCTAGCGCTAACGGGCCTAGTAACCTTGTCGATGTTTTGGAAAAAGTGTTAGATAAAGGTGTTGTTATTGCAGGAGATATCACGGTTGGAATTGCCGATGTCGAACTGCTGACGATTAAAATCCGCCTGATTGTTGCTTCGGTAGATAAAGCGAAGGAAATCGGGATGGATTGGTGGGAAACAGATCCATTCTTAAGTTCAAAGGCAACAGAAAACGCAACCACTTTAGAGGAAGAAAATAAACAATTGCGGAAACGGCTTGAAGCACTTGAAAACAAAATGGATACCAATCGATTAGATTCTGTTGAAAGTGGAACAGAAAATAACCAGTAAATTGGAAGGTGATTTCATGGCAACGGAAGAAAAAGAAAGTAAACGTAAATCTGGTTCAATCAGACGCGCCGCCACTGGTGGAATTGTAGGGGCAACCGTCGGCTATCTATCTACACCGAAAAATAGAAAAAAACTAGTTGCAAAGGTCAGTAAAGAAGCGTTGAAGAATACTAGTTCAAGTGTTGGCACCTTTACCAAAGATAAACTAAACAGCTTGAAGGATTCTGGAAAAGAAAACTATAAAAGCTTAAAATCGTCCACAACGAACCTGTTTAAGAAAGACAAGGATGAAGAAGAATCTCCGGATAATGAGGATTCAGAATTGATGCAGGAAAGCGAAAATGAAGAAGAAATGAATGAAACAGGTGAATCTGACAAAGATTATGAAGAGTTAAAAGAAGAAAATCAACACCTTCAAGACAGATTGCAGGGTCTGGAAGAGAAGATTGATAAATTATTTGATAACAACGAGGAAGAAGAGGACGAGGGCGAAAAAAAGTCTACTAACTCTAAAAAGAAAGATAGCGATGCAGAAGACGAAGAAGATGAGGAAGACGAAAAAAGCGGTGAAGATGTAAAAGAGAAGAAGAAAAACAGTGCAAAGAAATCAAGCGCTAAAAAAGGTACAAAAAGGACAAAAAAAGAAGAAACCAATGATGATGAAGAAGACGATACATCACTGGAAAGCGATGATGACACGTCAGCTTAAGGCAATCTAGAAAGGAGAAATGAAAATGAGTGAATCAGCATCTAAAGACAATATATTGGAGTTTTTTGTTAAAGCGGCGAATAAGCATGATTTTTCCTTAGATATATCATTGCTTGTCAATGGGGCGGTTATCTCAGGAACAATGATCTCTGCAAAAGAATACTTTGAGTCGTTAAGTGAATCGTTTGAGGATGGCAATGATATTGCGCAGGCACTTAGTGAGCAATTCACAAAAGCAAGTGAGTCTGTTGATTCAAGCAGTGATGGAGAAGCGCACTTTATCCACTTGAAGAACACCCATATTTATTGTGGCGACAGTAAACCGACTCCATCGAAAGGGAAGATTCTCTGGCGCGGAAAGCTAAATGAAGTGGACAGTTTTTTCCTTGGTAAGATTTCAGAATCAAAAAGTTCCGGCTCAAACAGTAAAAAATCGTGATTAAAATGAATAGCAAAATATAAAGAACACACCAGTTCGTGAATGGAATGGTGTGTTCTTTTAGGTAATTAGAAAGGCGGTAGCGCCCATTTGGGACCACCCCGTGCAACGTGGGTGGTTCAATGCTGCTGTTGTTCGTGTAAAGTTAGCGAATACTAGGCCGATAAAACAACTCGGGTGAGAATCCGGCCAAGTCGGGAGACGACAATCAGGACTTCTTCGGGCGCGGGACTTTTGACTCAATCCGCGTTATTTCCAAGTCGGGTGACAGCTATTTATCTCCCGACTTGGACTTGTTTTCTCGCAAGTTCAACCTATTTCTCCCCGGGTTTCGTGTGCTCTCTCCCCGAGTTTTTTACTCCTCTATCGGGTTCAATATGACGGGTCAAACCCACATCTTGCCCCGCTTTAACGAACCTGGGACAAGGAACCTGTCCCTCTGTCCCAAAATTTTTTTCAGAAAGGTGAAAAAAATATAGATAATTAGTCTGATCCATAGTACAATAGTCTTATATTGAACCTAAGAGGTGTATTATGAAAAAGTTAAAGCTTGGTCTTACTGTTATTTCGCAAACTACAAAGGCTATTATCAGGAATGATTCAAAGATTCACCCTTCCTTAATTATGGAGGAGACAGGGGAATTTCGCTCGATACATAAACCAGAGCAAATTCTCATCAAGAATTGCCTAATGTATGGATCATCGCTTCACGGAAGACAAACTGCTGCCAAGCAAATTTTAAAGGTAAATAGTAAAGTTCCTGTTGTTCTAAGCCCGGAATTAGGCTTATTCTTGATTCCTACTTCCTCAACGAAAGGTAAGGATTGTGTCTGGCTCGCATACCACCATATTGACAAGTATGAGAGTTGTGGTGATAAGAAGACATATGTAACCTTTAAAGATGGAACTGGAATTTATGTGAATGCAACTGTAAGCACACTGGACATGCAGTATAAACGAACAAGTCAGCTTATCGTACATCAGCGAAAATCCTCTCTATTCGGCCCACCTTCACATCCAGACACAGACCATAATCCAAATTAAAAACCGCTATCCAGCGGTTTTTTCATTTGTAAAATATCGTTGTACTTGAAAGTTATTAATGGGTAAAATAAAGATATGAATCTTTTGGCGGTAACGGCCGTAATACTAATAACTAGACTACTACATAACTATAATCATAAACAATTTGAAATTTCCAAACGGTGAGAGGAGCAATCATACATATGAAAAAGGTGCAAATTCTGCTGGCAGCCCTGTTAGTAATAACGGTGCTTGCAGCTTGTAATCAGGATGAGGATAAAAAGACTGGAAATGAGGAAACCGTAACCTCCGTTGAAACGATGGCAGTTACGAAAGGTGACATGATTATCAAGCACACGGAATATGGACATACAGCTCCGGGTGCTAATACTCCAGTCATGCTCCAAGCTCCGGGAGAAATCAAAACACTGGAGGTGGAAAACGGCGAGCAGGTAACGGAAGATGATGTCATTGCCACCGTCCAAACGCAAATCGGAACGCAAACAATTTACGCGGAATCCTCGGGTCAAATTGCCAGTCTTCAGGGTGAGGAAGGCAGCATTGCAACGACAGAAAAACCTTTAGCTGTAATCATTGATCTCAATGAATTAACAGTAAATATGACTGTTACCGCGGAAGCCACCTCCCTGTTTAAAGAGGGGGAAACATATCCGGCTACAGTCAAAGGCAATGAGGTGGATGCAGAGGTTACTGCAATCGACACGTTGCCAAACGACACTGGCCTATATCCAATTGAAGCAACCATTAGCAACAAGGACGATAAACTGTTACCGGGAATGGTCGCGGAAATTAACGTTCCGGAAAAAACAGTTAAGGATGCACTGATTGTGCCAACGGAAGCGGTTACCGAAGAAAGTGGCAATGCCTTTATTTATGTAATCAAAGACGATAAGGCAATCGAGAAAAAAGTCCAGATTATTGAAACACAGTCAGATCAAACAGCTATAAAGGGTGAAGTGAAAAAGGGCGACAAGGTTGTAACAAGCGGGCAACTAACACTGACCGACGGAAGCAAGGTCAATGTGGTGAAAGAGGGGTAATGCATTTTGAAGCTAGTAAATATATCTGTTAAACGTCCTGTTGGCGTCATCATGATAGTGCTTGCCATTCTTGCACTCGGCGTCGTTTCTTTAAGAAGCCTTACGATTGACCTTTTTCCGGAAATCGAACTTCCCATCGCTGTGGTGGCAACAACCTATGAGGATGCAGCACCACAAGAGGTAGAAAACTTAGTCAGTCGCCCGGTTGAATCGGCAATCAGCTCGGTCGAGGGTGTCGAAACAATTCAGTCGCAATCTGAGTCTGGCTCCTCGCTTGTCATTATGATGTTCAGTAATGGAGTCAATATGGATCAGGCACTCATTGATGTGCGGGAAAAAATTGACCAGGTCAAAAACATGCTTCCTAAAGGTGCGGGTGACCCAAGTGTTTTACGGTTCAGCCCGGACCAGCTTCCGGTAATGTGGATTGGGTTAACGGGTAAGGATCCTGCTGCCTTAACAGCGGTTGCTGATGACCAAATTGTACCATACCTGGAGCGCCAGGCTGGTGTTGCATCTGTTACCGTTGAGGGTGGCAAGGAACGGGAAATACAGCTGATCCTGGACCAGGCAAAAATGCGGCAATATGGAGTGTCGGCGCAAACGCTTGTCCAATCGCTGAACAGCACCAATCAATCGGCATCGGCTGGTGCTGTCGACAAAGGGAATCAGGACCTGCAAATCCGCATCACGGGTGAGCTTGAGTCGGTTGATGATATTAAGCAGACAATTGTTCAAACTGAATCAGGTGCCACCATCCATATCGAGGACGTTGCGAAAGTCAAGGATACCTTTAAAAAGTCCAATTCGCTTACCCTTGTGAATGGGGACCCATCAATTGTTTTATCTGTAATGAAAAAATCAGATGGCAACACGGTTGACGTCGCTACGAACGTGAAGGATGCAATGAAGGATTTGAACAAAAAACTTCCATCTGACGTGAACCTTGACGTAATTATTGATACATCCGAATTTATTCAGCTATCAATCAGCTCCGTTGTGCAGAACATAATAATTGGAGGAATCATTTCTTTCTTCGTCCTGCTGTTATTCCTGAAAAGCCTGCGCGCAACGATTGTAATCGGGCTATCGATTCCAATCGCGATTATCGCAACGTTTACCTTAATGTATTTCACCGGGGAAACGTTGAACGTCCTGACACTTGGCGGGCTTGCGCTTGGTATTGGCATGATGGTCGACAGCTCGATTGTTATTTTGGAAAATATCTACGCGTACAGACAAAAGGGATACAGTCTCTATGATTCAGCAACAAAAGGTGCATCCGAGCTTGCGCCAGCGGTTATCGCATCAACCACGACGACATTGGTAGTCTTTTTGCCAATTATTTATGTGGAAGGAATTGCATCTGATTTATTCACACCCCTGGCGCTGGCAGTTTCGTTTTCACTCATTGCGTCACTTGTTGTAGCGGTAACACTTGTACCTATGCTGTCATCAAAATTGCTGTCGAAAGCGATGGAGGACAAGGGCCGGCGCTATTGGTTTGACCGGTTTATGGACCGGGTATATGCAGGCTACCGCAGTGTATTGAAATGGGTGCTCAAGCACCGGAAAACTACTGTTTTTGGAACAGCTGTTGCAATTGCTGCGAGTCTTGCCTTGTTCCCGCTGATTGGTGCTGAATTTATTCCATCTTCGGATCAGGGGCAAATCGAAATTACGGTAGAAACAGAGCCAGGCAGCTCGCTTGAACACACCGAAGAAATAGTAGAGCAAACAAATGATAAATTAACAAATTATCAAGATGTCATGGAAACAAGCTATGTAAGTGTTGGCGGGGGTGGTTTTGACCCGACCAGCACGAGCGCAAATACAGGAACATACACGATTCAGTTGATCCCATCCACTGAAAGGGAACGAACAACAACGGATATCGTGCAGGAAATGGATAAAGATCTGCAATCCATCGCCGGTGCGGAGGTAACTGTCAGTGCAGTTGGTGGCGGGTTAGGGACAGGTGACCCTGTTCAAATTCAGTTAAACGGCCCGGAAAATGAAGTGCTGGCCGATCTGTCAAAACAAGTGGTTAACATCATCTCAGACGTTGACGGGGTGTACAATCCGGAATCATCAGCAGCAAAAGGTGTACCACAAATGAATTTAGAAATTAATGAAGACAAGGCAGCAACATACGGGCTTTCCGAACAGCAGGTCATCAGCCAGGTGCAATTACAGTTCACCGGTCAGGTTGCCACACAGTTTAGGGAAAACGGTAATGAAATGAATGTTGTCTTACTCTATCCAGAAGATGAGCGCAGTACGATTAATGACCTGCAGGATATGAAAATTCAATCGCCAACGGGTGCTCAGGTACCACTTGAAACTGTTGCGCAATTTGAAGAAGTACAGGGCCCAGTCACATTACTGCGTGAAAATCAGCAGGCGCAGATGAATGTGACAAGTGAAGTCGTGGACCGCGATTTGGCAAGTGTGGTCGATGATATTGAATCAAAATTAAACAATCTGAGTTTACCGGAGGGCTATAGTTATAAAATCGGCGGGCAGGCCCAGGATATGGCAGAATCATTCCGGGATCTATCCATCGCATTGATTTTTTCCATCTTCCTGGTATACGCGGTGATGGCTGTTCAATTCGAGAACTTCCTGTTTCCATTAATCATCATGTTCTCCATGCCAGCAACCGTCGTCGGTGTCATGGTCGGTCTATTTATCACCGGACTGCCGCTCAGCATTCCAGCGTTCATCGGGATTATCATGCTCGCCGGAATCGTGGTTAACAACTCGATTGTACTCGTTGACTATATCAACATTCTCAGGCGCAAAGGAGTCGACCGGTATGAAGCGATATTAGAAGCGGGACCAAGCCGCCTGCGTCCAATATTAATGACAACACTGACAACTATCTTGGCCATGATTCCACTGGCCATGGCGCTCGGTGAAGGTGCAGAAACACAGCAGCCGCTCGCAGTAACAATCATATTCGGACTCGGTATCTCCAGCATTTTCACGCTATTGCTGATACCGGTCGTGTATACACTGCTTGATGACTTAACAGGGAAAATAGTACGAAGGAAAAAATAGATTGTTGTGTGGAGAGGCGATGTTGGGGGGTAAAGAAGTAGGTTGGACTCGGGCCGGGCGTGCGGGAATAACGGCCAAAATTGGATTTTATCGGCCAAACTGGAAATATATCGGCCAAATTTCGGAAATAACGGCCAAACTGGAAATATATCAGCCAAATTCGGGAAATAACGGCCAAACTAGTAATATAACAGCCGAATTCGGGAAATAACGGCCAAACTGGAAATATATCGGCCAAACTTCAGAAATAACGGCCAAACTAGAAATATAACAGCCGAATTCGGGAAATAACGGCCAAACTGGAAATATATCGGCCAAACTTCAGAAATAACGGCCAAACTAGAAATATAACAGCCGAATTCGGGAAATAACGGCCAAACTGGAAATATATCAGCCAAATTCCGGAAATAACGGCCAAATTGGAAATATATCAGCCGAATTCGGGAAATAACGGCCAAACTAGTAATATATCGGCCAATTCCAAATATATCGTCCAAAAAATAAAACAATCTAGTTCAGGAATATTATCTAGGAAGTGTGCAGGCGGGTTCAAGTCGGGAGAGAGCAGGTCCAACTTGGGCGGAAAACTGCTGTCTCCTGAGTTCGAGGTAGTGTGGCCTGGGTTCGGGATGCTGCCTCCCAAATGCAGCTCGTTCTCTCTCGACTTTGTGGCTGCCGCCAAAACTCAGACCAATCACCCGAAGTTTTACACACGAAAACAAAGAAAGATACAATAGGCTAATAAGATCCAGCAGGAAAGATCGGAGGAAATACCATGTCAGCAGCACGAATTATGAGAATTATCACGGGGGGCTTCGAGGCGTTTCTCGGCATCCCGATAATCGGTGGAATTTATATCATGGGCCAGGGGTACACGCCTTTGTTAGTCATGTTTATTCTTCACATCATCACATATATTTTGTCCAAAAATAACAACAGCGCAACGGTGGGTAGTATACTAGGAATCATCACATCGTTAATCGGATGGATTCCATTTGTTGGCTTTATCATGCATATTATCACTGCGATTACATTGTTAATAACAGGTTTTATGCCGGAACGAAGAACGGAATAACAGCATTAGAAAAAACCGACCGCACCAAACAGCCGGCCACTAAAAAAGGTAAATGTAGTACAAAATAGATGGATCTATCATCGCATCTTGAATATACATCGCTTTCCGCGGGCGAGTGACGAGCCTCCTTGCCCCGGCAAGGGGTAGCCGACGTTGCCCGCAAAGGGCGGTTTTAGTCGGGCCTCATTAACTGCCGTCCTCCGGGGTCTCGCCGATCTCTCATTTCCCGCAGGATAAGGAAAGCTTCCCCGAATAGGCATCGCACGAAGAAAAAGTGTTTTTTCTTTTTCGAGGAGTCTCCGTATATTCAAGATGCTAAGTAAAGGGAAAAGCTAATTTTTTAAAATCCATTACTTTTTCAGTGACCTTCCATACAGGCGCGGTCGGTTTTTTAGGAGCGTTTTTTATACTTGATCTTTCCCACTATTTGCCGCTGGATCAGCTGGTTTGCGACTTCTGAAAACATTAATCCGATTGCGATTCCACCGGACAACAGCATTACTTTTGCTGACAATTGGACGGCGGTAAAATAATCATTATTGATGTAGTGGAGCATCGCGTCATATGCAATGCCACCAGGTACGAGCGGAATAATTCCTGAGACAACAAATATGATAATCGGTGTCTTAAAGGTGCGGGCACAAATATGACTCAGCACCGCAACTAACATGGCTGCAAGAACGGTTGCCGGCACCACTTCCATCCCGGCATCGACGAGTACATAATATAAAATCCAGCCAAGCATACCGACAAGCCCACACTTGATTAATGACCTTCGCGGGGCATTGAATAATACGCCAAACCCCGCTGCTGCGACAAAGCTTGTTGCTAGCTGAGCAATAATCGTCATATGTCCCACTCCTTTCTTTAGAAAAAATTAAAATATGGCAAATGCAACCGCAATCCCAGCGCCAATCGCAAAGGCTGTCAGGATTGCTTCCACACCCTTTGAAACACCTGCAACAAGGTGCCCGGCCATCAAATCACGCACCGCGTTTGTGATGTGCAAGCCGGGGACAAGCGGCATAACCGCACCAATAATAATCTTATCCATTTCCGCACCCATCCCATTATAGATGAAGAAAGTTGCGAGCACACCGATTACAAGTGCTGCCACGAACTCCGCAATGAAGCGGGTTTCTACTAACTGAGCAAACCAAAGCATGACCGCGTAGCCGATTCCGCCAGTAAGCAGCGCAGGTATGAAGTCTGTCCAAGTACCGCCGAACATAATTGTGAAACAACCAGCAACAAAAGCAGCAGCTATCACCTGAATCCAGCCGGCAAATGCCAGTTTTGCCTGATCCACTTCTTCAAGTAAAAGCAAGGCTTCAGACAGAACTAGTTCATTCCCTGTCAGCTGCCTTGAAATGCTGTTTACCTCAGCAATCTTATGTAGGTCTGTCGAACGTCTTGAAATCCGAATAAAGTTTGTTTTTTCAACACGATCAACTGAAAAAATAATCCCGGTCGGTGTCGCATAGCTTTGGGCGTTTGATAAACCATACGAGACAGCGATCCGGTTCATTGTATCCTCCACCCGATACGTCTCAGCACCGCTTTCGAGCATAATTTTCCCAGCCAGCATGCATACCTTGGCAATTGAGATATCCATATTCATGCGCCACACCAACCTTCCCGAAATTAACTAAACCATATTATAGCATAAGTTGAGCGCATCCCCTATATTACATACAAGTGTGGGGACAGTCCCCCGCCACACTACCGCGCTAACGCAGTAGTGTAATGGGGGACTGTCCCCACACTGGTTATTGTTCGTATAGGATTGTTTGGGCAATGCCGATAAAGTATTCTGATTCGTCTATGATGTGGTCCATGACTGTCTTTGCCATCGGATTACCCACCACAGACTTGCTTTCTGTTTTGATCTTACGGCAAAATTGGATGAATGCTACGCTTTCCTGTAAACAAAATGATGCAAGGTCTAACACTTGCTGTGATAATTGCGGTGAGATGTGATTCTTGCTCCGAATGACAGACTCAATAAACCGCGTCACATGCTGTTTTGTCGTCTTCAGAACATCCTCCCAGCGATTTAAACCGTCCACAAATTCCTGCTCCAAATCGGGCAATAACTCCCGAATTACGACAGTGTGCTCGGCCTCCTGTTCCTTCCAGAACTCCGCTTCATCAAGCACACGCAGAGGCCACTGATTTCCATAATAAAATTGCACGTCGCCCAGCTCCTTATATGAAAAAGTTCACATCAATAATATCTATGAATAAGCGAGGTAAATAATGATTAGATGCGCGCTTCCAAATCAAAAGTTTACAAACTGGAATACATCACATATAATGAACGTGAGTAATCACTCACCATCCATAAATCAGCAACAAAAAGGAGGCAATCCCGTATGTCTGCATTTATCGAACTCACGAATATTCAACATAATTATCATAAGGAAATAGTTTTAAAAGAAGTGAATTTAAGCATCCCGCGTGGACAGCTGTTCGGTTTACTCGGCCCATCAGGTTCCGGGAAGACAACCTTAGTAAAAATTATGATTGGACTGCTGAACCCGACTAACGGAACAGTTACCATCGCTAACAATAAAATGCCATCATTAAAACAAATGCAAAACATTGGCTACATGGCACAATCTGATGCATTATACAGTGAACTGACTGCGAAAGAAAACCTTGAGTTTTTTGCCAGCATTTATGGTATTCCAAAAAAGGAACGGAAGGAACGGGTAACAGAGGCTGCAAAAATTGTTAACCTAACGGATCATCTCCATAAATCACTCGATAAATATTCTGGCGGAATGAAGCGGCGGATGTCCCTGGCAGTGGCACTCCTGCATAAACCAAGTCTGCTCATCCTTGATGAACCAACCGTTGGCATTGATCCGGTCCTCCGCGCATCCATCTGGGAAGACTTACGTCAATTGCAGGAACAAGGAACGACGATTGTCATCACGACACATGTAATGGACGAAGCGGAAAAGTGTGACAATCTGGCACTTCTTCGGGATGGGTATGTCATCGCCCAGGGAAGTCCTACAGATCTGAAAGAGAAGAGTAATACCCAAACACTGGAAGATGCATTTTTATCTTTTGGAAAAAGGACGGAGGTGTAAGAGATGCGAATACGTGCCATTATCAAACGAATCGTCCAGCAATTCATGCGTGACAAACGAAGCATTGCACTAATGATGATCGCGCCGTTGTTTGTGATGACCCTATTATGGCTGGTGCTGGATATGGATGACTATCAGCCAACCATTGCGGTCACCGATGTTCCAGCACAAATGCAGGATAGCCTGGAGGAGCAAGGGGCAACAATAAAAGAAATGAGCGCTAAGCAAGCGGTGCAGGCCCTCAAGGACAAAGATGTGGATGCCTATATTCAATTGGAGAAAAATAAAGTCAGTGTGACGATGGAAGGCAGCGACCCGAATGCGACATCTGCCGTCCAGCAGGTTCTATCCAAAGCATCGAAACAGTTAAATCCTAATGCTTTAAATCCGGACATCGAATTTTTACACGGATCAACGGATCTTGATTTATTTGATAACATCGGACCAGTCCTAATTGGCTTCTTTGTATTCTTCTTCGTCTTTTTAATCGGGGGTGTAACGTTTCTTAGAGAACGGACACAAGGCACGTTGGAACGCCTGCTTGCTACACCACTGAAACGATGGGAAATCGTCGTGGGCTATTTGTGCGGATTTGGCATTTTCATCATTATCCAGTCCGCGATTATCGTAGCCTATTCAGTTTACGTTCTTAACATTTATATGGAAGGAGCATTCTTTGCTGTCCTGCTCATAACCTTGCTATTAGCTTTAACAGCACTGAGTCTTGGCACGCTGCTATCAGCATTTGCAAAAAATGAATTCCAAATGATTCAATTCATTCCAATCGTCATCATCCCGCAAGTATTCTTTTCCGGACTATTTTATATCGAGCCGGGCAGCTGGATGGATATACTCGGGAAAATTATGCCCTTAACATACGGTGCGGATGCACTCAGGGAAATCATGATTCGCGGCCAGTCGCTTAGCAGCATCCCAGTGGATATTAGCGTCATACTTGGCTTTTCAATCGTATTTATTATCCTGAATGTTATCGCATTGAAACGACATCGCAAACTGTAATCGGAGGTAAAAGGAATGACACCAAAGCAGGAAAAGATAATGGAAGCAGCCATCAGACTCATTGCGGATAAAGGTTATCACAACACGTCAACCAGTGAAATTGCTAAGGAGGCAGGTGTTGCTGAGGGAACCATTTTCCGTCATTACAAAACAAAGAAGGATCTGCTCGTGGCAATCGTTGGCCCTGTTATGATGAAATTATCTGCGCCAGTACTCGCAGATAAATTTGTGAACCAGGTTTTCGAGCAGAATCACGGTCACCTCGAAGAATTCCTCTATTATTTCATAAAAAATAGATTTGAATTTGCCGAGGCAAATGTAGACTTAATCAAAATATTGGTGCAGGAACTTGCCTTTCATCCAGACATTCAGGAAACATTTAAACAGATATTCCACGAAAAGGTATACCCTGCAATCAACAAATCTCTGGATTATTATAAAAATAAAGGGGAATTGCAGAACCTGCCGAACGAGACCTTAATCCGTATGGTAGTCCCAACAATCATCGGCTTCCTGGTGACTCGATTTATTGTGCAGCCAAACAAGGAATGGGATGATGAGGTGGAAATCAGGCAGACAGTGAAATATATTTTGCATGGGATTGGAACCACGGGGGAAAGCTGATCCCAACATTAAGGCGCGGCAGTCGAATGGCACCGCACCAACTTCACCCCGTGCTTGCACATCCTCGACATCATTCGCTATAATCAGAGGTAATATATTCACTTAGGAGAATCCTATGCTTAACTACATCGAACTAGCTATTGCTTTTCTGATAGCGCTACTCTCAACCCTTATCCTGACATATCCAGTTAAAAAGCTGGCAGTTAAATTAAAAGTAATGGATTTCCCGAATCATCGAAAAATCCATAAAGCAATCACACCAAAGCTTGGCGGAATCGCCATTTTCCTTGGTGTTATTTTGGCTGGATTTTACATAAAACCAGAAAACGAACATTTACCGGAAATTCTGGCTGGCGCTATCGTTATCCTGATTACCGGTGCAATTGATGATAAATATGAAATACGCCCTGTCATCAAACTAACGGGGCAACTGATTGCTGCATCATTCCTGATCTCATCCGGACTGATTATCGACAGGATTACCATTCCATTCTTTGGCATGATTGATTTAGGGATTGTCAGCGTGCTTGTCACCGTCCTATGGGTCATCGGCATCACCAATGCCATCAACCTGATCGATGGCCTGGACGGTTTGGCAACTGGTGTATCGACCATTGCGCTCATCAGCATGTTCATCATGGCACTCATCGACGTACAGCTAACAGCGGCGTATCTGTGCATCATGTTAATCGGTGCCAATATTGGATTCCTGTTTCACAACTTTTACCCGGCAAAAATATATATGGGCGACACCGGTTCGAATTTTCTTGGTTATGCCATTGCCGTTGTATCGATGCTAGGCTTATTCAAAAATATCGCCCTGTTCAGTTTTATCATCCCAATTATCGTACTGGCCGTTCCAATCTTTGATACATTGTTTGCGATTGTCAGGCGGGCATACAACAAGGAAAACATCATGCTTGCCGATAACAAACACATCCATTACCGCTTACTGCATGCCGGATACAGCCACCGCAAGTCCGTATTGATTATTTATGGATTCAGCGCATTATTTGGCTGCATGGCCATTTTACTTTCAAATGCGAAGCTATATGTGACAATCATCGCCTTTTTCATTGTGCTGGTTATTATTCATATATTTGCCGAATATGCCGGACTCGTCCTAAACGGCAGAAAGCCAGTAGTAGATGCATGGAAAAAATTAATTAAGAGGCGGGAGAGAGGACAGTAAATTGACAAATAATCTGAATAGTAGTGAGATGGTTTTACTTTCGGACTATACTTTTATATGATGGAATAAACTTGTAAAAATATGGAGGTGTAAAATGGACAGGCAGTCAAGGTGGAAAAAGATCATCATCGCAGCAAATATTTTAAGTGTTATAGCAGTTATCGCAATTATCATCCTACATAATGTTAATACACCAAAAAACACCGTCCAACAAGAACCGGCAGAAGTGAAAAGTGAAAAAACAGAAAAACTAAATAACGTAACGAATATGCCAACCTCAGAAATTGCCATTGAAAACTTTAAATTTCCTACTGTTGAAAGAATGCCCAGTGAGGAAATGACCCTCGACACAGCAGAGCAAGTTGAAGATGAAATTGTGGAACCGGTTGAAGTGGAACAACCTGTAAACGAAGAAGAAAGCGTGGAATATGAGTCGACGTGGGAACCTGATACATCGGAACCGGATACCTTTTATAGTTCTAGCAGTAATTCAAGCTATGTTGGTAAGGAGAGCAGTGATTATGAGGTGGAGGTTGAAAAGGATTTTGCTAGTGATGTAAAAACGGGGGAAACCGAAAAACAAGATACATCAGTTGGTACTAATGAAAAAAAATCAAAGACACCTGAAGAAGATGATTCTAGGGTAACCAATGAACAAGGTAAGGATGGAAACGGGGAAGACACAAACGAAGATACAGATTTAGGAAAAGAGGACGCAGATGTATCGTCTGGTGAAAATAGCACCCCTGAAGAATCGGATGATTCGGTTGAGGAAGATAATGATGAATCTGGTGGGGAAACGACCGATGCTGAAAATAACTTAAATAGTGATAGTAAGAATTAACTGTAATGAGGTTATTCCACAAAGGGTGGGATAGCCTCATTGTTCTTTTATTAGGACTATAAAACCCAAGCCCCAATAAAATGTATAGTCTAAACGAATTTTATAATTAAATGTACTAGAGATTTTCTAAAACAAACTATTCAAAACAACAAGCAGAAATGTATTTCATCGGGGTGTTTAAAAAACGTGGAACGTAATTATAGTATTGATTTCGTAAAATTTTTTGCAATATTTTTTGTAGCGGCTATTCATACAGGAACAGTGAGTGGAGTACAAGTTGGCAGTATGAACGGTGATGATATAGATTTTTTTATTGATTCCTTTGCCCGTTTTGCGGTGCCATTTTTCTTTATAACATCTGGCTATTTATTTATGCAGAAAATGATTAGTATTCAAGATAGCAATGAATCTGTATTGAAAAAGCAGATAAAGTATTTTAAGAAATATACCGTTAAACTAATAAAGCTTTATTTTTCCTGGTTTATTTTTTACTTTTTATTTGAATTGATAACAAATTTCATTGAGACGGAAAAGACAACAGAAGCACTATCATCCATGTTTGTTGATTACATTAACAGTTATAACTTTATGGATATTTTTTATTACGGATCCGATTCACCGCAATACCATTTATGGTTTTTACCGGCGCTGATCTGGGCGATCATCATTGTATTTATTTTTATGAAGATGAGACTACTAAAAGTATTGTTTATCGTAAGCCTTGGACTTCATATATATGGTTTGTTCGGTCAATCCTATTCAGCTTTTCATGAAGTGACGTTAAACACATGTGATGCTATATTTTTTGCTTTATTCTATATAACGATGGGTGCATTGTTTGCCAAATACTATGATCAGGTCAAAGTATTTGCGTATAAAATTGTAAATATTGAGTACCTAATATTGCTTATCATATTATCTTTCGTACAAGTGTTAGAGGCATTTGTTACCATGAAGATATTTAGTGGTAATGCACAAAACTATTTTATTACAACGATTCCACTAATCATTATTTTGTTTCTTGCAATCATTAAGCATCCTAATATAGGTAGAAATACATTTATATCAAAGATAGGGGCAAATGCTGTAGGAATATATGTGTCCCATGTATTTATTATGTTTTTTATACGCATTCTAATGGATAGATTTGGACTTACCGCAATTCAGGATACAGTTACCTGGAAAATCTTATTTACTCCAGCAGTCTTTTTCATTGCTTATTTCTTTTATGCAGGAATACAAAAGTTCAAAGCAAAATTCAACATATATGGTTTCAAATCATTATATTCAACCAAATAAACCCATTTTCCAACAAAATTCATGTGTGTATACTGCATACATGAATTTTTCGTTAACATGAAGGGAAAAACTCTTATATATCAATAAATAGATAAATTGCGATTCCAATCAAATTTTGATATAAAAGAGGGATAGCATAAAAAGAGGTTTCATAAAGGAGACGAAGCATGGAAGAGCGAACGCAACTCAAAAAGTCATTAAAGCCACACTGGGTATGGGCAATTGCCCTGGGATCCTCAATTGGTTGGGGTGCATTTGTACAACCAACAGTCTGGATGAGCGGTGGCGGACCACTTGGAGTCATCATCGGTTTCTTAATCGGTGCAGCGCTAATGATGTTAATCGCAGTTAGCTATGGTTTTTTAATAAAAAGTTTCCCGGTATCTGGAGGGGAGTTTGCCTACGCATTTGTTAGTTTAGGAAGAACACATGCATTTATTTGCGGCTGGTTCTTAACACTTGGATACATATGTATTGTTGCTTTAAACGCATCAGCATTTGCATTAATGTTTAAGTTTATTTTCCCTAAGGTTATAGAAAACCTTCATCTTTATCAAATTGCTGGTTGGGATGTTTATGGGATGGAAGTACTTATTGCATCCCTGGTACTTATCATATTCGGATATTTAAATGTTCGCGGTACTGGATTAACAGGGCGTATGCAATTTATTTTCTGTGTTATTATGCTTGCAGGAGTAGCATTAATAACAATATTAATAGGTGGAAGCCCTGGCACATCATTATCAGATATAAAGCCCTATTTTCCAACAGATACAACAACATTTGCAGCAATTATATCAATTGTAGCAATTGCACCCTGGGCATATGTTGGGTTTGACAACGTTCCTCAGGCTGCAGAGGAATTTAATTTTTCATCTAAAAAGGCATTCTCACTGATTATTTTGGCGATATTATTTTCGGGAATACTATATAGTTTCATGATTATTGCAACGGCAATGGCCAGCCCTTGGCAAGCAATGGCAGAGGCAGGAAACATTTGGGGCACTGCGGCAGCGGTCAAGGATGTTCTAGGAGCCTTTGGATTGGTCATATTAGCAGTCGCGTTAAGTATGGGTATTTTCACAGGTCTAAACGGATTCATCATATCCGCCAGTCGCCTATTATTCGCAATGTCACGTGCTAAGATTTTACCTGAAGTATTTTCAAAGGTACACCCAAAGTATAAAACGCCATATGTTGGAATCATTTTCACCGCAGTCCTCGCCATGTTCGCACCATGGTTTGGTCGCGAGGCATTATTATGGGTGGTGGATATGTCATCAATCGGTGTTTCGATAGCCTATTTCTATACATGTTTTACAGCATTCAGCATCTTCAAATGGTCAATGAGCAGTGATTTTAATTCAGCTAAACATGTTATTGCGCCAGGGAAGAAGTTTATTTCGATTATTGGAATGCTGGCAAGTATAACCTTTATTGGTTTGTTATTAATACCCGGATCACCAGCATTCTTAGGTATAGAGTCAAGAATAGCCTTGCTGGCATGGATTGTTCTAGGTGCAGTGTTCTATCTTGTTAAACGAACCGAATTCAATAAAATTCCGAAAGAAGAACTAAACTATTTAATCTTAGGAAACAAGAAGATTGAAGTAGAAGAGGAATAAAAAAATCCTTCGCTCTCCCAATGAGGGCGGAGGATTTTCTGTGCTTAAAAACCAACACTTTCTCGTTCATCACACATATTATCGATATCCTGTTCGGTTAAAGTGGTGTCTTGATCAACTTCTGCTGGATTTGGATGAACAATCATTGTTGTAACCCCTATGACAGCCAGTGTATAAACAAATAAGGCGATCCCCATAATCGTATATTTCACTTTGTTCATGCTATATCCTCCCGTATAGTTGGTGGTAAAATTCTATAAATACGTCGAAAAACCTATTTTAAAGGTATCATATTTTTATGTTTACCGACAAATCAAGCTTCCAATCGATCTGGATTAATGTTTACATTAAATTTACAGAATCTTAACAAAACATGTATTGAATAATTTTTTTAATTACTTATAATTGGGTTGAATACTTCATAATGCTGCATTTAATCTAGCTCAAGTAGGAGGATTGCAATGGAATATTTTGCCCTAGTAGTTTGTTTTATTGTCTCGCTAATAATGACACCTTTTGTAAAAAAACTTGCAATAAGGGTTGGTGCAGTCGACCAGCCAAATGCAAGAAAGATACATAAAAACGTAATGCCAAGGTTGGGTGGACTAGCGATTATTTTAAGCTCTTTGTTAGGAATAGTGCTTTTTATGCCTGAGCCTACAACCGCCTGGCCAATCATATCAGGTGCCATCATTATAACAGCAGTAGGTGTGTTGGACGACTTGCTGGAATTACCCGCTAAGGTTAAGCTCTCGGGTCAGGTATTAGCTGCCATTGTTTCGGTTGCTGGTGGTATTCAAATAGAATTTATTACGATTCCCTTTGGCGAAAAAATAGAATTTGATTATCTTGTTTCGATTCCGTTAACGATTATTTGGATTGTAGGAGTTACAAATGCGATTAATTTGATAGATGGGTTGGATGGTCTTGCCGCTGGGGTTTCTTCGATTGCGTTATTAACCATCTCCGGGATGGCTATTTCGATGGGAAGTACCTTTGTTGCCATTGTAGGTTTAATTGTACTAGGCAGTACGCTTGGTTTTCTCTTTTATAATTTTCATCCAGCAAAGATTTTTATGGGTGATACAGGTGCGTTATTTTTAGGGTACATGATTAGTGTGCTGGCTGTCGTAGGGCTATTTAAAAATGTTACGATATTCTCACTGATTGTACCCATTATTATTCTTGGGGTGCCGTTACTAGATACCACCTTTGCGATTGTTCGTCGGATGTTAAAGCGGCAACCACTGGCAACCGCTGATAAATTCCACCTGCATCACTGTTTAATCAATTTGGGATATAGCCATCGGCAAACAGTGATTTTAATCTATGCGATGAGCGGTTACTTCAGTATTGCCGCGATTATCTTTACGCGGGCAACCTTATGGGGCTCCACACTTGTGATTGTAGGTCTGCTGATTACGATCGAACTGATAGTCGAGGTTACTGGATTAATTGGAGAAAATTATCGCCCGGTCTTGCGTTTTATGCAAGGAACGAAACTTAAAAAGTAAACTGGTGATAATATGAGAAATAATCATAGAAGAGTAAGCCTAGATGAAATTCAACTCGCCAGGGCATTCGCAATCATTGCTGTGTTAGTAGTACACGCTACCTCAAGTGGGGTTACAACTATACCGAGGGACTCATTGCTTTTTCCGGTGTACAATTTCCTGAATATTGCTGGGAAGCTTGGGACACCAACGTTCATTATGTTGAGCAGTTTTGTATTATTTTACAATTACTATCCCAGGGTAACTAACTGGATGTTAATGAAGAAGTTTTACATAAAACGGCTGAAGTTTATTCTGGTTCCATATATTATTTTCTCTAGTATTTATTTTGTAATCAAATGGTACATTTATTATGATTATCCGAGTCTATCATTTGCTTTGAATAAATTCTTAACACTATTAGCCTTAGGGAAAGCACACCCACATTTGTATTTTGTTTTCATTAGTGTACAGTTATACATACTCTTTCCGCTGCTGTTAATTACGTTTAAAAAATTACCGTTTCTTAGGAAAAATGCGATATGGATAGGAATCCTAATGCAGTGGATATGGGTTATTCTAAATAAAAATTACTTTCATATTACATTGAAAGGATCCATTTCATTATCTTACTTATCCTTTTATTTTGTTGGGGCGTATCTAGGTATCTATTATTTTGAAATTAGGGAGAAGATGAGGAATCGCTCCTATAAGGACAGGATAATGGTGCCGATACTTATTGGCTATGGAGCAATGGTTATAGGATATACAGGGTTTATGTACCTGGTGCGAGTAAAGGCATATGACGAAGTAGCGGTTCTGCTTCCTCATATAGTTACCAGTTATCTCTACGAATTTACCTGGGCAAATAATGCTTTGTTAGCTGGGCTGGTGTTGTTTTATCTGGCACATGCTGCAAACAAAAGATTTAGCAGTCATACAAAGGCATTGTTCATGGAGATCGGGGCGACATCCTTTGGCATCTATCTTATTCATCCATTGTTCTTAATGATGTTTAGAGGATTTCTCTCAACAGGCAGTCCATTACTGTATCATAGCTGGCAATTGCTGACGTTTATTTTTATTGGCTTGCTTAGCTGCATAGTTGTTAGGTTTACCTTCCGTTATATACCACATTACTGGGTTATATTTGGGAAGTTGCCGGAACAACAGAAGCTTTCCGTTAGAAGGTAGAGGTAAAAAAAAACGACCACAGCAGCGGTCGTTTTTTTGTAGCTTATTTAACCCTAACACCAATATCGCCACTGACATGGGGGACCCCGGTTGAGAATAGTTGAAGGGCTAACCTCGGTGTATCCAGTGCTGCTAGTTGGTTTTTCTTTACCTTAGCTTCAAATATACGCTGCTGTTCCCCGCCAGTTGCCAGTGCTTGGTTAACGTGGTAAAGAAGCATTATGTCATCCCAGTCATCTTTTTTAACATGCCCCGCAACAGTTTGTTCACATATGGATGCAAAGGCATCAATTTTCGGATCGTAGGATATGGCAACGAAAGGCGTACAGGTAATCGATGAAAAGATAAGCGAGTGCAATCTCATGCCAATTAATACACGTGATTGCCCGATAATCGAAATCTTTTCCTCTATGCTTGAATCGTGTGGAGCTATCCAGCTTTTCTCTGTCATCAATTCAGCAGTTTCCTTCGATGCCCGTTCATCGTATTTGCCATGCATTGGAACAAAGACAATTTCGTAGCCGTCACAGACTAGTTGATCTAGACAACTTGCCATTTTTTCCTTATACGGTATAGCGGTTGGCCAGTTCCGTACACTAACCGCGATTATAGGGTTACTAATTTGCTGTTGTTCGACCCAGCTGTTGGTAAATTTACTGCTATCGAGGCCGATTACTGGATCTGGTACAATACTGGTGGACTTATTTATACCAATATCCGTTAACAGGTTTTTCGAATTACTATCTCTTACGGTAATTTGGTCAACGTTATTAAGTGTCCTTTTTACAATCCATTTGTTTAATCTGCTTCTAATCGGTCCCATGCCCTGCGCATAAATGAAAACAGGTTTTTGGTACCACTGGGCAATTTTTATTATTCCGGTGTAATATGGTATTGACTTAATCCCGGTTTGATCCTGTAACAGGCTGCCACCACCACTAACCAGGCCGTCTGCTTTTTTCATAACACGGCTGATTTCTTTAAAATTCCATCGACTAACGGCATTGACATGGTATGTTTCCATGGTTGATCCAGGGTTGTGTGAAAGCACGGTAATGTCAACGCTTCGTTCAACTTTTCTCATGGCTTGAATAATAGAATACAGAATAGCTTCATCTCCTACATTATCAAAGCCATAATAACCGGACAACACGATGTGCATCAGGACCACCTCGCATGAATTGTTTTGGTAATGTAACGAAAACAGATTTTAACTAGATAAATCAGAAAGATACCAAGGATATAACCTATTACAATGCTATAGGCAGTCCGTAACAACGAAATATGTAACGGAATATGGAAGTGGGTGAAGGTATTCATAATTGATAAAAACCCAATCACACCGAGGATAAGCAGGAATTTACCCCACTTTTTATTAACCCCCATGGTGTACAAAGCTAAAATATATAGCGGGAAACCGATTAAAAACTCCTTGGTTCTGGGCCTTACGTATAAATACTCCTCTAATTTATGCCGGATCAGTAATTCAATTTCACTGACCGAACCGGCATTACCTGTACGGCTAATGTAATAAAAGATGACAAATCCAATAATCATAAGACTGATGATATGCCAATACTTCACTGGTGATCTCAAGACGGTAATAACTTCCTTAGCATTCATGAAACCAAATCTTTTACTGAACAAAATATAAAGAGCCAGGAACAGAATAGGGATGACATACACGAGCTTTACGCCCCTGAATAATTCGAATCCAGTAATAAATGCGTTGCCATTCAATAGTCCTGTTACGATTGCAATCCCGGCAAAGCTTATTCCGATAGCTCTTAAATACCGGAACGTAATATTTCGAATAGTGGTGGTTCCGTCACTGGATGAAATCACAGCATAAATCGGTGTGATGATAGCGATAATCAAGGCAAAAGCCTTTATTACAATTAGATTATGTATAGCAAAGGAAGCTAGTGCCAATAAAAACATAAATATTGGTGCTGCCAACCTTATTTTTTTATTTTCGATAATGCTCGCAGCCAGATAAGTGAACAAGATACCCGCTAACAAAACAGCTGCCTTTATCCAAAGGGGCGTATAAACTTCCCTGAAAGGTTCTGGAGATCCAGCGTTGAAAGACCCAGGCATATTTTCGGTTACTGCATCCAAAAAGCCCGTAGCCGCTGCCAAACTTTCAACAGGTTCTTCGTTTGGAAAGTGAAAAAAGATGGACCTGATATTCCGTTCTTTTATAGCACGCACAGCTCTGTCAACACTTTCCTCGGCAGATTCGGTCCCAAGGCGCATACTGTGGAGCCGGATGAAATCGTAATTTGTTTCTTTTGCAATTGATGGCAAGCCCATTTGGTTAGCGAATTCAATGCTATAAAACTGATAGCCAACTTCGTTAAGTTGATTCGCCCAGGTCTTGGCATTTTGAAGGTCAGGATAGCCAATTACTTCCTGCCCTGAAAACAATATGTTCGGTGCATCTTCACTTTTCAGATTGATTAATTGTTCCATTGTATGCTCGTTCCTAGCACTATTTGTAACAACGCCGTCTTTTGTTTCATTCACATTTTCCACTCGCAAAATGTAGTTGAGATCATGTTTCTTTACTAGTTTAATAGCTTCTTTGTTGTATCCCATATTGGCATGACGTAAAGTGCCATCTTCATCCGGAATAAAATATAAAGACTGATTATTTATCGTTACTTCTATCGGATCGAAGCTTTTTTTAATTTGCTTTATGTAAGTAGAATTTTTCGGTACGGTAATGTAAAACCCATCTTGTTTCTGTTGATAATCATCATCTTTAATATTGCTGAATTTCAACATTTTCTCCAATTCTTCCTGACCGTAAATTTCTACGATATCTTGTTTGTCCCACTGATCCAAGGTGACAGGGGATAAACTTACCGTATTTAAGCCAGCTTGCTTTAATGAAGAAAGTGCTTTATTCATCGAAATAGGGCTATCTATTGTTAAATTATAGATTTCCTGATAGGGGGTGGATAGCTCATATGTATTATTTTCAAATTCGGTTTTCCATCTGTCATATAAACCAGGTACCGAAATAAGCAATAGAACGATTGTCATAACCCAAAGCCAACTGCGCTTAATCAAGTCTATCAATCCTTTCTGTGTCAATTACTTACTTGGAGCGAATTCCTCTAATTGTATGTTTGTTTATTACTCTCATCAAATATAACTGGATAAAATAGAATCCAGTTCCGAAAAGTATGGCGATAACCGCGTAAGCCAATGCCTGAAGCCTTGACCAATCCGTAAAGTTGATAAACAGAGTAGGTATTCCGATAATCGCTGCCATGGTTAATGATGAAAAAACAATCTTGCCTGTTTCGATCGTTACAATTTTAGAAGTCAGCTGTTTAGAAATATAATAGGAATTGATAACGAACAAGATAATGTAAACTACTAAGGTCGATAGTGCTGCTCCCATCAATCCGAATAAATCAATGAGGTAGATATTCGCAATAGTTTTTAACACAACCCCAACTACAATAACCATTGCTGCTTGTTTAGCCAGATTCATTCCCTGTAATATCCCTGTCCCTAATACAACTAAAGATGTAAACACAGAACTTAAGCCTAAAATTGCAAGTGTTGAGCTACCCGCTGTATTCGTAAATAAGGCTAAATTTAATGGTAACGTTAAAGCTAAAAGTCCAAGCGCGGCCGGCCAGGAGGTCAGATGCGTTATTCTGTGCGTCTTTTCAATGATGGCGCGAGTTTCATCGTGTTCCTTCGCTGTTAATTTCGTTGTAATCAATGGAATTAACGGAAGGACGATGGAGGTAGCAAGTACTGTTGCAATTTGTACTAACGAAAGCCCGCGTCCATATATTCCATATAAATAGGTGATATCACTTGTTTTGATTCCGGCTGATTCAAGGCTATAGGGGATCGTGATGGAATCAACAAAGTTCAGCAATGCCATTGTAATTGTACCAATGGCAATGGGAATGGAGACTTTTAATATATTTATACTCCAGATGGAAAATGTCCGATAGGAATAAGTTCCACCTGAAGATAGTTTGAAAGGAGATCGAACATAGGTAATTCGTAAATAAAGAAGTGAGAACAGTGCTCCGATAATAGATCCTGCCATAACGCCGCCAGCTATAATGTCATCAGAGTAGCCTTGATTTACTAAATAATAGGCAACGAAAAGTATCAGTCCGACCCTGATAAATTGCTCAATAACTTGCGAAACCGCTGTTGGCCGCATGTCTTCAAATCCTTGAAAAAAACCCCGATACACTGCCATATAGGGAGCTACTAATAAAGTAGCGGCAACCACGATAAGAGCAAGCCGCGTGTTAGGTCCACCTAACGCAGTAGCAATTGATGAAGAAAAACTGTAGATTAATGTAAAGCTAATAATTCCAAATAAAATAGCCAAAATGCTGGCGGTGAAATATATTTGCCTAATATGTTCAGATTCATTTTTTGCTCTGGCCTCAGCAATAAGCTTAGAGATGGCAATAGGTATGCCTGCTACAGATAAGATTAAAGCTACCATATAGACTGGGTACACTATACTAAATATACCGAGTACCTCATCTCCAGCAATATTCTGAAGCGGGATGCGAAACACGCTTCCTAAAACTTTGGATAGTAAGGTAGCGGCAGATAATATCAAAGTACTTTTGACGAATGATGACCTGCTCATGAAGATCCCTTTACTTTCCGTTTAATAATTTGAATAGCGAACCGAGGGAGTGCCATCGCGCGTTTCCATCTGCTCGGCTGTTTGGCTATTCTATACAACCACTCCAAATTTAATTTCTGCCAAATAACCGGTGCGCGCGGGACAGTCCCAGCAATCGCATCAAGGCTGCCACCAACTCCAATGAACAAGCCTCGGTCAAATCCAGACAGATTTTCCGAAATCCATTTTTCCTGTCTTGGAACACCTAATGCCACAAATGTAATGTCTGGTTTCACATCCGCTATTCGCTCTGCAATATCGTTGTTGTGCCAATCAAAATACCCGTCATGGGAACCAACTATCTTAATTCCAGGATAATCATTGGCAATCCTATTCTCTGCCATTTGTAGTGTTTCTTTTTTCGCACCAAGCAGGAAGATTTTGTATTGCTTTTCATTGGCTTTTCCTAATAAGCCAATCATCGTGTCATACCCTGTTACCCGTCCGGGCAATGGCTTGTTTAGCAATTGGGCTGCCTTCACAATGCCAATTCCATCTGCGGTTATATATGTTGCCTGATGAATGAGATCCATAAAAGCCATGTCTTCATTGGCCATCATGACAACCTCAGGATTTGCCGTAACAACAAAGGTTTTTTCATGTAATTGAATCCTATTATCCAATAAGGAAATGAAGGATTTTTGGTCTGTATGTATAAAGGGAACTCCCATAATCGTTACTTGGTTCATAAAGCATTCGGACTCCTTTAAGATTAATCGTTCGATATATTCAATAATATAATAAACAATGGGAAGTAACAATTAATGGTCCGTTAATTTTCTGTAAACTTTCTGTAAATTTAAATTCAAATTCATTTATTCAAGAAATATCAGGATAGATCAAGATCCTAATTCTGGTTTATTTAAATTTATTAGAAAATTTTTAAAACAAATTGACTTTCAATTTAAAACATTGTAAAATTATGATGAAATTGTGTCAAAATATGGTAGGGAAGGAGATTGGGTTTTGGACGAAAAAATAAATAGGGGGAGAGCAATTAATGTACAGATTTAGAAAAGTCTTTTCTATCATTTTAATTTTGCTTTTAGTACTATCAAATGGAACATTTGCCTTTGCTAGTACAAATGACAAAGCAATATCAATCGATAAATCAAAATTAAGCAAAACCAGTCAACTAGATAAAATTAATAAGATAAAAAAACCCACTTTAGATGCTAACTTTAAAGACAGTGAGAAAGTAAGGGTAATTGTGGAGTTAGATGGAGAAACACCTTTAGAATATGCGAACAAAAAGGGTGTAATGTATAAAAGACTCGCGCAATCAATGAAAGACTCATTAACGAATAAAGTAGAAAAACAGCAAAAGGCTGCAAAAAGTGCAATTTCATCAAAGGGTATTGACATAAATTATAATTATGATTATGCAGTTTCATTTAATGGTTTCAGTGGAAAAGTAGAGTTCGGTAACATTGAAAAGATTGAAGCTGTACCAAACGTAAAAAATGTATACTTAGCAAATGAATATAATCGTCCAGTTGAGCCCAACTTGGATACTAGTCATGAGTACATTCAATCACATCAAACTTGGGCGGATGCAAATCTTAAAGGTGAAGGAATGGTAGTAGCAGTAATTGATACTGGCGTGGACCCTTCACATAGAGACTTTGTGTTAAGTGATGATACGGAAGAGGAACTGACTAAAAAAGAAGTAAAGGCAATTGTTGGTGAGGGAGAAGTCGAAGGTAAATACTTCACAGAAAAAGTGCCATTCGGTCACAACTATTTTGATCATAACAATACTGTTAAACCAGCAACTTCAGAGCATGGTATGCATGTTGCTGGGATTGTAGCAGCCAATGGCGATACACAAAATGGCGGCGTTAAAGGGGTAGCGCCAGAAGCGCAAGTATTAGGCATGAAAGTATTTAGTAATGATCCGAACTTTGAATCGACTTGGTCTGATGTGTATTTAGCTGCAATTGATGATGCTATTGCTCTTGGGGCCGACGTTCTAAACATGAGCCTTGGTTCAACAGCATCATTCTATGAAGCTAACAGTCCGGAAGATCTAGCGATTACGAGAGCAGTAGAAAATGGAATTGTTTCCGCAATCTCTGCAGGTAATTCTGGTAACATTGGTTACGGATGGGACAACCCATTTTATAAAAATCCTGATATAGGTGTTGTGGGTGCACCAGGATTAAATACAGACTCCATATCAGTCGCAGCATCCGGTAATACAGCTTATTTATATGAACATAAACTTTCTGTAGGCGATTTCCAAGCAACCGGATATGGCATTGATGATTGGACAGATTTGGCTGCTTCTCAAGAACTTGAGGTAGTAAGTTTGTCACAGTTAAAAGGTGTTGAAGAAGTACCGGGAGAAGCATGTAAGGTCTGTGGAAGTGCAGAAGACTTCGCTAGTGTTGATGTAGAAGGTAAAGTGGTCTTGGTAAAACGTGGTGATTTGGCGTTTATTGATAAAACAAATAATGCTGCAGCAGCTGGCGCAATCGGTATTATTGTTTATGATCATGGCCAATCACAATTTTATAAGGACCAAGGTGGGTGGGCAATACCATTCACAATGTTACACGCTGAAGATGGAACCGAACTTGAAAAGGTATTAAGTGAAGGTCCTAAAGCTTTAAATATTTCAAAACTTAATAGAGAAGAATCACCTGAAATGGGCAGAATGACTGAGTTTACTTCTTGGGGTACAACTCCTAGTTTAGAACTTAAGCCAGAAATAACTGCTCCAGGGGGCAATATTTACTCTACGTTAAATGATAATAAATATGGAGTGAAAAGTGGTACATCAATGGCAGCGCCACATGTTGCCGGTGGATCAGCACTAGTACAACAATATTTACAAAAAGATGATAGATTTGCTGACTTGTCTAATGAAGAACGTACACGTTTGGCTAAAGTATTATTAATGAATACTGCTGATGTCATTATGGATCTTAATGATCAGCCGTTTTCTCCGCGACGTCAAGGTGCAGGTATGATGCAACTGCTTAGTGCAGTACGAACTCCTGTGACAATTGTGGATTCTTCTACAGACGAGGCAAAGGTTGAATTAAAAGATTTCCAATCTAAAACATTTGAAATGACATTTACAGCAGAAAATATTTCAGATAAAGATGTTACTTACAATGTGGATACAAGTGTATTAGCAGATACATTACAAAAAACTACTGATGTAGACTATAACGCATTAATTGCAGGTAACATGAAAGATGTAAATATCGATTCACCAGAATCAATTACAGTACCTGCTGAAGAATCAACCTCATTTACAGTATCTGTTGATTTAACAAATGCAAAAATCCCAGGTCTTACAGCAGACGGGGAGAAAACTTCTTTTGATTTAAGAGAAAACATCTTTGTCGAAGGTTTTGTTAAATTAACACCGGAAGATAAAACAATTGCTGATCTTTCTATTCCATATGTTGGCTTTTATGGTAATTGGGACGAGCCAGAAGTACTTGATGGCATTCAAGACTTGGGTGAGGAAAGATTCTATAACTTTGACAAATTGTTTGGACCTGGTGTCGGGCATGACATGTTATTCGGAGAAGAAGGATATTTCGTTAAACCTGTTGAAATAGATGGAAAGCTTTATTACCCAGTATCACCAAATGGAGACGGACAGTATGATACAGTTTATCCGTTACCAGCATTTATGCGTAACGCAACAGAAATGCAATTCAATATTTTGAACGAGGACGAGAAGCAAATACGTCGCGTATTGGTTGAGCATGATGTTGTCAAAACATATTTTGACGGTGGTAATGGTTCGTATTATAGTTTCAACCCTGTAAGAGCATGGGATGGAAAAAATCTATCAAATGTTGTAGATGATGGTGTATACTACTACGAGATTAAATCGTTGATAGATTACAAGGGTGCAGAATGGCAATCAGATAAATATCCATTATATGTGGATACAACTGCGCCAGAGGTAAATGCAACATATAATGCTGAGTCTGGTGTACTAAATATTGATGCAACGGATAGTGGAGTTGGTATCCTTGAATTTAGTGTTTCACTTGACGGAAATTTATTAGGTTATGTTCCTGGTGATACAAAAGAGGTAAATTTACCAGGTTTACCTGAGGGAAGCAAAGTCACCGTGGAAGCAACTGATAATGCAGCAAATAGTTCATCTGATGTTGTGTCATTTGGTGATGAAGAAGCACCAATGATTTATGCGGATGAACATGCACCCGAACCATACGGTGCATATAGTAAACGTGAGATTCCTGTAAAGGGATATGTACAAGAAGATGTTGCATTAGAATCATTTACCGTTAATGGTAAGGAAATAGATGTTGAAAAAGATGGTAATAAATATAAATTTACAACGGTAGTCAAGTTTGATAGTGATGGCGCAAAAGACATTAAACTTAAAGCAGTTGACAACGCTGGAAAAGAACATGCTATTAACCGACCAATCTTTGTTGATACAACAAATCCGTCTATGGAATATGAAGTACCGAAAGTTGTGGACAATGATGTTGATAGTATTAAAGTGGATTTCAACCTAAAGGATAATTTTAATTACCTATCGCTAAAGGTTAATGATGATCATGTGTATGAATTACCATTCAAAGGTCCATCAACATATGTAAATCCGGCCAATGAAACAGTTCAACACACTTTATCACTTAAACCAGGCGATAACGTATTTACATTAACACTTGAGGATTTTGCTGGAAATGTAACAACCAAAGAGTTTACTGTATATCGTAATGAGTCAGAATCACGTGTTGATCGTTTGGCAGGAGCTACTCTTTACCATACCGCGGTTGAAGTAAGTAAAGAGGGATGGGAAAAATCAGATACAGTGGTTCTAGCTCGTGGGGATCGCTTTGGCGATGCGCTGGCTGGTATTCCATTAGCTAAAAAGTACGATGCACCATTATTGTTAACAGAATCCAATAAATTTACAAAAGTTACTAAGGAAGAAATTACACGTTTAGGTGCTAAAACAGTTTATATTCTTGGTGGAGAACTTGCTGTTACTAAGTCGGTTGAGGCTGATTTAAAAGAACAAGGTATAACTGTACACCGGATTGGTGGAGCAAATCGTTTTGAAACATCTGTAAATGTGGCTAAAGAGGTTGTTGAAAACGGAAAATCCAATGAAGTTGTAGTTGTTAATGGAATGAACTTCCCAGATGCTTTATCTGTAGGTTCATATGCAGCTATGGAGGGATTACCGATACTATTAGTTAATGGGAAGGAGCTTCCTAAGTCTGCTGAAAAGCTAATGTTTGATTTTGGTGTTACAAAGACTCTTGTGGTGGGTGGACCTAGTGTTGTATCCAAAGACTTGATGAATCAGTTACCACATCCATATCGAGTTGCAGGCGGTAACCGTTATGAAACAGCAATAGCGGTAGCAGAATACTTTGATCTAGATACAAATCATTACTTTGTAGCAACTGGTAGACATTTTGCTGATGGCCTTTCAAGTGGAGCGCTCGCTGCTAAAAGAGGCGAAGGTATACTATTAGTAACTGACCATGTTCCAGAAGTTGTAGAAGAGTTTATTACCAAAAGTGATTTAGATCTTTTAACAGTTATTGGAGGACCAATTGCAATAAGTAAGAATGTTGAAAAGGCACTAAACAAGCTTCTTGGAAATTAATTTACCGGAAATGCTAATAGAAAAGGATCCCAAAAATAAGGGATCCTTTTCTAATGGTCTTATTAGCTTTGATCAACCGCTTTGTATTGCTTTTCTTCGGTGTAAAGGGATGAAACAAGTGATTTGCAAGAATTTCCTATTGAATATTGATTCCATCTCTGCGCAAAGTCTTTGATTTGTTTTAAGTCAAAATTGTTATTGCAAATTATTTGTAAAAGTTCATCCGTATTATTTACAATTGGACCAGGAATAAGCCTCTTGTAGTCTTCACAAAACCCTCTATCTTTTTTGTATTCATCCAAATCATAAGCAAAAAATATCATTGGTCGTTCGAGCAATGAAAATTCGAATGGGATAGATGAATAGTCGGTAATTAGGATATCCGTAATAACCAACAATTCATTAACATCGGTAATATCTGATACATCATAAACAAAATTAGAATAGGCATTGTAAAAATCACTTTTTATTGCGGGATGAAGTTTTAAAAACAAAACATATTGGTCCGATAGCTGTTCCTCAAGCCTTTGAATATCCAGGGCGATTTTTGCCTCATTGAGTTTATTATCTCGATAGGTAGGTGCGTATAAGATTACTTTTTTGCGATTGATTATAGGAAATCTTGATTTTAATTCCTGTTCCACTTCACGCATTTTAGTGATGTCATGGAAAAAGTCTGTACGCGGTATACCTGTACGCATAATGGCATTATTTGAAACTCCAAAACTTTCCCTGAATATATTAGCCATTTTTTCCGATCCAACCACCACATGTGTAAAACGATGATAAACTTTTACAAATCGTTCATATGCACGTGAAGATCGTCTTTCAACAGACGGGTCTTTTAAACCAAATTGCTTAATGGCACCAGCGGCATGCCATAATTGAATGCATTGAACGTTTGGTTTGAAATCAGTTACTGCTAAAAATCCATAATAATTATCAATGAAAATTTTATCGGAAGTTGCAAGATGATAAATGGATTGAATCCAATCAGATAAATAGAATCCCTTAAAAGATAATTCTTTACCATTTGGAATATGTCCAAAATCAATTTTACATTGGGAGGTTTTAAGAATAACAACCGGATCATCAACTTGTTTTTCCAACTCTTTTAGTGTAAACAAAATATTATCCCCAAATGAAGCAACAAAAACTGTTTTCTTCTTCTGGGGAATTAAATTAAAGATATAAAAGAGTGTACGAAAAACAAAAAGGTACACAGTAATTGCTAATTCTCTAGCCATTGTTTGATTTATTCAAATCTTTTTTAATTTGTGTGGTTGAAATTCCTACTGTCCGCGGTAAATAAACTACATCACAATACTCTGCTAAGAAGTCAAATTTACCCTTCCAGTCATCTCCCATAACAAATACATCAACATCATTATTTTGAACATCTTGTACTTTTTGTTCCCAGTTATGCTCTGGAATAACCTCATCAACATAACGCACTGCCTCAAGAATTGCTTTTCGTTGTTCAAAGCTGTAATATGCTTTCTTATCTTTTAGTGCATTAAATTCATCTGAAGAAATTGCAACAATCAAATAGTCTCCGTATTCTTTGGCACGACGCAATATATTAATATGACCAACGTGTAATAGGTCGAATGTTCCGTATGTGATTACTTTTTTCATTCAATAACCTCCATGAAGTAATACGATTTATTTATATAATACCATACTTTATTTACATAAAAATAACAAAACTCCTACAAATGTATTTTGAATTTGAAAGAAAAACTTTCTGAGATAATTACAAAATACTACTATATTAGTATACTACGAAATTAAAATAATAGAAACAAGCATTTTTTGCTAATAAACTATCTGAATTAACAAATTGAACAATGGAATTTTTTTCATAAAGTATTAACATTCGACAAATTATAATGCATAATATGATAAAAGAGGTGGTTTATTAAAATACAGTTACAAATAGATTACTAGACCGTATAGGCACTTTTTTTTAGTTTATATATATGGAGGTATTTAATGAAAAGGATAGCAATAGCAATTATTACGTTGTTAATTTTTAGTTTAACATTCCCCAGTCAAATTTTAGCAGGTAGTAATGGTAATGTTGAAAACAAAATCGAACAATCAGAACTGACTCATCCACAATTGGAAAACGAAGAGATAAAACAAGAAAGTGAAACAATTAATAAAGATTATGAAAACACAAACAAAACAGAACGCACCACAGATGAAGACAATCCAGATGGAAATAAGTCAGTAAAAGAAGCAAATACCAATCATACAGATGAACCTTCAGTAATAATGGAGGAAAAAACAAAAAATATAGAAGACAATTCACAAGAAGAACATAAAACAAATAAAGAAAAAGAAACTGTAATAGAAGATAATAATTCAGCAAGTAATCAGGAAAAGGTAAAAAAGGAAAAGAAACAACCGGATATAACAAGGAAAACTGAAATGGATTCAATAAATAGGAATAAATCGGTAAATCAATTAACCGAATCCAAATCCGATACTATTACTGAAAAAGAAATAAAAAAAAATAATACAAGCAGAATAGGTCACATTCGAAGTCTAAGTGTGATGATTTATAAAAATCTGACTGATATGTCATCCTATATAGCTGCGGGCGAGGAATATACTAACCGAGTTTATTACATTAAGGAAGAGGCCTATGTTAATGAGGATACGTATTATCTTATAAGTTTAGAGCCAAGCAGAATTAATGGAGTAGTAGGATGGGTGAAGGCCAAGGACATGTCTACATACACCCATACCGGAATTGATAGTAAGACCAAAACCTTTTATATAAAAGGAACAGGTAGTGCTTATAGCAAGGCTTGGGGTGGTTCAAAGGATTTAGTTTACTCAGATATGAAAAAATTTGAAGATCAAAAATTTACCGTGTATCTAACAGAGGCTGTAGGAAATAATACATGGTATCGAGGAAAGTTGAATGGTCAGATAATATGGTTACACGAAGCCTATGTAAAGTCTTACACAAAAAGTCCCACAAGCAGAATAGGCCATATAAGAAGCGAAAGTGTAAAAATATATAGAACATTAGATGATCAAGATTCTGCGGTTACGGCCGGGGAAGAATATACAAACCAAGTTTATTATATAAAAGAACAGGCTCAGTTAGGCAGTCAGGTCTATTATTTAATAAGTTTGGAGCCAAGTATGATAAGTGGGGTAGTAGGTTGGGTGAAAGCTGAAGACATGTCCACATACACTCATACCGGAATTGATAGTAAGACCAAAACCTTTTATATAAAAGGAACAGGCAGTGCTTATAGTAAAGCATGGGGTGGTTCAAAGGATTTAGTATACGAAGATATGTCCCAATATCAAAATCAGGAATTCATTGTTTATTTAACTGAAGCAGTTGGAAATAACATATGGTATCGCGGTAAATTGAACGGACAAACGATATGGTTGCATGAAGCCTATGTAGTAGAGCATAGCCAAAGTCATACTAGTAAACTTGGACATATTGTAAGTTCAAATGTGAAAATTTATAAGCACCCATACGGTGAATCATCGTATAAAATTGCAGGTGAGGAATATACAAATCAGGTTTATTACATTAAAGAACAAGCGGTAACTAATGGACAAACGTATTATTTAATAAGTATAGAACCTAGTAGAATCAATGGAGTAGTAGGTTGGGTGAGGGCCGAAGACATGTCTACATACACTCATACTGGA
Organism: Virgibacillus phasianinus; assembly: GCF_002216775.1. Lineage (GTDB taxonomy): Bacteria > Bacillota > Bacilli > Bacillales > Amphibacillaceae > Virgibacillus_F > Virgibacillus_F phasianinus. The sequence goes on from NZ_CP022315.1 coordinate 1,617,851, forward strand.
ATTGATAGAAAGACCAAAACCTTTTATATAAAAGGAACAGGCAGTGCTTACAGTAAAGCGTGGGGCGGTTCAAAGGATTTAGTATACGAAGATATGTCCCAATATGAAAATCAGGAATTCACTGTTTATTTAACAGAAGCGGTTGGAAATAACACATGGTATCGCGGTAAACTGAACGGAAAAACAATATGGTTACATGAAGCTTACGTAAAATCATCTATTCAAAGTCATACAAGTAAATTAGGACATATAAGAAGTACAAGTGTGAAAATATTCAATAGTTTAGAAAGTGATTCGACATATACGACAGCGGGAGAAAAGTATACAAATCAAGTGTACTACATTAAAGAACAAGCTATTTCTAAAGAACAAACCTATTACCTTATTAGTCTGGAACCTAGTAGGGAGAGAGGGGTAGTAGGTTGGGTAAAAGCGGAAGATTTATCGACTAATCCGCATGTTGGAGTAGACAGTAAAACAAAATTATTCTCTATTGAAGGCAGCGGTAACGCCTACGCCAAAGCGTGGGGCGGTTCAAAAGATATTGTCTACGGCGATTTATCTAAATATGAAAATCAGCTCTTTACAGTGAATTTAACTGAAAGGGTCGGTGGAAACATATGGTACCGCGGTATATTAAATAATAAAGAAGTCTGGATACATGAATCATTTTTAAATGAATACGTTAATTCAAACACATATTATGATTTAACATTTTCTGAGGCCTTGCAAGCACAAATTAATGCAAATGCACAAACAACAAACGAATATAAAACCTACGTCTCAAAAAGATACATTAATGACCAAGATAAAGTATATAACGCACAGGTGTTAAATGTTCGTGGTGGACCTAGTACAAATTACTGGATTGTTGGTCAGATAACCGAGGGAACAAGGGTTACAATTCTGGACGAGGTTAATGGATGGTATGAAATTGAATTTACAAAATACCACCAATTTGTAAATGCAAGTCCCACTGATATAGCTTATTATATGAATCCAGATAATTTTATTAACAATAAGTATCAGAAGTTTCAATTTCTAGATCTATCTCTTAACAGTTCCGCAGATGCAACTAACTTAAATAGGATATTAGAAGGGAACGGAATACTTGAAGGCATGGGTGGCGCATTTATTGAAGGTGGATTAAAGTACCATGTAAATGACGTTTACTTAGTGTCACACGCAAAGCTTGAGACCGGAAATGGTACCTCTGAGCTTGCAACGGGTATTAGCAGATGGGTTAAAAGAGATATGGATAACGATGGCAAAATAGTAAGAGACAAAAATGGCAACCCAATCATAATGGATATATCACCTAGGAAAGTATACAATATGTACGGAGTGGGTGCCTTTGATGGATGCGCATATGATTGTGGTGCTCAAACTGCATATGAAAATGGGTGGTTCGACGTTAGGACAGCAATTATAGAAGGTGCCCAATTCATTGGGCGGTATTACGTAAATGCTGGTCAGAATACAATATACGAAATGAGATGGAATTATTCATCTAGTGGATATGCTACTCACCAATATGCAACAGATATAGGTTGGGCCTCAAAACAAGTGTATACTATGTATGACCTCTATCAACAATTGGAGTCCTATGTTATTTATCTAGATATACCGGTTTATAAGGGTTAAAGTGAAACACACTATCTATTTTTAGATAGTGTGTTTCATTTTAAACGCATATGAAAATATACTTGTTCATTATTGAAATTTATTATTTAGAGCAAAATCAACTACTTCTAACCATTTCTCCTTGTATATTTTTTTACTGAAATGATTTTCAATATATTTGTTTCCCTGCTTTCCCATTTTGATTGCTTTTTGTGGATTTTCAAACATATAAGTCATTTTTGCACCAAGCTCTTCAATATTACCACTTTCTACTATAAACCCATTTTCATCATTAACAATCATGTCGTTTGGTCCATATTTAATATCATAACTAATAACTGGTGTTTTATTATACATACTTTCCATTACGGACAACGCAAACCCTTCCTTTTTAGATGTTAATACTGAAAAAATTCCTTTTTGATATATGTCATCAGGATTGTGTGTGTAACCTTTTAAAAATACGTTATTTTCTAATTTAAGATTTTTAATCAGTTTCTCCAGGTTTGCTTCCTGATCACCTTTTCCCCAAATTTCAAGTTGTGCATCAGGAACTTTTTCAACAGTCAATTGGAAGGCTTTGATAATATGGTCAATCCTTTTTAGAGTGGATAATCTGCTGACAACAATGCCTAGTTTTGTATTTTTACTTTTATTTTTGATTAATCCTTTAATAGATTTTTTATTATCTTCATGATAATGCGGTATCACTTGATATGGCGATTTATGACCAACTTGGCTAATAATATCCCGTTTTTGTTCTTCAGTCAAAAAGACCGCTGCATCAAACTTTTCTATATTTTCCATGCCAGCTTTTACTTTACTTGTAATAGGTGAATCTACTTCAAAGGGTTCATCCAGGTGGCTGCTGTGTAACCTCCAAATTGTAGCCGCTTTAGGATGTTTGAAATTAATTAAAACTTCATCCGTACTTCTAGTATCTGAAACAATTACAGACTTCTCATTAGGAATTCTGTTTACCACTTTTGTTAACCAATCCACCTTATGAGATACATCATCATCTACAAATGTATTCCTAATGGAAGAGTCCTCGTTAAATAATAGAATCCGTTGAACTTTTCCATTGCCAGGGTTATTCCATTGGGTTAAGTATGCTCTTCCATCATTATCATAGTAAATAAGTTGGCGCGGTTTATTTAGGACTAAGTCCATATAGGAAACTTTTTTGAGGTTCCCCCATAAATCATAAACTTCACGTTTTGTTCGATATCTATTTTCATTAAAGTAATCTATGAAATCCAATGAATTATCTTTATTAAGTGCTATATACTTTGTATAGATTCCGTTTTTGTATATTCTGTAAGCATTATAACCTTCTCTTATGTCAAATGGGTGGCCTTCAGAAAGCTGGTCTAAAGAAACTTTCTGTGATGCAGCATTACTTACTAGTGGTTTGCTAAAACCCTCAAACTCTTCGTACATGTTTAGGATAGTTACATCTTTATGAACCTTATTCATTTCCAACAACTTTTTGCGTATACGTGGGTATTTAGGATTAAAGTTGAATGTAAGCATATACGTATCATATCCCATTTCAGCAAAAAAAGAAGCTTGTTTTAAAGATGCCCTCGTAAGACCACCTCTCTCTAAATCTATAGAATTCATTAAAAAATACATTGTTGGTTTCATTAGTAATACCTCACTTTAAATTAAATGTAATATTATCATGTATAAATTGAAGTTACATAAACAAAATTAACTATAAATAGTGTACTATAAATAGATGGTTAAATGTAAATTTGAAAAAACTTAAGCTCGTATAATATAATATGGATTGTACATCATACAATTGAGAGGAGTACACAGTCATCATGTCGGAAAACGATTTAAAAAATAGAAAGTTGATTAAACTAAGCGTTCAAAATAATACATATACACTTCAAGTGCCTTTTCGTAATGAGTACTTAGATAGTTATAACTCCTATTATTTCGCATTATCACATAGGTATGGTGAAGAAGTAATAGAAGTCGATTCTTCTATTATATCTGAGGAAGAAGAGTATACAATTTTTGAATTATACTTTTCATTTGATTCACATAAAGAACAATTTTCCACTCTTGAGATATGGGATTTGTCTCTATTTAAAGAAAAAGATGGTGAAGTTTCTAAAGTACGAATAAAAAGTAATTATGATAATTTACGATTTAATACTATCATATTATCTGAAAGAGAAAAGATTTTTTATCCTTTTACAACAAAAAAAGGTAATGTTTCATTTCGTATTAATGAATACCAATTGTTTTGTAACTTTGATGAGATTAAACTTTCAAATGACAAGCTAGAGTTCTCTGGGCATTTTAATTATGCCCCTTTATATCTTACCGATGACTGTACTCTTATTAATTTAGAAGTAATTGTAGTGAATAATTTGGATGATACTGAGATCAAAATTCCTGTTCAAAAAGATGAAAGAACTGATCTCTTTGACAAATACAATAAAAATAAAAAACTGTTAGACGCTGGTTTTAAAGGTGAATTTAATTACTTTTCATATATAGTCTTAGACAAAAGAAAATATTTTAAATTTTATTTGGAGTTAACCTATGAAAAGGATGGAAAACAACAAACTGTAAGAAGCACACGGGCACGCTGCAATCATAAAAAGAATCCATCACAGGTCAACTTCCTAAAATATAATAACAAAAAAATGAAAATGAAAATTAAACCAACCAGAAAATCAAAATATTTATCTTTTCAAATTTCAGAGTATAACGTAAAAAATGAAGTGTATCGAAAATTAAAATCCAATTGGGTCAAAATCAGAAGAGGCAGTACACTGAAAAAGTTATACAAATTAGCTTTTGTCATTTTAGGGTATTTACCAGTAAAAAGAAAAGTGATTATGTTCGAGAGCTTTTTAGGAAAGCAGTATAGTGATAGCCCCAGGGCAATATATGAATATCTATTACAAAATGACCCTTCATATGAAATGTATTGGAGTGTTGATCGTAGGCACATGAGGTCTTTTGATGATAAGGATGTAAATTACGTCCGTCGATTTTCAATAAAATGGTTATTGTTGATGGCGCGTGCAGGTTATTGGGTATCAAATAGTCGTTTACCACTTTGGATTCCAAAGCCAAATCATACGATTTATTTACAAACATGGCATGGAACGCCCTTGAAACGTCTGGCGGCTGATATGGATGAAGTTCATATGCCAGGAACTAACACTGTTAAATACAAACAAAACTTTATAAAAGAGGCAAGCAAATGGGATTATCTTGTATCCCCAAACGCGTACTCAACAGAAATTTTCGAGCGGGCATTCCAATTTAAAAAAACAATGATTGAATCTGGCTACCCTAGAAATGATTTTCTATTAAATTCAAATAATGAGGAAACAATAAATCAAATTAAACAAAAGGCAAAGCTTCCAAAAGATAAAAAGGTAATATTGTATGCCCCAACATGGAGAGATAATCAGTTTTATGCAAAAGGTAAATATAAATTCAACCTTATGCTAGATTTAGAACGGTTAAAAGAAGAGTTTAGTAAAGATTATATAGTTATATTAAGACTACATTACCTGGTAGCTGAGAACTTGGACTTGACAGGGTTTGAGGGGTTTGTATATGACCTTTCACATCATGAGGATATCAGGGAATTGTATCTAATAGCTGATTTATTAATTACAGATTATTCTTCTGTTTTCTTTGACTATGCAAATTTACGGAGACCAATGTTGTTCTTCGTATATGACATTGAAGATTATCGGGATAACCTTCGCGGCTTTTATTTTGATTTTGAAGAGAAGGCTCCTGGCCCTTTAGTAAAAACAACGGAAGAGGTCATTTCTTCTATTAAAAGGTTAGATAAAATTGGTTTTAATCCTTCAGATACTACTGAGGCTTTTTATGAGAAATTTTGTTATCTAGAGGATGGAAATGCTAGTGAAAGGGTCGTAAAGCAAGTATTTAAAAGGTAATAATTAGGCTTACACCCGAATATTGGGTATAAGCCTTTAATTTATTGTCTTTTACAAGGGTAGCTTGTATAATTTAGTAATGTATAAAATCAAGTTCAACTTATTTAACTTATTATTAATATAAAGATTTGAGAGGACCTCTTTTATGAAAGCTGCTATAACGGTAATCAAAGAGCAGTTAAATCATTTTTATCTTATAAAAAGACTTTCTGCTTATGAAATTAAAAATCAAAACAAAAATAATTATCTTGGAATGGCCTGGGAGGTTATAAACCCATCCGTTCAAATACTCATTTATTGGTTTGTATTTGGAGCTCTTAGAGACAGAAATCCAATTGAAATAGTACCTGGAATGGAAGTGCCGTTTATAAATTGGCTACTTGCGGGATTTATATTGTGGATCTTTTTTTATCAGGCAACGATACAAGGATCTAAGTCTATTTATACTCGGTTACGAATGCTATCGAAAATGAATTTTCCAATGAGTATCATACCCAATTTTGTTATATTTTCAAAGTTCTATATACATCTGTTTATGCTTATGATAGCCGTAATTATTTTTCAATTAACAGGCTATTATGTGAATATATATTATTTTCAACTAGTTTATTTTTTATTTGCTACATTTTGTTTAATATTTTCTATATCGTTAATAACATCTACACTTTCTACCATTATAAGGGATGTGCATATGTTTTTAAATTCAACGTTGAGGATGGGGTTATATTTATCAGGTGTTTTGTGGCCAATCACTATTTTACAGGACTTCCCACACTGGATAACCGTGGTTTTGAAGCTTAATCCACTATATTACTTGATTGAGGGTTATAGGGCTGCCTTATTTGGAACAGAATGGCATGTAATCACACATTGGGAATATACGTTATACTTTTGGGCAGTGGTATTAGTATTATTTTATTTTGGGTCGACATTACATGTGAAATTTAGAAGACACTTTATTGATTACTTATAAAGGCTTGTGATGATATGGAAAAATCGATAGTTGTTAGTAATATTAAGAAAAAATATAAATTATATAATGGAACCAAGGAAAGATTATTAGACTTAATAACACCCAATAATTATGGCAAGGACTTTTATGCCTTAAGAGGTGTAAGTTTTGAAGCCGAAAAAGGGGATGTTATTGGTTTTGTTGGTATTAATGGATCCGGTAAATCAACACTTTCCAATATTATCGCAGGTATTGTTCCAGAAAGTTCAGGAAATGTTGAAACAAATGGACAAGTTTCATTAATTGCTGTGGCTTCTGGCCTTAAAGGTGAATTGACTGGACGGGATAATATTGAACTTAAATGTTTAATGTTGGGTTTAAATAGTGATGAGATAAAAGAATTAGAGCCGGAAATAATTGAGTTCTCAGAACTAGGTGAGTTTATTGATCAGCCTGTAAAATCATATTCAAGTGGTATGAAATCAAGGCTTGGTTTTGCAATTTCGGTAAACATTGATCCCGATATATTAATTATTGATGAAGCTCTTTCGGTTGGTGATAAAGCATTTGCAGAAAAAAGCTTAAGCAAAATGAAAGAGTTTAAGGAAAAAGGAAAGACGATGATTTTTGTTAGTCATTCAATTGGACAGATGAAACAATTCTGCCAAAAGATTTTATGGTTGGAATACGGAATGGTTAAAGAATTTGGATTGGTAGAGGAAGTAATACCAAAATATGAAACATTTTTAAAACGATGGCAAAAAATGTCCAAGCGGGAACGAGGGGATTATAGGAAGTATTCAATACAACATGATCGAACTTCTATGGATACTTTAATGAATAGTGAAGGGGAAACAGAACTTGACGTTGATTCTAGCCGGCAAATACGGCCAATTAGCATGATAGTTCATATCAATGGGGGCCAGTCATATATTTACTCTGATCCTTTTAATCCAATGAATACAGCATCGTCGGAAGAATATAAGCATTGTGCTTATTATGTTAAAAGGGAAATGAAATACAGTGGGGAATTATTTTTCTTATTAAGCGCCTACCCAAGTGCAGAAAAAGGCGTTATAGGCTGGATGAAAGCATCAGATGTTTCTAGCCTTAACCATGTTGCAATAGACGAGGACAAAAAAACCTTTTATTTAATAGGAACTGGATCAGGGTTTAATTGCCCTTGGGGTGGTAAAAAAAACTATGTTGATTCTGATTTACGGCCATTTGAAAATCGTAAATTTGCAGTTATTAAAACAGATAAGGTTGGAAATAACTTATGGTATTTTGGGACATTAAATGGTAAAGAAATGTGGATTCATCATAATTTTTTAAAAGCGCACCAATAGCACTTTTGATGTAACTTGAATTATTTCAATAAGGCTATAAATAAGCACAATTAAAAAATGGAGGGATTTGGTGAAGAAAAAGGTTATAACGTGTCTTTGTACAATGGCTCTAATAGTTATATTTCCAATATTAACTTCTGCTGAAAGTTTTGGTCCGGATGAATGGAATCAATACCGTTTAAAAAGTGACAAAAATGCAGTATTTAATAATGATTCGGAACCATTAAATTCACAAACATATCAAACTAAGGATCAAATACGAGCCACGCCAGTAGTAGTTGGAAATAAGTTATTTGTGGGTAATCATAATACCGGTGACTTATTTGCGTTTGATGTTCGAACCGGTGAAGAATTATGGCACAGCCAAGCGCCGAATTGGGTTCACTCGGAAATGATTTACCATGATGGAAAAGTATTTGTAGGGTTTGGTAACCGCTATTTCCAGGAAAACGGAATTCGAGGGACAGAAGAAAGCGGGGTTATGGCATTAGATGCTGAAGACGGAGAAGTCCTTTGGAAATTCAACACTGAAGGTGAGGTCATGCCAACGCCAGCCTATTATGATGGTTCTGTCTATATAGTTACAGGGGATCGGCATTTATATAAGCTAAACCCTGAAAACGGTGAACTCCTACATAAGGAGGATATTGGTTCAACTGTAAGCATGTCTGCGCCGAATATATATGAAGATACAATATATTTTGGTGGAAGTGGACCTCTCCCATATACGTTTTCAGCATATAATTTACAGACAGATGAAATTAAATGGCAAACGGAATTTCCAGATGTATTTTCGGGACTCGATGACGTTCCCCCGGCTATTGCAAACGGTATAATTGTCACTACTGCCTTAGAAAAAGCTGATGACGGTGAAAACCCTGAACATTTTATGTATGCAATGGATGTTGAATCTGGAGAAATTCTTTGGAAAGAAAGCCTAGGGGTAGGGGAAATGGTAAAGAACAATAAATCTGGAGCCCCCATGATCTATGAAGACAAAGTTTTCGTAGGTAGCCCAATAACTAAAACATTCTACGCATATGATTTAAAGACTGGTGAAAAGTTATGGCAATTCGAAAATGAAGTGATGAAAGCACCGCCAGTAGCCCAAGACGGAGTTGTATATTTTGCAAATACTAAGGGTTACGTTATTGCACTAGATGCGGAGACAGGGGAACTAACCGGGAAAAAGAAATTAAACGGTAAACTTTCTCCTTCTGGCCCAATAATCATAAATGACACCATGTTTATTGGCAGTCAGGATTCTAACGTCTATGCTTTTCCACTGACAGATTTTACGCAAACCAGCTCGGAAAAGAATACACAAAATGCCAGTAAGGATGACAGTGGTAATGGAACAAGTTACATAATCATTGGTATACTGGCAGTAATATTAATCGTTTTAATAGCTTTAATGCTTAGAAAAAGAAGTAGGAAAAGATAACTAGAAATGAATACAAACAAATCTAAAGACCAATTCTATTTAGGATTGGTCCTTAGATTTGTATCAAATAATTTTTTAACTCTTTCCTCAATCTTAACAAACCCCAATGAATCTCCCACTACCCTAAAAAACCAAATTGCCAAAATAACATCGAAAACCCCCTTATGATAAAATAAAAGATATACAGTAAGATTGAATACTTAAACAAATATAAAAATAAATCATAGCGAAAGGAAGAATAAGCTTGAAACGAAGGGTTGTTGTAACCGGAACGGGTGCTTGTTCACCATTGGGAAATGATGTGGAAACCCTTTGGGATAGCATAAAGAAGGGAAAATCCGGCATTAAGCGGCTGGAATCCGAGGAATATAAGGACATCAATACGAAAATTGCAGGTTCTATTGAAGATTTTCCTGGTGAAAAGTACCTTGCATCGAAGGAAATGAAAAAGTATGATTTGTTCACGCAATATGGGTATGCTGCTGCAATGCAAGCGCTGGAACAGTCAAAGATTGATTTGGATGCGGTGGATAAGGATCGTGTTGGGGTTTATATCGGCTCCGGGGCTGGGGGTCTGCATACGCTATTAGAAAATCACCAAATAATGTTGGAAAAGGGAGCGAAGCGGGTGTCCCCGTTCTTAATTCCAATGTCGATAAATAATATGGTTTCAGGATTAATTGCGATTAAAACAGGCTTTCGTGGGCCAAGTTTTGCGGCGGTTTCTGCGTGTGCAACGAGCAATCATGCGATTGGAGAAGCCTATTTAAATATTGCCCATGGCTACTCTGACGCTATTTTAGCCGGCGGAGCAGAGGCGCCCATTACACCGCTTTATTTTGCTGGCTTTGCGAAAATGCGTGCAATGTCAACGAGAAATGATACTCCTGAAACAGCGTCACGTCCGTTTGATCTTGATCGGGATGGGTTTGTTATGTCCGAGGGAGCAGGTGTGTTATTTCTGGAAGAATATGAACATGCGAAAAAACGTGGTGCCCCTATACTGGGTGAAATCATCGGTTACGGAAGCACAACGGATGCGTATCATATTACTGCACCGGATTACCAGGGAGCAGCGAAAGCAATGAAGCTGGCAATCGATCGTGCGGAAATTCAACCGGAAGACGTAGATTATATCAACCCCCATGGGACAAGCACTCCAGCGGGCGACATTTCTGAATCAAAAGCGATTAAAGATACTTTCGGCGAGTATGGATACCGCCTTAAAGTCAGTTCCACCAAATCCATGACAGGTCACATGTTTGGAGCAGCAGGTGCTGTCGAAGCCATTATTACCTTAAAAAGTATGGCAGAAAATGTTTTCCCGCCAACGATTAACTTGGAAAATCCCGATTCGGAATGTGATTTGGATTATGTAGGGAATAAGGCAGTGGAAGGTGACATGAATATTGCCCTTTCCAATGGGTTTGGCTTCGGTGGGCATAATGCTGTGATTGCCTTCAAAAAATGCTGATTTGAGTGTGATAAATCATTTTTGACTATTTAATATAGTAATCAAGGGGGAAAATAATGTCTGCAACAAAGAATCAAACGACTCTGAGTGTATCAGAAAGACGAAAAGCTTTGGAAGACCGCTTTCCGGAATGGCCGCGAGATACAATTGCCAGTCACTTTTTAAAAGCATATAGGCAATATAAAGATAGACCATATATTTACATTAATAATAAAGAAATTACATATGGCGAGGTCTGGGAAAGGGCAATTCAATATGCGAAAGCATTCATAAAACTTGGGATGAAACGAAGAGACCATATGGCAGTTTTAATGAATAATGATTCCGATTATCCATCATTGATGATTGCCTCCTCCTTAGTTGGGGCAGTATTTATTCCGATTAATGCCATGCTTACGAAAGATGAACTGAGTTATATCGTTTCTCAGTCAGACACACAGTTTCTAATTTTGCAGCAAACGATAAAGGATAAACACCATGGTGAAGTAATTTCGGAATTAATGGATGAAGCCGAATTTCAAAAAAATAGTAAATTAGAGCAGGTTATTTGTTTGGAAAGTGACAGAAATGAATTAGTGGATGACCGTTTTCTGCCGGTGGATGAGTTTATGAAGGGGGCAGATTCGGTTTCCGATGAGGAATTTGAACAAAGGTGGGGTGAATCCTGCTATCCGGATGAAGTTGCGATCATTATGTACACATCCGGTTCTACTGGAAGCCCTAAAGGTGTCATGCTGACGGATAATATGCTGCTTCGCTGTGGTTATGGTACGTGTTTAAGCAGAGCGATTGAGGATGGACGGGTTACGTTTGCGCCACTGCCATTTTATCACTGCTTTGCCATTATTGAGGCGATTTTTGCGATGTCCTTTGTTGGTGGATCGTTCATATCAGCACTTGGAGCATCTCCACTCCTTTCCTTACAATTAATGGAGAAATACAAAGCTAATGATTATCTTTGTGTACCTTCTACATTGGTTCCGTTATTGAATCATCCGCGTGTTGCTGAATTTGATTTATCTAATCTTTTTGCCATGTGGTGTGGTGCGGCACCAGCTCCAGTCTCTGTATGGAAAAAGGCAGTGGACGTGCTTGGTTTAACGGAAATAATTACTGGCTACGGACAAACTGAGTTAGCATCATCAGGGGTCACAACGGAAATTGGTGATTCACTGGAACGCATTTCCTCACGGGTTGGTCGCCCGAAACTTAATGGGGTCAGTGGTATTCCGGAATTTAACGACAGTGCAGTTCAGTATAAAACAATCGATCGGGATACTGGGGTGAATTTGCCTGCAGGTTCTGTTGGCGAACTTGCTGTCAGGGGTGCTACGGTTACGCATGGCTATTATAAAAAGCTGGAAGAAACTGCAAAAACCATTGATAAAGATGGATGGCTGCGTACAGGGGACGTTGGAAAAATTGATGAAAACGGGTATATCCAGGTTCTTGGCAGAAGTAAAGAGATGTACAAGGTGTCCGGAGAACTGGTGTCTCCCCGTGAGGTGGAAATTGTAATCTCGCAGCATCCAGCGGTCAATCAGATAAGCGTTATTGGTGTGCCAAATGCCTTAACAACGGAAATAGGCGCTGGTTTCGTTGAACTTAAACAGGGTGAATCCTGTAAACGAAAGGATATTATTGATTGGTGTTCAACTCGTCTCGCCCGCTTTAAAATTCCGCGTTATATTTGGTTTGTTGACTCTTCCGAGTGGCCAATGACGAGTACAGGAAAGGTGCAGAAATTCCGTTTAGCTGAAATAGCGGAAGAAAAGCTGTCCTGGAAAAATGACTGATTACCTTTTGAACAAATAAGAAAGCGTAGTAGCGTGAGTGCAATTAAGATTTGGCGAAATGCTGAATTTTCGAGGAGGAATTATAATGACGGAGTCCTGGCATCAGGAAAAGATGCGTGTCCAATATAAAGATACAGACCAAATGGGAATTGTGCATCATGGTAATTATGTAACATGGTTCGAAGTTGGCCGTACCGAGTGGATGCGCCATTATGGTATGGCTTATAGCAAGATGGAAGCGTCAGGTCTGCTTCTTCCGGTATTAGATGTAAACGTTACGTATAAAAAACCGGCCCGGTATGACGACTGTATCGCTATCTTTACGAAAATAGCCAGCTATTCCCCAGTGCGTTTAGAGTTTGAATATGAAGCGAGAAGAATTGGCGAAGAGGAATTTAAACAGGACGGGGAACAAGAAGTCGTTGAACCTGTGGGAGAACTACTTGCTAAAGGTTCGACCATGCATATGTGGGTAAACCCGGAATGGAAACCAGCCCGGATCAATAGAGTTGCCCAAGAGGTTTATGCGATTCTTCAAAATCAAGGTAAAAATTAGGTTCCTTGGACGAGCAATAAGATTCGTTTTAATAAGTTAAGATCCTCGTAAATGTTGTTATAATCTGCATTTACGGGGATCTTTTTGTTTTGTTTAGATTAATAAACAGTTTATTTAATATGAAATATCAAAAAATTCCTTCAACTAATCCAACTTTTATGGTACAATCAACAAAATTGGACCAGCCACTTTACCACTTAATGCTGAGGAAGGGATGAGCGGTATGAATTTATCGCCTGTTGTCAGGAAGAAGCGGGTGTATCAGGATATTGTGGAACAAATAAAACAGGCAATTGAAAGGGGAGAGATACTTCATGGTGAAAAGCTGCCTTCCGAAAGAACCTTAGCAGAAAGTTTTTCTGTTTCGCGTTCATCTGTCAAGGAAGCTTTCAGCGTTTTGGAATCGGCTGGTGTTGTTGAGATTAAGCAGGGAAGTGGCGTTTTTTTACTTAAAAATAGTACAGAAGATACCATCACGAAAATCAATGCGGCAATCCGCGGGGTAGCGGTTGATATTGTGGAATTGATGGAATTAAGACAAGCAATTGAAGGGGATGCGGCGTACTATGCGGCAATGCGTGGAAGCAGGGAAGATGTAGAAGCAGTGTACCAAGCGTTCGGTGATTTGGAAAAAGCAGTCATAAATGAAAAAGTTGCTGCGGAAGAGGATTTCGCATTTCACATGTCGATTGCAAAGGCAGCCAGAAATTCAATTATTGAGAAGGTAATGTATATGCTTTCCGATCAAGTCCTAGAGGGTTTGAGTAAGAGTCGGGCTAACACTTTGGCGGCACCGAATAAGAGCCAACTGATTTTGGAAGAGCACAGGATGATTTATCACGCTATCCGGGATGGCAATCCTGAATTAGCAAAAGAGGCAATGTGTAATCATTTGCAGAAAGTAAAACAGCGGTATTTGTAATAACTTGCATTTATTTCTTAAATTTATTTAAAGCGCTTACAGGGAGGTTGTTAATGTGAATACGGATCCAATTATTGAAAGGGAGATATCAACTCCCAGAAGTACACCCACAGCACCAAAGACCTTTAAAGGGAAACTAAAAACGATAGGGCCTGGGTTTGTAACTGCTGCAACAGGTGTTGGAACGGGAGACTTGATTGCCGCTTTAGTTGCGGGGGCAGCGTTTGGTACGACACTGGCATGGGCTATCCTGGTCGGTTCCATTTTTAAATACTTTTTTACGGAGGGAATGGGGCGCTGGCAGCTGGCTACAGGGAAGACGATCCTTGAGGGCTTTACTTCGCTTGGCAAATGGGCAACAGGGTATTTTGGTGTTTATTCCGTTTTGTGGGGATTTAGTTATGGCGCCGCAGCTATGTCAACCAGTGCCATTATGATGGTGACCATGTTTCCCATCATGCCATTATGGGCTTGGGCAATTATTCACGGATTGGCAGGCATGGCATTAGTCCTGACTGGTCGTTACAAATTGTTTGAGAAGGTTATGACGGTCATGATCGGGATTATGTTCGTGACTGTTGTAGGGTCGGCTGTAATCCTAGCGCCGGATATCGGAAATGTAATAAGTGGCTTTGTTCCACGTACTGGTGATAGTTCCATGCTGCTTGTTCTAGGATTGCTTGGTGGTGTTGGTGGAACAATTACCATGGCTTCTTACGGATATTGGATTAGGGAAAAGAAGTGGGAAGGCAGATCATGGATTCCAATGATGAAGATGGACTCCGCTGTCGGATACATCATTACGGCAATCTTCACCTTGTCCCTACTCATTGTTGGAGCAGAATTCCTGTATGGAACTGGAATTGAAATTAATGGTGAAGAAGGCTTAGTAACACTTTCTAATTTATTTAGTGAAGAGTTTGGTTCAGTTGCGCGCTGGATGTTCCTGATCGGTGCATGGTCTGCGGCGTTTTCCTCATTACTTGGTGTTTGGAATGGTGTACCATATCTGTTTGCTGACTTTGTTCGCATGATGCGTAAAAAGGAAAATCGTCCGGATAAACCAGTTTCTGAAAAGGACCCTGCATACCGGGCATATCTGCTATGGCTGACGTTCCCGCCGATGCTTCTATTATTCTTTGGGAAACCGGTATTCATCGTTATTATTTATGGTGCGCTTGGAGCCTTGTTCATGCCATTTTTGGCTTTTACACTGCTTTGGCTAAATAATTCTTCACGAGTGGGAAAAGGTTTTAGAAACGGCTGGCTTTCAAATATTGTTTTAACAGCTTGCGTTATTCTGTTTGTGTATTTAGGAATAATTGAACTTATTGATTTGTTTTAATTGAGGGAGGAAGACCAGATGATTTATGATTATGCAATTATCGGTGGCGGAATTATTGGACTTTCTGTTGGAATGGAGGTCAGTAAACGCTATCCAGATGCATCTATTTTAGTAATTGAAAAGGAATCTGAACTCGCGCTTCACCAAACTGGAAGAAACAGCGGAGTAATCCACTCCGGTATTTATTACAAACCTGGCAGTTTAAAAGCAGAATTGGCCCGAAAAGGTAATCAACAAATGGCGGATTTTTGTAAGGAACATGGGATTGATTACGATATATGCGGGAAAGTAATCGTAGCAACGGAAGAAGAGGAGCTCCCGCTACTTGAGGATCTGTATCAAAGAGGTTTGCAAAATCAACTGAATGTCGAAAAAATTTCAGTTGAGGAGCTAGGTGATATTGAACCAAATGTCAAAGGGATTGCCGCGATTCGTGTCCCAAGCACCGGTATCGTAAATTACAAAGAGGTCGCGAAAAAATTTGCGGCTATCATTAAGCAAAGCGGTGGGGAAATTGCCTTGGATACAGAAGTTCAGGATATTATTCCGGGAGAGGAAGGTGTCGAATTAAAAACGAATAAGGGCACCTACTCTAGCCATTATCTGATTAACTGTGCAGGCTTGTTCAGTGACCGGATTACGCAAATGGCTAATATCAAAACGGATTTAAAAATTATTCCATTTCGCGGGGAATATTATGAATTGAAGCCAGCCAAGCAACACTTGGTAAAGCATCTAGTTTACCCTGTCCCTAATCCGGACTTTCCGTTCTTAGGTGTTCACTTTACGAGAATGACGGACGGCAGGATTTTAATCGGACCCAATTCCGTCTTTAGCTTTAAGCGGGAAGGGTATAAAAAAACGGATTTCCATTTAAAAGACTTCATGGAAGCGGCAACCTATCCAGGGTTTCTGAAATTGGCAACTGGCAATCTATCAGAAGGATTAAAAGAAATGTTCCGGTCCTATAGTAAAAAGGCGTTCATAAAAGATGTCCAGCGATTTTTCCCAGATATTGAAGAAGACGATATCCAGCCAGCAGACGCAGGGGTTCGTGCCCAGGCGCTTGATCATGAAGGGAATCTGCTGGATGATTTCGCCATTATCCAAGACAAACGGGCTGTCCATGTTTGCAATGCCCCTTCACCGGCAGCAACAGCCTCTATTGAAATTGGGAAAAATATTGTGGATTATTTGGAGAAAAGTGTCCGGGTGTAGAGGGGATTATGGTGGGATCGGTGGTGTGAAGATAAGCGTAGTCTCTGGAAAATATATCGGCCAAACCGGGGATATATCGGCCAAAATATGAATATATCAGCCAAATTCAAGATATAACCGCCAAATCAGAAATATATCAGCCAAATTCAAGATATAACCGCCAAATTAAGAATATATCGGCCAACTCCAAGATATAACGGCCGAATTGTTAATATATCGGCCAAATCCAAGATAAAACGGCCGAATTGTCAATATATCAGCCAAATTCAGGATATAACGGCCAAACTAAAGTATATCGGCCGATCCTTGGATTTATCAGCCAACTACGTGCCAGACCACGAGGCTAAACCGGGAAACCTAAAAAAACATAAATCTAAAAATGAAGGGGCTAATCCAAATCGGATTAGCCCCTTCTGATAAGCTAAAGCTTATAACCCGTCCGACTCTTAAACCGTTTCAACAAAACGGAACTTTCTACTCTTGTGATCCCTTGCACCGAATACAATTCATTATTAATAAAGATTTCCAGCATTTTAAAATCTTCCACCAGAACATGCATGTGCAGTGTACTTGGCCCAGTCATCTGGTAAATGCTCGCGACACTTGGATTGTCAGCGAGATTTTGCGCTACTTCCTGCAATTGTTTTGGTTCAACATCCACTTCGAAAAAGGCAGAAACATTCTTACCGATTTTCTCCGAGTTGATCACAACTGTAAAGTTCTCAATTATTCCCTTATCGATCAGGTTTTGTATTCTGTCTTTAACGGCGACTCGGGACAACCCAACCTTCTCTGCCAGCTTTACATATGAAATTCTTCCATCCTCGACTAATATCTCTAAAAGTTCTTGATCAATGCTATCATAGTCCATCGCATTTGCTCCTAAAAAATAATAGTGTATCGTTCCTTTTTATAGTATCAGAAAACTGGAATACTAACAAAAGTTAAAAATGGTAAATTATATACAAAAAGAATACAATGAAATCAATTTTTAGTAAAAATGAAAGTTATATATCAATTTTAACTTACTTTTGTACGAAAATCTATTGACTTTAATTTTCTAACTTTGTATTATATTAATAACTTATTAAATAGTTAGAAAATAACAACGCAGAGGAGGGATACGGTGATTGGATTAATTATTAGAAGGATTTTTCAATTGATTTTACTGCTATTAGGCATTTCTTTCTTAGTTTTTATGAGTATGCATGTTGCACCGGGTGATCCGGCAACTATTATTGGCGGGCCAACAGCCAGTTCTTCAGATCTCGAGGCAATTCGGGAAAGTATGGGTTTGGATAGACCTGTTTTGATTCAATATGTTGATTATCTCGGTGGAATTTTACAAGGTGACTTTGGTTATTCTTTCCAGACTGGTCAATCGGTAACAGAAGCTATTCTTACCCGCTTTCCAAATACAATTAAGCTTTCCATTGCAAGCATGGTTGTTGCCATAATTATTGGGATTGTTGCAGGTATTATCGCAGCAATAAAACAAAATTCCTGGATTGACATTTCAAGCACTACTTTCTCTTTAGCTGGGGTATCCATACCAAACTTTTGGTTAGGAACAATGTTAATACTAGTGTTTGGCGTACAACTTCAGTGGCTCCCAGTAGGTGGATTGAATGCCCCTATATATACGATTGAGGGTATAAAAGAGTTGATATTACCAGCGA
Source organism: Virgibacillus phasianinus (assembly GCF_002216775.1). Taxonomy (GTDB): domain Bacteria; phylum Bacillota; class Bacilli; order Bacillales; family Amphibacillaceae; genus Virgibacillus_F; species Virgibacillus_F phasianinus. The sequence goes on from NZ_CP022315.1 coordinate 1,636,159, forward strand.
TTACATTGGGAACAGCCTCAGCAGCACTGATTGCTCGAATGAGCAGATCGTCAATGCTGGAAGTAATTAAATCTGATTATATTCGGACAGCAAAGGCTAAAGGTGTGAAGCGGAAGTCCGTAATATGGGTTCATGCTTTACGAAATGCAATGATACCTGTTGTTACAGTTATTGGAATTAATTTTGGAGCATTATTAGGTGGCACAATTATTACGGAGCAGGTTTTTGCTATTAATGGTATTGGCAGATTGATGATTGATGCGATTGCGTCAAGGGACTTTCCTGTAGTACAGGGGACTGTTTTATTGGTAGCGGCTATCTTCGTCATTGTAAATTTAATAGTCGATATCATTTATGCAATTATTGATCCGAGAATAACGTATAACTAGCTGAAAGGAGGTAAAGGTTGTGTCATTTGATGAAGCTTTAGATGATAAAAGGATAAAATCCAAGCGAAAAGAAAGCTATTTTGCCCAAACCCTTAAGCGTGTTCTCAAGAATAAACTAGCGGTCTTCGGGATTGTCATCATTACGATACTTATTTTATTAGCTATTTTTGCTCCATTCCTTGTTAGCTATGGCCCATATGAGCAGAACTTAACTGCAACAGAACTTGGAATTGGGGCACAGGGACACTTTCTTGGAACAGATAACTATGGAAGAGATATGTGGTCGCGGTTAGTGTATGGCGCGAGAATATCACTTATTGTAGGTTTGTCGTCGGTAATATTAGGATTAATTGGAGGCCTTACACTCGGTCTGCTTGGTGGCTATTATCAAAAAATCGATGGGATTATTATGCGAATTGTAGATTTGTTATTTGCGTTTCCTGGTATTCTACTAGCTATGTTAATTATTGCAATGTTAGGAACGAGTCTAGTGAATGTAGTGATTGCAATTAGTATTTGGTCCATTCCAGGCTGTGCAAGAATCGTAAGAGGAAGTGTTTTATCGGTTAAAAAACAAGAATACATTATGGCTATGAAGTCTTTGGGTGCCAGTGATGCACGAATCATTCTTAAACATATATTACCTAATTGCACAGCACCCATTATTGTATTTGCAACCATGAGAATGGGTACAGCGATCTTGTCCACATCAGCTTTAAGTTTCCTTGGTTTAGGTGCTCAGCCTCCAACGCCGGAGTGGGGAGCGATGATAGCAGCGGGGCAAGACTTTATGTGGAGTGCGCCCCTGATGTCAATCATTCCAGGAATAGCTATTATGCTGACTATTTTTGCCTTTAATGTTGTTGGTGATGGATTGAGAGATGCGTTAGATCCAAATATGGAACTAGATTTATAAAAACTATTGGAGGGTTATTGATGAAAAACAATAGATATTTTCTGCTAATGACATTTTTATTAATTGCAGTATTTGCCATTGCTGGTTGCAGTGATAAGAGCAGTGGGGAAAAGGGCAGCAGTGATGCACCGGCAGAATTAACCTATGCAACCACTACAGATGCAGCTGGATTGTCACCCATTGATACGAATGACTCAGTTTCTTCTAATGTTACGTACCAGATCTATGAAACTTTATTTACGCAAAACCCGGAAACAATGGAAATTGAACCATTATTGGCGGAATCATATGAAACTCCTGATGATAATACATGGGTAATAAAATTGCGCGAAGGTATCACTTTCCATGATGGAACACCATTTAATGCTAAGGCTGTAAAGTATACATTCGAGCAAATTAAGGACCCCGAAAGAGCTGCACCAAGAGCATCCTTACTTGCACCAATTGAATCAATCGAGGTAAAGGATGAATATACGGTCGTACTTAAAACAAAAGAACCATACGGACCAATGCTGGCAGCTTTAAGTCATACGAATGCAGCCATTGTTAGTCCTACTGCGGATAAAGAAGGAGACATCAATAAGAACCCCGTTGGTACTGGCCCTTTTGTTTTTGAAGAATGGGTAGAAGGAGATCACATCACATTAAAACGAAATGAAGACTACTGGAGAGATCCTGCGAAATTGGAAAAGGTAACCTACAAAGTGGTTCCTGAAACCTCGACAGCTATTTCCATGCTTGAAACTGGAGAGGTTCAGTTTATCGATGCATTACCTTCTGATCAGCTTCCAAGAATTGAATCCATTAAAGGGGTAGAAGTACAAAAGACTCCCGGAACTCGTGTTTCCTATTTAGGATTTAATATGGAAAAAGCACCATTTAATGAATTGAAATTTAGGCAGGCGGTTGCCTATGGGGTTAATCAAAAGGCATATGTAAAACAATTAAATGGATTAGGAACCTATAATGAGAGCATCATTGGTCCAAAGGTGTTCGGCTATAATGAAGCAGCAAAAGATGAAGGCTATCCGTATGATCAGGAAAAAGCTAAAAAAATGATTGAGGAAAATGGATACGGTGGAGAAAATATAACGCTGTTAGTAGCAAATCGTGATAATTATATGAAGATGGCAGAAATTGTACAGTCACAGCTAACAGAAATTGGTCTGAATGTTGAAATTGAGACGATGGAGTGGGCAACCTTCCTAGAAACGGCTAGAAAAGGTGACTATCAAATGACCTTCCTTGGTTGGGCAAATAGTACAGCAGATGGAAGTGAATTATTATATCCAAACCTGCATTCAGATAATATTGGCTCATCAAACTTTAGCAGATATAGTAATGACGCGTTTGATAAATTAGTAGAAGCGTCTCGTTCAACGGTTGACCAGGACGCTCGTAAGGAAAAATTAAATGAGGCAAATAGTATGGCAATAAAAGATGCACCATGGATCGTTATGGAACATGGATCAGTAACTGCTGCTTATGATAAGTCTGTTAATGGCCTGGTTGTTGATCCAACAGGAAAATGGTCACTTTATAACGTTAGTAGAAAGTAGGGTTAGCAATGGAACATTTACTTCAGGTTGAAAATCTTGTAACCCAATATCGAACAGCAGGCGGTAAAATGCCAGCTGTTCGTGATATCTCTTTCTCGGTCAATAAAGGGGAGACATTATGCATCGTGGGTGAATCCGGGTGCGGGAAAAGTGCTACATCTTTATCGATCATGGGTCTTTTACCAAGCAATGGAGAGGTCACTGGTTCCATCCGGTTAAAGGATAGGGAGTTAGTTGGTATATCCGAGGAGCAGCTGCAAAATATCAGGGGTAATGAAGTTTCAATGATTTTCCAGGAGCCAATGACTGCGTTAAATCCAGTTTTTAATATAGGGTTTCAACTCCGGGAACCATTAATGATCCATCGAAATATGTCTAAGAAAGAAGCTACACTGGTTGGAATTGATCTATTAAAGAAAGTGGGAATACCAAACCCAAAGGAGAAATTGAAACAGTATCCGCATGAGCTCAGTGGAGGAATGAGACAAAGGGTGATGATTGCAATGGCATTAGCCTGTGAACCTTCACTGTTAATAGCTGATGAACCGACAACCGCATTAGATGTGACCATTCAGGCTCAGATTTTGGATTTAATAGAAGATTTAAAGGAACAAATGGATATGGGTGTTGTGTTTGTTACACATGACATGGGTGTTGTAGCGGAGATAGCTGATCGGGTTATGGTCATGTTTGCTGGTGAAGTTGTTGAAACGGGAGATGTATCTAGTATTTTTAATAACCCAAAACATGAATATACCAAGAAGCTGTTGGCAGCAGTGCCAAACGTGGATGATGATACGAATTATTGGCTTCAGGAGGTGAAACAGCATGATAGAACAACAGCCACTTCTTGAAGTGGAGCAACTGAAAAAGTATTTTCCGATTAAAAGCGGGATACTGCAACGGACAACAGCCAATGTAAAGGCTGTACAGGATGTCAGCCTGAAAGTTTACGAGGGAGAGACGCTTGGAATAGTAGGGGAATCTGGCTGTGGTAAATCAACATTTGGCAGAACGATTCTAGGTTTAGAAAAGCTGACTGAAGGTTCCATTCAGTTTCGCGGGGAGAACATAGAAGGCCTGTCAAGTCGGAAACTTAAAGGATTTAAAAAGGATATGCAAATGATATTTCAGGACCCGTTTGCATCTTTAAATCCCAGGCAGCGAATTGGAAATGCTCTGGAAGAGGTATTTGTGATCCATTCGGAGTTATCAAAGAAAGACAGGGAAAAACGCGTTCGTGAACTTTTAGTGGAGGTAGGACTAAAGGAAGAGCATTATGAAAGATACCCTCACGAATTCAGTGGCGGGCAGCGTCAACGAATAGGAATTGCTCGGGCTATTGCTCTCAATCCATCGTTAATTGTCTGTGATGAAGCGGTTTCCGCTCTTGATGTGTCTGTACAAGCTCAAATTATTAGACTTCTAATTAATTTGCAGGCTAAATACCAACTAACCTATATGTTTATCTCCCATGATTTAGGTGTTGTCAGACACATGTGTGATCGCGTACTAGTCATGTACCTTGGGAAAATGGTTGAGCTAGGTTCATCCGATCAAATATTTAAAAACCCTTTGCATCCCTATACAAGAGCGTTATTATCAGCTATTCCGCGACCTGTTCCGGGCAGGAAAAAAGAACGTATTCGGTTAGAGGGTGATTTACCGAGTGCATCGAATTATCCAACGGGCTGTCCATTCCATACTCGTTGCCCGATAGCTCAAGAACATTGCAAGGTGGAAGTCCCTGAATGGCGTGAAGTAGAGGAAGGGCATTTTGTGGCTTGCCATGAGGTTTGATATCTACACATAAGAAAAGAATATTACTTATTTCAAGGAGGAGTTAAGGTGAAGAGAATCTTCATGATATCTTTCGTAGCTATTACAGCAATAGTTGTTTTATCTGCATGCAGCTCAAAATCTAATGGAAAAGGTGCAGAAAATTATCCGAATAAAACAATTCAGCTGGTAGTACCGTGGGATGCGGGTGGTGATACTGACGCGATAAATCGTTTAATTGCAAAAGAACTCGAGGGAATACTTGATACCGATGTTGTTGTTAAGAATGTAGCAGGTGGAAGCGGTGTAATCGGGGCGCAACAGGTATTAAATGCAAAAAATGACGGATATACGCTACTTTCGATACACGATTCTGTTGCGATGTCGAAACTTACTGGTCAATCCGATTTTGGCTATTTTGATTTCGAACCAGTTTCCCTAATGACATCGACTTATGATGCTATTGCGACAAATCCGGAAAACCCTTGGGATTCAATGAAAGAAGTTATAGAAGCTTCAAAAGAAAACCCTGGAAGTATCTCATACGCTGCATCGATAGGCTCTACATCACAATTGGAACCAGCATTAATTCAGGCAGCTGAAGATGTAAAGTTTAATATCGTTGGGTACGACGGAACTGCAAAAAGAATGAAAGCAGTTGTTGCGAATGATGTGGATTTAGGCAGCGTATCCGTTGTTGCTGGAAAAGACTATCTGGCGGATGATCGCATGAAGTTACTAGGCTACACCGGCGAAGAAAGAAGTCCGGCACTTCCAGACGTTCCGACGCTTAAAGAACAAGGAATTGATGTGGTGTCTGCAACAAACAGAGGTATTGTTGTTCCGAAAGACACACCAGATGAAATTGTGAAGAAATTAAGTGACGCTCTTGAAAAGGTAGCAAAAAGCGACTCTTTTAAAAAGAAAATGGAAGAGTTAGGGACAGATGTTAACTACAAAGGAACTAAAGAGTATGTGGAGTTTCTAAAGAACAGTAAGGATAGTATGGAAAAGTCTCTAGAGAAAAGTGGTCTGCTAGCGGAATAGGAGGGATTCAAAATGATAAAAGCAAAGCGTGACATCATTAATGCACTGGTAATATTGGCCCTATGTGTTTTTGCTTACTATGGATCCTCGTTAATATCGGTACGTAATCTTGGTAAAACGGAAGCCAGCTTTTTTCCAAATATAGTAATAGCAGTACTGGCCTTCTTAGGTATTTGTCTGTTAGTGAATAGTATTTACAGAATGGCTCGGGAGAAAAATTCTAAATTTGATGTTTCATTCAAGGAATTGCTCCAGGAAAATAAAAAGGTCATTTTCACTTTTGCTATCTTTGGGGTTTATGTATTTCTTTTCAGCTTTATTGGATATTTTGTCTCGACGATATTGTTTTTAGCAGCGTTATATTTACTATTATCCAGTAACAAACAAAAGCTTTGGGTTGTTTTAATAGGAATGGTTGCATTTACGTTTATTTTATATTTTATCTTCAATAATGCACTGTCGGTATTTCTTCCTTCCGGTGTATTGTTTTAAAGGGGATTAACTTTAATGGAGAATATACTTTTAAGTTTCGAGACCGTATTTAACTTTCAAACAATCTTGATTCTCTTAATTGGCGTTGTTGCGGGAATAGTTGTGGGGAGCATACCAGGGTTTACCATTACAATGGGGGTAGCCCTCACATTGCCGTTTAGTTTCAGTATGGATCCAATAAATGGTATTGCTCTTATGATGGGTGTTACAGTTGGGGGTAGTTCAGGCGGGTTAATTACTGCATGTTTGCTTGGTATACCTGGAACACCATCGGCCATGGCAACTACCTTTGATGGGTACCCAATGGTTAAAAATGGGGAACCCGGAAAGGCATTGGCTATCGGGTTATGGTCATCGTTTTTTGGTTCTATCATATCAGGGATTATCTTGATTTTTACCGCACCAATTTTAGCTGAATGGGCACTTGCATTTGGCCCATGGGAAATGTTTGCGCTAATGTTATTTGGGATTAGTGCGATAGCAAGCTTAAGTGAAGGATCCTTAATAAAAGGGCTTATTGCAGGAGTGCTAGGTATATTGTTTTCACTAGTTGGATCCGATCCTTTAATGGGAACACCAAGATTTACGTTTGGATTTACTGAACTATTGGCAGGATTTAATTTTCTTCCAGTTTTAATTGGACTTTTTGCCTTTTCCCAATTATTAAAGGACATTAAAAACCCGCCGAAGTCCTATAACATTGATAAGAATACAGGTGTCTCCTATCCAGTTTCCAAGGTTGTTAAAGATATGTGGAAATCAAAGGGGAATACACTAAGATCAAGTTTAGTTGGTACATTTGTCGGTATCCTTCCAGCTGCTGGGGGAGTATCGCCAATATATTAAGCTATGATATTGCGAAAAAGTTTTCTAAGAATCCTTCAAAATTTGGAAAAGGTACGAAAGATGGGATTGTAGCCGCTGAGTCTGCAAACAATTCCTCTGTCGGCGGGGCGTTCGTGCCAATGCTGGCATTTGGAATCCCCGGTGACGCTGTTACCGCAATGATGTTAGGCGCCTTGCTAATCCATGGAATTCAGCCCGGGCCTTTACTCGTGGAAACTCAGCCAATTCTGGTATACGGTGTTTTCATTGCGTTCTTCTTAGCTGCCTTTTTAATGTTGATTGTTCAAAGCTTTGGGATTAAAGTATTCTTAAAAATAAACCAGATTCCATTTCACTACTTGGTTCCTGTTATTCTAGTATTATGTGCCCTAGGCAGCTTTGCTGTGAATAATCGCATTTTTGATGTATGGGTCCTGCTGATATTTGGTCTTATCGGGTATTGGATGGTAGTTAACAAGTTTCCTTTACCGCCATTTATATTAGGCATAATTCTAGGGCCAATGATCGAATCAAATTTACGGCAATCCATATCCCTGGAACCAAATTTAATGGTATTTTTTACAAGACCAATATCAGCAACATTAATCGTATTAGCTGTATTATCCATGGCGTATGGGATTTATAATAATTATAAAAGCAATCAGCAAGTAGAAGACGAACAACCACCTACTAATAGAAAAATAGTATAAAATTAATACAACTGAATTTATTACTGCGAGGAGTGTATATCATATGTATTCATTTAATCAACAATCCCATCCCTATCCAACTACACGCAATGCGACATATGCGAATAATGGCATGGTAGCAACATCACAGCCGCTAGCTGCACAGGCGGGGCTGGATATTTTACGAAAGGGCGGGAATGCGATCGATGCGGCAATTGCTACAGCGGCATGCCTGACCGTAGTGGAGCCAACTTCCAATGGAATTGGGGGAGATGCCTTTGCCTTAGTTTGGGTAAAAGATGAACTGCACGGACTGAACGCAAGCGGTCGTGCACCTGAAACTATTTCAATAAATGCTGTGAAAGAATCCGGTCACGAGGAAATACCTAAATATGGCTGGACACCGGTAACAGTTCCGGGGGCACCTGGGGCTTGGGCTGAGCTATCGGAAAGGTTTGGGAAACTTCCATTAACGGAAGTTTTAGCACCGGCAATTAAGTACGCTGAAGAAGGCTTTCCGGTGTCACCGACATTAAGCAGGTACTGGAAGAAGGCTTATGAAACATTTAAAACGGAACTGACAGAGGATGTATTTGAAAATTGGTTCGATACATTTGCACCAAAAGGCCGTGCACCCCAGGTAGGTGAAATATGGTCATCGCTTGATCATGCTGAGACATTGCGCTCCATTGCTGAAACGAATGCGGAGTCGTTTTACCGCGGGGAATTGGCGGAAAAGATTGCCGGTTTCTCAAAGAACAGTGGCGGTTATTTAACTGCAGATGATCTGGCAGCATATAAAGCGGAATGGGTAAAGCCAATTCATGAAAACTACCGCGGCTATGATGTGTGGGAAATCCCGCCGAATGGTCAAGGAATTGTAGCGCTTCAGGCACTAAATATTTTAAAAGGATTCGATTTTCCAGAAAAGGAAACAGTTGATACGTACCATAAACAGTTCGAGGCTATTAAACTAGCGTTCGCGGATGGTCAGAAGCATGTAACAGAAGAGGGCCATATGAAATACACAACAGATGAAATATTAGCTGATGAATACGGGGAATTGCGCAGAAAACTGATTGGTGACGAGGCGCTTTTACCAGAAGCTGGGGAGCCTTCTCTTAGTGGAACTGTTTATCTGGCGACAGCCGATAATGAAGGGAATATGGTATCTTTTATCCAAAGTAATTACATGGGATTCGGTTCCGGATTAGTTGTTCCGGGCACAGGAATCGCCTTGCAGAATCGGGGCCATAATTTTTCTATGGATAAAGACCATGTAAATGCGCTAAAAGGTGGAAAGAAAACATACCACACGATCATCCCTGGTTTTATAACAAAGGATGAGCAACCAGTCGGTCCATTTGGTGTAATGGGTGGCTTTATGCAGCCGCAGGGTCATGTGCAAGTGGTTATGAACACCATTGACTTTGGTCTTAACCCACAGGCTGCTCTTGATGCACCGCGCTGGCAATGGCTAAAAAGCAAAACCATTGAGGTGGAGCACCGTTTTCCGCATCATCTTGCTCATGCCTTAGCGGAAAAAGGGCATGATATACGAATTGCACTGGAACCAAATAGTTTTGGACGCGGTCAGATTATCTGGCGTGACCCGGAAACAGGTGTCCTGGCAGGTGGTACAGAGTCACGAACGGATGGTACTGTAGCGGCATGGTAAGAAGAATTAATAATGAACAGAAGGAATGCTATCTATGAGAACACATTGGGATTTATTTATTGCCTTCTTTCGAATAGGCATGCTTGGATATGGGGGCGGTCCGGGATCCATCCCCTTAATCCATAAAGAAGTAGTAGAAAAATATAAATGGATGGATGATGAGGACTTTGGTGATTTATTAGCACTGGCGAATACATTGCCTGGACCAATTGCAACGAAACTTGCTGGTTATATCGGACACAATGTTTCCGGGTTCTGGGGAATGATCAACGCAGTCCTCGCAACAATCATCCCGACCATTGCTTTGATGATCATTCTTTTGACATCCTTGTCATCGATTGATGATTTACCATGGGTTCAAGGGATGACAGCCGCAGTAATTCCAGTCGTTGGTATGATGCTGGCAGTGCTGACGTGGCAGTTCCTAAATAAGGCAGGTAAGGGCATGGGCTGGCTGCAAACAGGTATCATGTCTGTCGTGATTTTTGCGTTATTGTACTTTTTAAATGTGCATCCAGGAATTGTGATCGGAGTTCTGCTTATCATCGCATTGGTTATGAAGGATAAGAGTAAGAAGGAAGAGAAAACCGAAGATAAACTAGAAGAAAAAGCCGAACAACGCGATCGGAGTCAAGGGGGGCAGTCATCATGATAATGAAGTATTGGCATATATTTTTGGCCTTCTTCATACCAGGTATTCTTGGCTATGGTGGTGGGCCAGCCTCCATTCCTCTTGTCGAAAATGAAGTGGTACGACGTTATGAATGGATGAGTGTCCAGGATTTCAGTGAAATGCTGGCATTGGCAAACTCATTGCCTGGTCCAATTGCGACTAAAATGGCCGGTTTTATTGGTTATGATGAGGGTGGCGTTTTAGGTGCATTTGTTGGCGTCTTCGCGGCTGTGGCACCGTCATTAATTATTATGATTTTGCTGTTGGGTGTTTTGTATAAATACAAGGACTCAAGCAAAGTAAAACGACTGACACAATATGTACGCCCCGTTATTGCAATCTTACTTGGTGTCATGGCGTGGCGGTTTTTCCAGGAATCATATGACGGTGTCGGATTATGGCAAACGGCATTGATTACCGTTAGCAGTTATTTATTAATCGAGCGGATGAAGGTCCATCCAGCCTTTGTTATTGCAGCTGCACTTGTGTATGGTGGATTATTTTTGGGATAGTTAGATGAAGCGAGATTGAGAATGTTCAATCTCGCTTTTTTTGTTGGGCTGTTTTCTAAAAGATTGTTGTTTTGATACAAAATCCATAAACTGCGACGTATGTGCCGGGCTGTTTTCCACTGCGGACCGTTGCTTTCCGCGGGCACGGCTTAAGCCTCCTCGGGCTTACGCTGAGGCCACTGAAAAAGGTAAATGTAGTACAAAATATGTGGATCCATCATCGCATCTTGAATATACTGCGCTTTCCGCGGGCGAGTGACGAGCCTCCTTGCCCCGGCAAGGGGTAGCCGACGTTGCCCGCAAAGGGTGGTTTTAGTCGGGCCTCATTAACTGTCGTCCTCCGGGGTCTCGCCGATCTCTCACTTCCCGCAGGAGTCTCCGTATATTCAAGATGCTAAGTTAAGGTGAAAAGCTAAATTATAAAATCCACCCCTTTTTCAGTGCCTTCCCGGCGAGGGGTATGCCGACGTTGCCCGCAAAGGGCGGTTTTAGTCGGCCCTCATCTTTACCCGCTCTGCGGGGTCTTAAGACTCGTGCTGTTCCCGCAGGAGTCAACGGTCCGGAGCGTAAGACACCATTCGTAATAGTGGGTGAGCTATATAGTACTGTGCCAAATACAATGGTGGCTTAGTGTATTTCCCTCACTAGGGTTGAGCTTACCTATATTTCAATACATTCATCTCACACTCTCAGTGATTGGAGCTGCGGGTAGTCGACTCCTGCGGGATTAATAGGCATAGGTGAGACCCCGGAGTGCGACAGCACGAGGAGGCTCACCAGCCGCCCGCGGAAAGCGACTGCCCGCAGCGGAAATCACGTCGCTAGTACGTTGCAGTTTATATTAACTGTGGTGTTATTTGTTATCAACTAACTATGCGAAACCAGTTGCTCGCCAGCTAAATCGTTTATTTTCCAAATACCTCGGGGCTGTTGGAAAATACTCCATTGACACCAAAATCGACTAACTCTTCATAACGTTCAACCGTATTTACTGTATATGGATAAACCTGAAATCCATGTTCCTTACAGCTTTCAACAAACTCCTGATCTGTATAAACATTATTCGGATGGATGCTGGTAATGTTTAATCCGCTATTCTTTGCATACTCCCAGGCACGAAGAATTCGATAATAAAATAACATGCCAAGCTCAACGCTCGGTGCTAGCTGCTGCACTTTCTCGAGGGCAACATGGTCAAATGATGAAATCAATAGATTATCCAGTCGGTTATACCTTTGCAAACATTCCAGCAGTCGTTCTTCAATTCCTGGATAAATTACCGGTATATTCTTGATTTCCACATTTACTTTAACGTCGGCGGGGCATATTTCCAGGACTTCTTCTAACGTTGGCAAAGTCACGCCTTTGAATGCTTCTGAGAAATTTGACCCGACATCAATCTGCCTGATTTTCTCTAGTGTAAAATCCCGGATCCGGCCGTTAACTTCTTTATTGTATTTGGAAAACGTATGATTATGGCAGACAACGAGATGGTCATCTTTTGTTAGCTGAACATCAAGCTCTATCCCTTTTGCTCCATGATTAAATGCTTTTTGGAAGGCCGGTAACGTATTTTCTGGTGCCTCAGTTAATGACCCGCGATGTGCATAATTTAAAACCATTTTTATCACCCCTAAACAATTTCTATTCCATAAATCATATCACGATTTAATCTTTTTCCACACTGGGATTTTCCATAGATAAAGCAGTGTGCCATATAAAACGAATACAATCACAGTTGTGTAAATGACCTCAATCCATGGATTGTTATGCCGCAGAAATGGATCGAGCAGCTGGGTGACGCCCATAATCACAATGAAAATGGTCAGCAGCTTTCCGAATAAAATCAGTCCATGTTTAATTGAAAAGGCATAAATGGAACGAACTTTAAGCAGCATAAACATGACCGTTACTACCATGGAAATGCTGGTCGCCAGGGCCACCCCGGCAATATCCATGAAGGATGACAGATAAATACTGAGGATTGTATTGACACAAAGCCCAATTAAGCAGGAATAAAAGGCAACCTTGAATTGATGAACTGCATACAAAGCATTTAAAAAAAAGTCGCGCAATGCAAAGAAGGGCAGGGCTATCGAAAAGAATAGAAATGCCTGAACCGTTAATTGCAGGGAACGAATATCAAATACGCCGCGCCCATATGCCATCTCAACTAAGTTTTTCCCTTCTGTCAGCATCACACATTCAAATGGAATAGCGAAAATGAAGATGATTAGAACACCTTTACGCAGCATCTTAAGAAACGTTTCCATATTATCGGTTGCCTTTTCCACAAGTGTCGGGTAAAAGATTGTTACGACTGGCATTAGCATGATACTAAGCGGCAACCATAATAAACGATTTGCATAGTTTATGGCCGCAACACTTCCCGTTTCCAAAAACGATGTTACGATCCGATCTACCACATCGTTTAACTGCATCACAATTGCTGCTAATATAACGGGAATAAACAATGATAATGTAGTTTTGATTAGCTTTCTATTTATCTGAAACGCAAACTTGAAGCCAATTTTGCGCAGGGCTGGGTATTGGACAAACGTTTGAATGAAAGTGCCTAAGACCACTCCAATCGCCACTCCGACAATTCCATAGACTTTTGTTAAAAAGATTATTGCAAGGATAATGATACTGTTTTGAACGACTGGCGATAACGATGGAATGACAAATTGTTTATTCGCATGCATGAGTCCAGTTGAGATTCCAGTCAAGGTTAAGAGTAATAAGCTTGGTGCTAAAATCCGGGTTAACAGGATAGCTTGATTGGTCTGATCGAGTGTAAATCCCGGAGCCATAATCCGAATGATTGGTTCAGCGAATAAAAAGGTCAGGACACTTAATCCGAGGCCAACCCAGATAAAAAAGGATCCAAGTGCATGCAGTTTTTCATTTGCAGCCTGCAGTGATCTGCTTTTATCCTTCATATAAATAGGAATAATCCCGGCTTGAATGGACGTGCCGATTGCCGTGAATAATACAATTGGAATGATGGATGCAACAAAGTAGGCGTCCGCAGTTCCAGTTGTTCCGAAATAAGCGGCGATTAATGCCTCGCGCAGGAAGCCAAGTATTTTTCCAACGATGGACAGGACGGTTAAGATGCCGAATGCTTTTATCATCTTATTCATCGATAATCTGCCTTTGATTTAGTGCCAATCCAATCGCCAGATAGAAGTAAAGTGTAAATGTCTTGTCCTCCAGCATGGAATAAAATGCACTCCCAATTAAACCAACAAGCAGAATAAAGAATACGTAGGAGTGCACCGTTTTCCTGGCAAGTTGGTAAATAAACAGGAACATGAGAACAGTTCCAATCACACCAGTTTCCACAAGAATTTGCATGTACTGATTATCGGCATACATACTTGCAGGGATCCCGTAACGTTCGTAAATGGGCGACGTAAATGACACGGTGGCGGCACTGCCATATGTACCAAATCCTGTACCGGCAACGGGATGGTCGATGAAAATTTCCACTCCCTTTTTGACGACAAATACACGCCCGCCACTGGCACTCTGCTGAATACGTTTTTCCGAAAACATATCGACAAACCGCTCGGAATTGTTCATGCCTATTTTTTCTGTAAAGGAATCAACTGGCCAATAAACAAGTGCAATGCTGATAGAGAAAAACAGAGCCGTCTTAATCAGGTAACTCCAGTTCTTTTTCATTAAACAAAGCACAAGTAATGCGACACCAAATGCAATCAATGTACCCCGCGAATAAGTTAAGAGAATCGTTCCCGCAAAAAGCACAAGTCCGATGTTCAGCAGGATGGAATAGGAAGCGGCTATTTTCTTCAAGTAGAATGTCAGGAAAAATACAATCATTAAATAGACGGCAAGGACGTTCGGATTCGCAACCAGTCCATAAATTCGCTCACTGTTAACAGCGGCGAGCTCCCAGTGTTGCCATGTTTCCGGAATAAGGATGGTGCGATGTGAAAGCTTTTCGATTAGGCCATGAATAGAAAGCACACAGCCCATGATAAAGGACGTCCACAACGCATGTTGGATGTCTTTCTTGGATATGGCTGCTTCCCCGACAACATACAGAAGCAAAAATGGGATTAAAAAAGCTCGAATCTGCATCAGTATTGCCACAGGTATTACTCCGGTTAATAGCGCGGAAACAGCACCCACTATTATAAATAAGAAAAAGTAGAGCGTGAATCGGTAATTTGCAAAAATCGATGCCGTTTGCTGAACCAGTGTTTTGGCGAAAAGCACAAGTACCACTATGTCACCGATAAATCTTGTGATTGGAAGTATTTCTACCAAGCAGGGCCGAACGGGAAAATAGATGAGAAGAAAAATAAGAGCATATTTTGTGAAGCGGGACATCCTGAACACCTCCAATCCTCATTATGTACAAATCCAACCCGGATTATAATTAGCACGCAGAGTGGTTATATTAACTAGGGACATTAAATTAGAAAATCTTGGCTTTTCGCCAAGAATTAATAGAGAAAGCCTTTAGATTTTTTTATACTTTATGCCAATAAAAATTTCAATACTTTCTTTAAAGTACAAAGAAAAGCGAGTGAATGATCCCTATGAAAGTACTACATTTAAATGCCGGAAATGAAACCGGAGGCGGTATGCACCATATCTTAAGTCTGCTAAACAAACTTAACCGTAAAGAGTTTGTGCTTGGCGTATTGGAAGAGGGGGAGATGCTGCATCGAGCACGAAACCTTGGTATTGAAACAGTTCACTTTCATAGTCCCAAAAAGTTGAGCATACCATTATTAAAAAATATTGTTTCCTATATTAAAAAAGAACGGATTCAAATTGTTCATACCCATGGACCGAGGGCTAATGTTTACGCTAAGTTTCTGAAAAAAATTGTTTCTTTTCAATGGATTGTTACCGTTCATAGTGATCCCTTTTATGACTTTCGCGGGAAGGGATTATATGGGGAGATTTTATGTCGAGTACATACGAATGCGATAAAATGTGCGGATCGTGTCATTGCAATTTCCACCCCATTTCAACAAATTCTGGAGGAGAAGGGGGTTCACCGTGAAAAAATAAACACCGTATTAAATGGAATTGATTTTAAAAAGGAAATGCTGGAGAACTATGTCCGCTCAGACGTTGGTTACGGGGAAGCAGATTTTCTGTTTTTAATGGTGGCAAGGTTTGAAAAAGTGAAACGACATAATCTGGCATTAATCGCCTTCAGTCAGGTAGTAACAGACCATCCCAATTGCAAACTGCTCCTTGTTGGAGATGGAAGCGAGCGCAAGCAGGCCGAGGCATTAGCGGAGCAACTGGGTATTACTGGGTATGTCCATTTTTTGGGTCATCGCCAGGATGTGGAATGTTTTTACAATCTGGCTGATGTGACTATGCTGACGTCTGCCAGTGAAAGTTTTCCACTTGTTTTACTCGAATCAGCAAGAGCGCGGACGCCAGTCATATCAACGGATGTCGGCGGTGTGAAAGAATTAATTGCCGATCCATCAGTTGGTTTTCTAGTGGAGGATTCCAACATTACAAATGCAATGAAAGATGCTATATTTTTAAAGAAAGAGGGTAAATTACAAGTAATGGGCGAAAATTTGCATATTCATGCATCCACTAAATTTTCATTGGAGATTTTTGCCGAAAACATATATAATGTATATTTAGATATAGATAATGTAAACGGTTAAGCATTTATACATTTTATATGAAGAATGAGGTGCGAAAAATTGATAAAGATTACGTTACTTGCCTCGTTAGCGCTTGCGGTATCATTGATTTTAACACCACTACTTATAAAATTTGCCTTGAAAATAAACGCAACAGATAAACCTAACTATCGAAAAGCACATTCCGTTCCAACACCAACACTGGGCGGAATCGCAATCTTTCTAAGTTTTCTTGTGGGGCTGCTTATTTTGCAGCCGTATAGCGAGTTTCACGGCGCTATTGTCACTGGAGCATTCCTGATCATTATTCTTGGAATTTTCGACGATTTGTACACTCTTTCGGCAAAATTAAAGTTTGCTGTACAAATTGGGGTCGCACTGCTGATTGTATTTTGGGGCGGACTCCAGGTTGAATTTATTAATTTGCCATTTGGCGGGCAAATTGAATTCGGATTCCTCAGTTCAATCGTGACTATTTTCTGGATTGTTGGAATTACCAATGCCATTAATCTGATTGACGGTTTGGACGGTCTTGCGGCAGGGGTATCCTCAATCGCATTATTTACGATCGCTGGAATGGCTGTTTTAATGGGTGATGTGTACGTTACAACGATGGCACTTATTTTATTCTTTAGTACAGTAGGCTTTTTAAAATTTAATTTTTATCCTGCAAAGATATTTATGGGTGATACGGGGGCATTATTCCTGGGTTATATGATTGCTGTATTGGCATTGCTCGGGTTTAAAAATATTACCATTGTTTCGTTTATCATTCCTATCTTTATTCTTGGTGTACCGATTTCCGATACATTAATTGCGATGGTCAGAAGAAAGGTTAACCGTCAGCCAATGTACAGCCCGGATAGCTCACACTTGCATCACAGATTAATGAAATCAGGCTTCACGCACAGACAAACCGTGTTATTCATTTATTCGCTAAGTGCAATGTTCAGTTTGGCAGCATTTCTGTTCTCGATGACAACATTGTGGGGATCAATCATTATTTTGGCTGTAGCCCTGCTTGCAATAGAAGTATTAATTGAAAACCTTGGTATGATTAATAACGACTATAAACCATTGACGAATTTTGTGAAGAGTTTACGGCAGAAGTCGTAGGATTTAAATTAAAAAATAAGAGGCTGGGACAAAACTAAAATGTCCAACTCAAAAAACGAACGATCAAGGGGTAGGAAGTTTAGAATGTTTCTTTCCAACAATCGGATCTTAATAAGCAGTTGACATAAACTACTATCATGTTCGGTGCCCTGTCACCGCTGCGGAAAAACACTGCGCTTTCCGTGGGCAGCTGATGAGCCTCCTCGAGCTTACGCTCTCTGGGGTCTCATCTAGGCTTCTGCTCCCACAGGACAAGGAATGCTTCCCCGAATAAGCATCGCACGAAGAAAAAGTGCTTTTCTTTTTCGAGGAGTCTCCGTGTTTTTCCTCCGCTAATATGTCATTAGACAACAGTACTATATAGCAAGTCCACTATTACGTGATTTCTTACGCTCCGGACCGTTGACTCCTGCTTAGAACAGCGCGAGCTGAAGACCCCGCAGAGTGGTTAAATAATGAAGGCCGACTAAAACCGCCCTTTGCGGGCAACGTCGGCATACCCCTTGCCGGGGCAAGGAGGCTGAAGCCGTGCCCTAAGGTGCGCAACGGTCCGCAGCGGAAAACAATCCAGCGCATACTTTTTAGCTTTAAGTTTACAAAAACAGACAAGAAAAAATCCGAACTACTTCAAATTCTAATCAAAGAATTGAATCATAGTTCGGATTTCTCTCTGGCTAAAACACTTTTGTCCCAGCCTCTTTTTATTAATCAATATGGGGATGTTTCTTCCTCCGTGCTATCGGCGGATTTTGCTGACATGGAGCCATCTTGATCATTTTCATAACGCTTTGCGGTTGCTGGATCGATATCTAAATGATTTTTCAATAACTCTTGCGTTTCTTCAAGTGCTATTTCATCCAACTTCCAGAAATAAGTGCTACCAGGCTGATAGTTTTCACCTTCAAGAGTCAAGGTGTCAATATCCAGGTTACCACTGCCAGTTCCATATGCGATAAAGCTTTTCATTTCATCAAATGTCATATTTGTCGTCATATTTTTACCAAGTGCTTCAATAATATCATCATACTGAAGAACCGAATCAAGTGAAACTGCTTTATGAATAACTGACTTAATAATTTCCTGCTGGCGTTTACCACGCTGAATGTCGTTATCATAATGTCTGGTTCGTGCTAGTGCCAGTGCTTCCTCACCATTAAGATGCTGTTCGCCGGGCATTAGATGAATTGCTTTCTGGACATCATTGGAATTTTGTTCGTATAATTCATAAGGAACATCGGCTTTTATGCCATCAACGGCATTAACTACATCAATAAACGCGTTAAAGTTAACTTTGACATAATAGTCAACCGGTATCTCAAGCAGGTTCTCAACCGTTTCGATTGTTGCATCTGGACCACCGTATGCGTGGGCATGATTGATTTTTGTTTTATAACCGACTTCCGGAATATACACATAGGAGTCACGCGGAATACTTACCAGCTTGACACTTTTATCTTCAATGTTCAGTGTAGCAAGCATCAAGGTATCTGAGCGCGCATTTCCTTTATTATTACGGGTATCACTTTGGTCGACACCGATAATTAAGATAGATACATTATCTTTAGCCGGATCTACTGCTTCCTCGCGAAGGTCCGATTTAGCCCGACCGTCATCCTTGTAGGACTCCGAGAAAACGGAATCGGCTTTTGTATATAAATAGGCAGCATATGTGAGTACACCAACAAATACCACTAAAATAGGAATCAATATAAAATAAGCGCGTTTGCGTAATTTTCTCTTCTTTCCCCGTTTACCCATTCTGCTTTCAGTTGTCTTTTCTTTAGACATAAAATTTCTCCTTTACCTTTCTAACATTTGAAATCTAGAACAACCTATATAAATGAATGAATCTATAATTCTAGTATTATTAGCAATAAATCAACATTTTCTAACAAATTTTTCTGAAACATTAACTTTTATTTTACTATGAATATCCCTATTCGTAAATTAATATTTTATTACATTTCTGTAAGAAACCATTACATTAGCAAGCATATAGATGAATAGAAAAGTAAAAAAACAATGGGGAATGATGAGATGGGCGAAGCATTGCGTGTTAACGCGCAAATAAAAAAGGTGAGAATTGTAATCCTCACCGTACTAATAATTGCTAAATCTTGAAAAATATTATTTTGATAAGGTACTTGATGCAGATTAACTGATTTTAATTACACGATCCTGATTGTTATTGATGGATTTAGCGAATATCTCGGGATTATTTGAGAAAACGCCATCGACTCCGATATTTACCAACCGGTTATACGTTTTGACTTTGTTGACAGTGTATGGATATACTTTATAACCCAAACTATGGGATTCCCTAATCAGCTTTTTATTTGTTTGCTTTACATTAGGGTGAATACTGGTTAAATTCAGTTCAAGATTTCTAGCGTATACCCATGGTTTAAACAATTTATGATTTAACAGTAATCCCAGCTTTACATTCGGTGCCAATTTACGCACGGTTTTCAATGAATCGTGGTCAAAGGAGGAGATCAAAACGTTGCCCAAACGATTATAGTCAAGTAAACAATTGACCAGGATATTTTCAATTCCTTCATGAACAAAAGGTGAATTTTTTATCTCAATATTTAATAGTATATCTTCCGGCAACATGTCAAGGACTTCTTCAAGCGTTGCTAGTGTGACTCCTTGATAACTATTTGAAAAAACTGAGCCAACATCAACTTTTTTAATTTCCTCAAGTGTGTAGTCTTTTATAAGCCCAGCAGTATTTTTATTATATCGTGAAAAATTTTGATCATGAACTACAATTAAATGATTGTCTTTCGTAAGTTGAACATCTAACTCGATCGCGCCTACGTTATGCTGGATTGCTTTTTCCATTGCGGGCAACGTATTTTCTGGTGCCTCCGTTAGCGAACCTCTATGTGCAAAATTCAGTATCATTCAGTTCACGCTCCTCTTATTTAATAAGTGAATTTTCGTGATATCATGTTTCTATTTTTAGTATAAATCGCACTTATTAAGTCAGTATTAAGGGGAGGTAAATGTTGTGTAAACTTTGATTTCTTAGTGGTGGGTGAGGTTGTTGCCCGAGTTTGAGGTAATGTTGAGGTCTATGAATAAATGAATAGGGCCTGTTAAGCGGGAAAGAAGCTTAACAGGCTTTTTAGTCAGCTACTTTTCTATCAAATTTAATGAACGTACGGAACTCTTTTTAGCGTTAATATATTCAACAAGCTCAACTGTCATGTCGTAGCGCATAAACGGGGTAATCAAATAAATTCCATTGAATAAGTCCATTGCTGCGTCAAGCAATGATTTTGCGATGGCGATTCCCTCCCGGACAGCCTCCGGGCGATTATCGGCAAATAAAGCGAGGCGTTCGCGTATTGTCTGGGATAATTTGATACCTGGTACTTCATTATGGAGAAACTCCGCATTTTGCGAACTTGTCAAAGGCATGATTCCTATATATATGGGAACGTTTAACTGTTTGGTTGCATGATAGACTTCAATCATCTGTTGCTCGGAAAATATCGGCTGAGTTAAGAAATAGTCAGCCCCGGCATGGATCTTTTTCTCCAGGCGGCGAACGGCTTTATCAAGATGATGAACATTTGGATTGAAGGCACCGGCAATGGAAAAATTAGTTTTCTCACCGAGCGACTTACCTGAATAGGAGATGCCTTCATTAAACTGTTTACATAGCTGAATTAAATCAAAGGAATTACAGTCGTAAACAGACGTAGCTCCGGGGAAGTTGCCGACTTTTGTTGGGTCCCCGGTTATAGCCAGCACATCATGAATCCCTAATGCATGCAGTCCCATCAAATGCGATTGCAAGCCGATTAAATTGCGGTCACGGCAAGCGACATGTACGAGTGACCGTTGATTTAGCTGATTTTTAAGCATCGAGGCAATTGATAGGTTCGAAACTCTTGGGGTAGCAAGTGAATTATCCGCAAGTGTTAATGCGTCGATTCCTGCTTGTTCCAGCGCTTTTGCTCCTTTGAAAAATTCCTCTATGTTAAGCTTCTTTGGTGGATCAAGTTCAACAATGATGGAACGTCGGTCACGGGCGAGTTCATGAAGCCCGGATTGGTTCTCTTTCCTGGAGCCGGTCACACTGATGCTTGCCTCTCTTTTCTTGACAGTTTTCCTCGTTACCGGTTTCAGACCGGCTAATTTTTTGGCCATTGCTTCAATATGTCTTGGTGTCGTCCCGCAGCACCCGCCAATTAATCGTACCCCTTCAGCTCGGAAGGAAAGTGCACTCTCTTCAAAATACTTAGGATCCGATTGATAGGTTAATTTGCCATCAACATACTCCGGCAGCCCAGCGTTTGGGTATGCGGATAAAAATGCGTTTTGTGGAATGTCGACTTGTTCCAGCGAACGAATCATGTGATATGGGCCAAGCCGGCAATTAAGCCCGACAACATCAGCTCCTATTGTTTCTAAATGAATTAGGGCATCCGCTAAGGGTGTCCCGTTTTGTAGTGTGCCGGGTTCATGCAGTGACACTTGTGCAATAAGCGGCAAATCTGTTTCTTTTCGGGCAATCGCGAGCATGGTTGTCAATTCCTCTAAATCGTAATACGTTTCAAATAGTATTCCGTCCACGCCTTCCAGTAACAAGCAATACAATTGTTCGCGAAAGCTGCGTTTCAGTTCCTCAATTGTTTCTTCACCTTTCTTAATACCCCGGATCCCGCCGATTGTTCCTAAAACATAGGCGTTTTCCTGAGCTGCCTCTTTTGCGAGGCGTACGGCTTTCGAATTGATTTCCTTTACATGATCCTGTAAGCCGTATCCAGCCAGTTTCGGGTAATTGGCCCCGTAGGTATTCGTCTGGATAACAGTTGCGCCAGCATCGAGATAGGATTGATGAATGGCTAAAACTTGCTGTGGATGTGACAGGTTTAATTCTTCAAAGCAGCTGTTGATCCCGTTTGCATAAAGCAAGGTACCCATTGCACCGTCACCGATTAAAATCTTTTCATTCAAATCATCTAACAGTCCCATTTTATAAACTCACCTGCCAATTATTTTTAAAAATAAAAAGGCGACCTTAAACATGAGATGTTTAAAGCCGCCTCTAGTTTTCTAGTCAGCGAATTCTTACCTTTTCGTTTTTCTCAAGTTGGATGACTTTTCCATCCTGAACAATCAGTGTGATTGATCCATACTCCATGGTTGACAACATATCGTTTATCTTAGAGGTAATTGAATTTTCTTGTTGATCTTTTTTCGTCAATTCGATTCCTCCTCATCGAATCTAATCATATGTCTGTAAGCTTTCTTTATTCCTATTTATTTTTTTACGGCAAGCTGTTCGCGAACCTCGCGGGCTGCGTTCACCATTACCTCCAGCGCGGGAATTGCTTCTTCTTCTGTTCTCGTCTTCAATCCACAGTCCGGGTTAATCCAAAATAATTTGGGGTCAAGTACCTGCAGGGCACGGTTAATTGTAGTGATTACCTCTGTCTTTTCAGGGATTCGTGGGCTATGAATGTCGTAAACGCCAAGCCCAATCCCTTTGTCATAGACTTTGTTTTCAAACGTTGCGATCAGTTCACCATGGCTAAGTGCCGCTTCGATTGCGATGACATCGGCGTCAAGATCGTTGATGGCATCGATAATATCCTGGAATTCCGAATAGCACATATGCGTGTGAATCTGTGTTTCATCTTGAACAGAAGCGGTTGCAAGTTTAAACGCATATACCGCTGTACTCAAGTAGTCGTCCCATTTCGACCGTTTTAACGGTAGGCCTTCACGTAATGCCGGTTCGTCAACCTGGATCATTTGTATATTGTTTTCTTCAAGTGTTTCTACTTCCTCACGAAGCGCCAATGCAATTTGATACAGTACGTCCTGCTTTTTAATATGATCACTAACAAATGACCAGTTCAAAATGGTAACGGGGCCGGTAAGCATGCCTTTGACGGGTTTATTTGTGAGTGATTGCGCAAAGACGCTTTCCTTTACCGTCATGGGTTCAAGAAAATGGACATCACCGTATACAAGAGGCGGTTTCACGCAACGAGAACCATAAGACTGCACCCATGCATTTTTTGTTGTCGCAAAGCCACCAAGCTTTTCGCCAAAGTATTCGACCATATCATTTCGTTCAAATTCACCATGAATCAGAACATCTAACCCAATTTGTTCTTGAATATCTATCCATTTGACTATTTGATTCTTCACATAGCCTTCATACTGTTCTTCGTTCCATTCGCCCTTGCGCCAGCTTTGACGGGCTTTACGAACCTCACTTGTTTGTGGGAGGCTGCCAATGGACGTTGACGGAAGCACAGGCAAATTGAAGCGCTTTTCCTGTAACTTTTGCCTATCCTTAAAAGGGGATTGACGGTCAGCGCGGTATTCCTGCAGGTTGTTAACAGCATTTTGAACGCTCGCAACGTTTCGGCTGGATGATTGATTCAGTTTATCAATCTTTGCTGCACTATCATTTATTTCCTTTACAACGGCTTTATCTCCCAAGTTAAGCCACTTTGTCAGCACCTGCACCTCAAGCAGCTTTTCATCCGCAAAAGCCAGCCCGTCTTTTAGAAGTGGATCCAGTGCTGTTTCACTTTTTACTGTGACAGGCACATGTAACAGGCTTGTGGAAGGCTGGACGATTAATCGCTCAGCGGGTACAGACTCTTTTATTTTCGCAAGCAAGGCTGTTTTATCTTTAAGATTTGCTCGCCAAACGTTACGTCCGTCAATCACACCAGCAGCAAGCACTTTGTCGTCGGGAAAGCCGAATCTTCTAAGTGAAGCGAGATTTTCCCCTTCATCCAGTACAAAATCAAGGCCGATTCCCTGAACAGGCAGGTCGATGATTTCCTCGTAATACCCGACGCTCTCGAAGTACGTTTGTAATAATAAGTTTAGGTTCGGAGCAGCGATGTTAAGCCTTTGATAGACACGCTCAAACCTTTGTAGATCGTCAGGAAGGATGGAGGTGGCAAGAATTGGTTCATCGATTTGCACCCACTCAGCACCTTCTTGTTCAAGCTCCTGCAGGATTGTTTCGTATAATGGCAGGAATTGATCAAGCAATTTGTCAAACTGCTCTTCTTCATAACCTTTTGCCAGCTTTAAAAATGTAATTGGCCCGAGAAACACTGGTTTGCCGTTGATTCCAAGTTTTTCTTTTGCTTCCCGGTAGTAGGTAAGCGGGCGGTTATGTGTTAGTTTAGGCGTAGCATTTTGCAATTCAGGTACGATGTAATGATAGTTTGTATTGAACCACTTCGTCATTGAGGATGCGACAGCGCCCTTACTTCCCCGGGCAATCGCAAAATAATCCTGTAGCGAAACCTCGCCGTTTGCTTTCTTGAAACGTTCAGGGATAATGCCAAACATGACCGATGTATCCAGCACATGATCATAAAGTGAAAAATCTCCTACTGGGATCAGCTCAATACCGTGTTCCTTTTGCTTTTGCAGCAGGCCTAAACGCAATTGTTCGATCTCTTTAAGGAAACTTTCCTCACTTTGTTTACCAGACCAAAACCTTTCCAGAGCTCTTTTCCATTCTCTGTTTCCTCCAATTCTTGGATACCCTAAATTTGAACTGATTGCTTTACTCATTTACCATTCCTCCACTTCCAATATTCATTTTTTATCCTAAATAGTTGCCAAATGACAATGTATAGGCGAATGCAAAAAACAGACCTCTCTTTAACGTGAAAGAGAGGTCTGCAAATAACCGATTGTTATCTTTCAAAGTGATTGCACTTTGCAGGAATTAGCACCTTGCATCATATTGTGCAGGTTGCTGGGCGTCTCAGGGCCAGTCCCTCAGCCTCTCTTGATAAGAGTCCTATGTAATTTTAAAAATTTCCAATTATTCCAATTTGTAGCTATAAGGAAGAGTCTAGCAAGCTAAATTCAATAAGTCAATCCTTTTTTGCAACTTATTTTTGCCTTCATTATATGCAAAAAAAATGAGTCTGAGGATGCGGTCTATGGGGCTGAGAAAACGATCCTGTTCATGAAAAAAATGATCAAGATCACATGTAAGATAAAAAGTGGGTGAAATTTCCTATTCTTTCATTTTTCTCAAATTAGTTGTTGACTTTCAAAATGTTAAAGCATAAAATTACAATCAATAAATTTTCGCAATATTTTTCTTATCAAGAGAGGTGGAGGGAAAGGCCCTTTGAAACCTCGGCAACAGGTTTAGATAAACACTGTGCCAATTCCTACAGGCTGAATGTCTGGAAGATAAGAAGAGCAAAGCAGCTAATTTAGTGTACTCTCTTCTTACTGACAAGAAGGGGGTTTTTTAATGCATATAGCAGGATATCCATGATGTTCAGTCCCGTCGTCACTTGTATGATTAACCCATATTTTTTGGAGGGATGATGTATGACGAATGATTCGGTTACCTATAGTGACTTCACTGGTGACCCTTTTAAAAAATGGAGTCCAAGAGATGCTACAAAAGGTGCATCTAGC
This sequence comes from Virgibacillus phasianinus, assembly GCF_002216775.1. GTDB lineage: Bacteria > Bacillota > Bacilli > Bacillales > Amphibacillaceae > Virgibacillus_F > Virgibacillus_F phasianinus. Next base: position 1,661,936 of record NZ_CP022315.1, read on the forward strand.
GTTTTGGAATGGGCTTATGAATCGTACGGAAACTCGATCGTTTACGCTTGCAGTTTTGGTGCGGAAGGTATTGTCTTAATTGATTTAATTTCCAAGGTGAAAAGCGATGCGGAGATTGTTTTTCTCGACACAGAGATCCACTTTCAAGAAACGTATGATCTGATTGATAAGGTAAAGGAAAGGTATCCGGCACTAAATATTCATTTAAAAAAACCGAAATTGACCTTAGATGAACAGGCGGCTAAACACGGTTCGGCGCTTTGGAACCGTCAGCCCGATCAATGTTGTTACATTCGAAAAATCAAGCCACTTGAGGAGGCGTTGAGTGGTGCTTCGGCCTGGATCTCTGGTTTGCGACGAGAACAATCGCTAAACCGGAAAAATACTGACTTTGTTAATAAAGATGAGCGTTTTAAGTCTATCAAGGTGTGCCCATTGATCCACTGGACGTGGGATAATGTTTGGTCTTATATCCGACTAAACAACTTGGCTTACAATGAATTGCATGATCAGGGTTATCCAAGTATTGGCTGTGTCCCATGTACGTTTCCGGCGAATGACTCTACTGATTCCCGGGCCGGCAGGTGGGTAGGGTTTAATAAAACAGAGTGTGGTCTCCATGCTCATGGAAAAGGTTCTAGTTAAATGACATGGACGATTATGGCATTTCTAGTCGCCTATTTCTTCGCTTTTAACATTGGGGCGAGTGGCTCTGCAGCTGCGATGAGTGTCCCGTACGGTTCCGGAGCAGTTAAACGGAGATCAACAGCGCTAATGCTTTGTGCTGGTGGTATTTTAGCAGGGGCGGTGATAGGCAGTGGGGAAGTGGTTGAAACACTTAGTAAATCGCTTGTTCCACCTGCAGTTCTCACTACCCAGGTTGTTGTAATTATCCTAATGGCTGCTGCAGGAACCCTGTTTATAACGAACCTTTTGGGGATTCCGTTGTCAACGAGCGAGGTAACAGTTGGCGCTATCGTAGGGGCGGGCCTATCCTTGCAAATGCTTAATTTGCAGACCTTATCCGTCATTATTGCATTTTGGTTTGCCGTACCAGTTGTTGCCTGTTTATGTACCTACCTATTCAGCAAAGGAGGTGATTTTCTTACAAAGAAGAGAAATAAGCCACTGAGCCCGAAACTGACTAAAATTGCTGCTCCCATTTTAATTGCAGCGGGGTGCTTAGAGGCCTTTGCAGCTGGGATGAACAATGTTGGTAATGCCGTTGGTCCACTTGTTGGGGCGGGAATTGTCTCCGCACATTCTGGTGTAGTGACTGGTGGGATCTGTATGGCCCTTGGCGTTATTTTTCTAGGAGGAAAGATCATCGAAACTGGTGGCAAACGTATTGCTAAACTATCAATCTGGCAGGGGATAACCGTTTCCTGTGTTTCTGGTTTACTTGTAACATTTGCCTCGATAGTGGGTGTTCCGGTTCCAATTACCCAGGTTACCACCTCAGCAATTGTGGGGAGCGGTGCGGCGAAACAGGGGGCAAAGGTGTGGCGCCAACCTTTAATTCGTACGATAGTCAGCATTTGGGTAATCTCGCCCCTGCTTTCTATGGTTGTCTCCTATTGTCTAGTTGAGATAGTTGTTCGTTCAAACTTTTATACGGTCAGTATTATTGCTGGTGCAATTTTTGCTACCTTGGGCATTGCCGGTTTAGCTTCATCTATTTCCAAAACCGGTCTTGTGAAAAACAGTCAGCGTAAGCTATTACCAAAAAAAATAAGGAGGACTTAAAATATGACATTAATCGAACCACATGGAGGGGAACTCGTCAATCAAATCATTGAAAAAGAGGATTTGCCGGTTCATTCGGCAACGATTGAGTTAGATAACATGGCACTAAGTGATTTGGAATTAATTGCGATCGGTGCCTATAGTCCACTTAAAGGTTTCTTAAATCAAGCGGATTACCTTTCCGTTGTCGAAACGCTGCGGTTAGCCGATGGAACTCCGTGGAGTATTCCAATCACATTACCAGTCAGCGAACAGAAAGCACGAACACTGAATATTGGTGATCATGCAGCGTTAGTGAAAGATGACATTACATATGGGGTCATCAAAATTGAAGAGGTTTTTCAACCGGATAAAGAAAAAGAGGCCGAGAACGTTTATTTGACTACCGAAACAGAACACCCAGGGGTTAAAAAACTTTTTAGTCGCCCTGATCATTATGTTGCCGGGGAAATCAAGCTGATCGAACGTCCAAGTCGTGCCCACGAGGAAAAATTCTATCTTGACCCACTGCAAACAAGAGAATTGTTTCATTCGTTAGGCTGGAAAAAGGTTGTTGGTTTTCAAACACGCAACCCCGTCCATCGAGCGCATGAACACATACAAAAATCGGCACTTGAAATTGTTGATGGTCTGTTTCTAAATCCCCTTGTCGGCGAAACCAAAAGTGATGATATTCCGAGTGATGTGCGGATGCAAAGCTATCAGGTTTTATTGAAACATTATTATCCTGCTAACCGTGTTGTGCTAGCCGTTTTTAACGCTGCAATGCGCTATGCGGGGCCAAGAGAAGCAATCTTCCACGCGCTTGTCCGTAAAAACTTTGGCTGCACGCATTTCATTGTCGGACGTGACCATGCTGGTGTTGGTAATTATTATGGCACGTATGATTCCCAGAAAATATTCAGCCATTATGATGAAGGGGACCTTGGCATAACACCATTGTTCTTTGAGCACAGCTTTTACTGCTTATCCTGTAAGGCGATGGTTTCCCATAAGACCTGCCCACATGAAAGTGATCAGCATGTCATTTTATCTGGAACAAAAGTGCGTGAGCTGCTGCGAAGTGGTGAAAAGCCACCGGAAACATTTAGTCGTCCGGAGGTGGCTGAAACGCTCATTGCAGGGCTAAGAAAAACGGAGGAGCAGGTACGATGAGTATAAAAAATGTGTGTCGATGTGAGGTGGAAGTCATTGCAGTTACAAGTAAATAATAGTCCGTTTAGTCAAGAACAAGCAGAGTTACTTAATCGCCTTTTGCCAACGATAACCGAGGCGCAGCAAATATGGCTGAGCGGGTATCTGGCCGCTCCAAAGCAAGAGACGGTTGATCCTGCTTTGCAAAACACCCCGGGAACGGAAGTGTCATCACAAAATGATGGGCAGACTGCCACCCGGGAAGTGACGGTACTCTTTGGATCTGAGACTGGCAATGGACAAATGCTTGCCGAAGGGTTGTCTGAGAAGTTAGTAGCCCAAGGGTTAAAAGTGGCAACATCCGCGATGGATGATTTCAAGCCCAAGGGATTAAAGAAGGTCGAGGACTTGCTGATTGTGACAGCGACCCATGGGGAAGGAGATCCGCCGGATAATGCACTGTCCTTTAATGAATTCCTTAACAGTAGAAAAGCACCAAAATTAGATGGGCTGCGGTTTTCGGTACTGTCCTTGGGCGACCAGTCCTACGAGTTTTTCTGTCAGACTGGCAAGGACCTCGACAAGCGGCTGGAGGAACTGGGCGGTGAGCGACTTTATCCAAGGGTTGATTGTGACCTGGACTTCGATGAACCTGCTGCCGAATGGATGGAGGGAGTCTTGGAAAGCTTGCGTGAGACGCAGAAGACTGGTTCTGCTGATGAGGAAACACCCCTGACAGAACTGCTGGAGGCGGGGGCAGGAATTAAGCAGTCGGCCTATTCTCGGACAAATCCATTTAAAGCTGAGATTCTGGATAACTGGAAACTTAATGGGCGGGGGTCAAACAAAGAAACCCGGCATCTTGAATTATCCCTTGAAGGATCGAATCTCGAATTTGAACCTGGTGACAGTCTTGGGGTCTTCCCCGAAAATAATCCTGAATTGGTGGAACAAATCATCGATGTAATGAACTGGAATCCTGAAGAAATTGTACCAGCCAGTAAAAAGGGGGATTCTAAAACATTACGTGATGCCCTGCATTATCATTTTGAGATTACGATCCTGACGAAGCCATTGCTTAAGCAAGCGGCACTGCTATTTGAAAACGAGGCGTTAATTGAGCTTCTGGAGCCAGAACGGGATGATGAATTAAAGGCTTACCTGGATGGGCGCGATGTGCTTGATTTAATTCAGGATTACCCGCCTCAGGAGGTTAGCGCGAGTGAATTTGTTCAAATTTTACGCAAAATACCCGCTCGGCTTTACTCAATTTCAAGCAGTTTTAAAGCGAATCCGGATGAGGTTCACCTTACGATTGGTACTGTTAGATATGAAGCACATGGGCGCGACCGGACCGGTGTCTTCTCTGGACAGTGTGCGGAACGAACGGAGCCCGGGGAAATGTTACCAATTTACATTCACCGCAACCCCAATTTTAAATTTCCCGCCGATCAACAAGCACCAGTGATCATGATTGGACCAGGTACGGGCGTTGCTCCGTTTCGATCCTTTTTGGAAGAACGGGAGGAGCTTGGTGCTGAAGGGAAAACATGGCTATTTTTCGGAGAGCAGCACTTTGCTTCCGACTTTCTTTATCAGGTTGAATGGCAGAACTGGCTTAAGGAAGGTGTGCTTTCCAAGCTGGATGTTGCTTTTTCCCGAGATACTGCTGAAAAAGTGTATGTACAGCACCGGATGCTTGAGAAGAGCCGTGAGTTCTATCAATGGCTAGAAAAAGGGGCCAGTGTCTACGTGTGCGGAGACGAGCAAAGTATGGCAAATGATGTGCATAATACGCTCACAACGATTATTGAACAAGAAGGTGCAATGACGAAGGAGGAAGCGGAAGTCTATCTGACAGAAATGCGTCATCAGAAACGTTATCAACGAGATGTATATTAGTTGACTTGAAGTGAAATGGAAAGGAGTTTAAAAATGGTGAAAAACAACATTCCGGAGAAAGATGGGCCACCAAGTGATCTTGAGCGAATTAAAGAGGAAAGTGACTATTTGCGGGGGACGATTGCAGAAGGCCTTGGAGACAGGATTACTGCCGCTATTTCCGATGATGATACGAAATTATTAAAGTTCCACGGCAGTTACCAGCAGGATGACCGGGATTTACGCGATGAGCGCAGGCGTCAACGATTGGAGCCTGCGTACCAATTCATGATTCGCGCACGGGTCCCGGGAGGTGTTGCGACACCGGAACAATGGCTGGTCATGGATGATATTGCTCATAAATACGGTAATCAAACGCTAAAACTTACGACTAGGCAAACGTTCCAAATGCATGGAATTCTAAAGTGGAACCTAAAGAAAACCATGCAGGAAATTAACGGTGCATTGCTTGATACGCTGGCCGCATGTGGCGATGTAAACAGGAATGTAATGTGCAATGTGAACCCATATCAATCAGCTGTTCATGAAGAGGTTTACAAATGGTCAACAAAACTAAGTAATCATCTGTTGCCAAAAACAAATGCTTATCACGAAATCTGGCTTGATAAAGAAAAGGTCGCTGACAGCCGAAAACCGGAAGAAATTGAGCCTATGTACCGGAATCTTTATTTGCCCAGGAAGTTTAAAATTGGCATTGCAGTTCCACCTTCAAACGACGTGGATATCCATTCCCATGATCTAGGTTTTATTGCAATTTTGGAAGATGGGAAACTGCAGGGATTCAATGTGGCAGTCGGTGGCGGCATGGGGATGACCCATGGTGATACAGACACTTACCCGCAAATATCCCGCGTTATTGGTTTTTGTCCAGTTGAGAAAATTATTGAGGTGGCGGAAACGGTAATTACTATCCAACGCGATTATGGTAATCGTTCCGATCGAATGAATGCACGTTTCAAGTATACGGTCGATGCAAGGGGAATTGATTGGATTAGAAATGAACTGAATGAAAGGTTGGAATGGGAGCTTGAAGAAGCCCGTGCATACCACTTTGATCATAATGGGGATCGCTATGGTTGGGTGGAGGGTGACGGTAAATGGCACCTGAATCTATTCATACAAAATGGGCGAATCACGGATTTCGAAAACTATTTCCTAATGACAGGTCTGCGCGAAATCGCTAAAATCCATACTGGAGAATTCCGCCTTACTCCAAACCAGAACCTGATCATCGCAAATGTGACTAATGAAAAAAAGCAGGAAATTGTTGAGCTAGTTGAAAAGTATGGACTCACGGAAGGTAAACACTATTCCGCTCTACGAAGAAATTCCATGGCCTGTGTAGCTCTTCCAACATGCGGTCTGGCGATGGCGGAATCAGAACGTTATCTCCCTTCGCTAGTAGATAAAATCGAGGTAATCCTGGATGAAGTTGGCCTGCATGAGAAGGAAATCGTCATTCGCATGTCAGGGTGTCCGAATGGATGCTCCCGCCCGGCACTAGCCGAAATTGCCTTTATCGGAAAAGCCCCAGGGAAATACAATATGTATCTGGGCGGTGGGTTTTCTGGAGAACGCCTGAACAGTCTTTACCGTGAAAACATAGGCGAAAAGGAAATCTTGGAAAATCTTCGCAAGGTCCTTTTTCAATATGCAAAAGAAAGACAGGAAGGCGAACATTTAGGTGATTATGTAATCCGCGCTGGTTATGTCGAAGAAGTTCACTCGGGACTTGATTTTCATAAGTCTAAAGGTGATATTTTTGTAACATAGAATTAGAAAGTGGGTTCAGCTTGGAATGGTGGAGCCTGAAGCCAGTAAAGAACGGGTTGAACTCGGGGGAGTGACTCGCCAACTTGGGAGAGAACCATTTAAATCAACAAAGCCGACGATAATGTAACGAAAGGATGATCTGACGTGAGCACAGATATTGTATGGCACAATACATCGGTTAACAAAAAAGATTATCGGGCCAAAAATGGTCAACATAGTGGTGTAATATGGCTTACTGGCCTTTCTGGTTCTGGGAAATCTACCATTGCAAATCTTGTAAACAAGAAACTCTTCGATGCCGCTGTTCATTCCTATATCCTTGATGGGGATAATATTCGTCATGGACTTAATGCCGGGCTTGGATTCCGCGCTGCGGACCGAACAGAAAACATTAGAAGAATTGGCGAAGTGGCGAAGCTGTTTGCTGATAGTGGAGCGATTGTTCTTACGGCTTTTATTTCGCCCTATCAGTCTGACCGTGACCATGTTCGCGAAATCCTTCAACCTGACGAGTTTTTAGAAGTTCACGTTGATTGCCCACTGGCTGCATGTGAAAGGCGAGATCCAAAGGGCTTATACAAAAAAGCGCGGAATGGGGATATCAAGGAATTTACTGGTATAGATTCTCCATACGAGGTACCAGAGTCACCTGAATTAATTTTACATTCCAATGAGTTTAGCGAAAGTGCTTGTGCGAACCAAATCATTAATCTATTAAAAGAAAAACGCTGGATTTAAAAAAACGGGGGCAGCGCTGTGTAAAGGTAGTTTTTAGTCTATGAAACTGTCAAAAATAAAAGGAAGGGGTGGAATGATGGGAAAGGCTTATTTGGTGGGTGCAGGTCCAGGCGATCCAGACCTGATTACTGTAAAAGGGTTAAAGACCATTCAGAATTCAGACGTTATTTTATATGACCGTTTAGTCAATGAAGAACTACTGCGTTACGCACCTAAGCAAGCAGAATTGATTTATTGTGGGAAAAGTCCTGGTCAGCACTCGCTTACGCAGGAAAAAATCAACAATTTGCTCTGTAAATATGCCAACGAGGGAAAAGTCGTCACAAGGTTGAAAGGGGGCGACCCGTTTATCTTTGGCAGGGGTGGTGAGGAGGCAGAAGTGCTGGCGCAAAGAGGGATCCCTTTTGAAATTGTTCCGGGAATCACTTCCGGTTCAGCAGCACCCGCTTATGCAGGCATTCCAATAACCCATCGGGACCACAGCTCTTCCGTTGCGTTTGTATCAGGGGTAACAAAGAGTGATGAAGAACTTGATAAATATTGGGAGCATTTAGCCAACGGAATCGATACTTTATGTGTTTACATGGGAGTTAAAAATCTGCCGGATATTTGTGGACGGCTCATCAGCCACGGTCGTGATCCTAACACCCCAATTGCCCTTGTGCATTGGGGTACTACAGCGAGCCAGCAAACGGTTACTGGAACATTAGAAACAATCGTGGAGAAATCTAGCAAACTAAAGAATCCATCAATGATTATTATCGGGGAAGTCGTTCAGTTGCGGGACAAATTGCAGTGGTTTGAGCAGATTCAAGTTGAGGAGACGATGAAAGAGCACGCCATTGTTGGATGATGAGGGGGGATAAGTCATGCAAGGCATTCTATATGTAAGTCACGGGAGCCGAATTCCAGCAGCAACGACTGAGGCTATTTCCTGTATAACTTCTGTGCAAGAGCGGGTTGACGTACCTCTCCAGGAAATTTGTTTTTTGGAGTTAACTGATCCAACCGTCGAACAAGGTATTGACACGCTGGTGTCACGAGGAGCTTCACGGATTGCCATTGTACCTGTCCTTCTGTTAAGTGCTGGCCATTATTTCAACGATATCCCGGAAGAAGTAAACCGTGCTAAGGCAAAGCATTCCCATATCGCGTTTACCTATGGCGAACCGCTTGGCATGCAGGATCGCTTCATTGATGTTTTGGCGGAACGAATCAAAGAAACGAAAGTACCTCCCAAACCAGATGCTAAACTATTACTTGTCGGGCGGGGCAGCCGTAATCCGCAAACTAGAAAGGTAATTGAAAATATTGGGCAAAAGTTGCGAGAAAGAACAAATTTCAGCTCTGTTGATGTTTGCTTTCTGGCCGCCTGCAATCCCCCTTTCGAACAGACGCTGCAATCCACTTTAAAGGAGGAGTGCTCACAAGTTTTCATCGTTCCCTATCTTTGGTTTACCGGTGTGCTGGTGAATTTTATTAAAGCTAAAGTAACGGAGGCTAGTAAGCTGAATAAAGAAATTGTGTTGTGTACGCAGCTAGGAAACCATCCAACCATGCGAGCGGCGCTGAAAGAACGTGTCTATGAATCTTTTGATGAAAAAGGGAGTTTTACCCAATGGCAATGACACCATTGATGGTTGACTTAGCTGAAAAAAGTGTAGTGATTATCGGTGGTGGCCACGTCGCCGAACGTAGGGTAAATACCCTGCTAGAAAGTGGTGCTTCGATTACCATCATAAGTCCGGAAATTAGCGAAAAGATCCGCTCCCTTTGGGAAACAGGATTATTGAACTGGCAGCAAAAGGATTTTGAAACTGAGGACCTTGCGGAAGCTTTTTTAGTCATAGCTGCGACTGACAATCCGGATGTCAACCAAGCGGCCGCCAAGGCTACTCCCCCTAATTCCTTATTAAATGCTGCGGCAGACGCTGACCAGGGGGATGTACACTTTCCGTCCTACTTTAAGCAGGGGAAACTTTCGATTGGAATCTCGACCAATGGAGCAAGTCCAATGCTTTCGGCCAAAATAAAAAGGCAACTTCAATTGACGTATAACAGTGATTACGGGAATTATGTGGACTTTCTTTGTGAAGTCCGTCAGCTAATTAATCACTCAACCCTCGTAAAAACGGAACAGAAATCGATACTAAGAGAAGTTTTATCCGAGGATTTTTTAAACAATAGTAAACAGCGTCAAATGATCGAACGCTTATCTGAAAGGAGCACGATGAAATGATCGGTCTGAAAGTTGGCATTGCGGCTACACGAAAGGCTGATGAGATTGCCGCACTTGTTCAAAAAAGCGGGGGTATTCCGGTTGTTTTTTCTATTCAAGGGAAGCAACAATTAAATGAAAGCACTGTTGGGAACGATATAAAAGAGCTATTAGATACAACGTTTGATGTAGTGCTTTTAACTACTGGCGTTGGTATTGAAACATTAGAGAGTGCAGCCCATAATCTTGGCCGCCATTCCGAATTCATCCAACAGCTGGAGAAGACAAACCTGGCGATCCGCGGAAGTAAAACAATCAAATGGGCAAAAAAATATTCCTTGTCAGCAACATACGTGTCAAGGGATGGCACGATGGAAAGTCTGGTGGACGCACTTGCTGACGCGCGGCCTGGGGGCGGAACACGTCTATTTTTACAAGCCTATAACCAAGATGATGCGGCGCTACAACAAGCGCTTGAAGCTGCCGGTTACGCTGTCTACTTATCCAAACCATACCAATATAAGGCGCCAGATAATAATACGTTAAGCGCATTGAGGAAGGAAATAGTAGATAAATCGCTTCATACAGTAATTTTCACCAGCAAAACCCAAGTACATAACCTTTTTAACGGGACTGAACTAGCAGGTGAAATTGTTGACTCCTTTAATAATGGAGTCCTGGCAGCTGCAGTTGGAAAAATAACTGCAAGTGAACTTGAGCAAAAGGGCATATCGTATGTTTTTCAACCAAATAGATCAAGGATGGGCGCAATGGTTGTTGAATTACGGGAATATCTTGCAACGGATGTAGTTCCCAAAACGTAAGCTGGATGGGGGCGCCCCAGTTGGAACAGGGTTCAATGTTTGCTCCCTGAATGTGACTTTCAGATTAAGTGGCCTTTTATTAATTTCCCCTTGCAATCACAGAACGCATTCCGTATAATAGCGTTAATATTCAAATGACTTGGATGAGGGAAAGTAGGATTCAGCTATTTTTGACAGAGAGCTTCGGTTGCTGGAAAAGAAGCAAGAATACGAATCTGAACAATGGCCTCGGAGTTTCGTGCTGAATGATGAGTAGGTTCCGACGAGATTTGGTACTCGTTATCAATACCACAGTATAAATAAGTCTTATGACTAACGTACTTGATGAGGCTGTATGTGTGAACATACAGTAAAGTAAGGTGGTACCACGTTAAACCAACCACGTCCTTACCGTTTATTCGGTGAGGGCGTGGTTTTTTAATGAATATTAATTTAAATGGAGGGTTTTACATGAGCAAGAATTTAGTATTACAAACAGACTTTGGACTTAATGATGGGGCGGTCAGTGCAATGTATGGGGTAGCAATTTCCGTAGATCCCGCCATTCGAATTTTTAATCTGACACATGAGATTCCCAAGTTCAATAGGTGGGAGGCGTCCTACCGACTATATCAAACGATTACTTACTGGCCGGAAGATACCGTATTTGTTTCCGTTGTTGATCCAGGAGTGGGAACCGATCGTTTGAGCATTGTTGTTAAAACAACTGACAATCAATATATCGTGACACCCGACAATGGCACATTAACACATATTAAAAAACATATCGGAATAGTTGATGCACGTGAAATTGATGAAAAAGTGAATCGGTTGCCAAGATCAGGTGAATCCTATACATTTCATGGCCGGGATGTTTATGCCTATACGGGAGCACGTCTTGCCGCAAATGTAATTTCATTTGAAGAGGTTGGCCCACGTATTGATGTAGAAGCGGTAATAGGGTTACCAAAGCCTGAAGCACATATCGAAGAAGGAGTCATTAAGGGCAATATTGATATTCTTGATATTCAATTTGGCAACCTGTGGACTAATATTGGACGTGAATTGTTTCATGAAAAGGGAATTGAATATGGCGAAACACTTGAAGTCACCATATCAAATGGTACGCATCAGCTTTATAAAAACAGCATGACTTTTGGGCGCTCGTTTGCGGAAAGTCGTCTCGGTGAACCATTGCTTTACGTGAATTCAGTGGACAAGTTAGGAGTGGCCATCAATCAAGGCTCGTTTGCAAAAGCCTACCAGATTGGAACAGGGGCTAATTGGAAAATAGATGTTCATAGGGTTGAGGAGTAAAGTAAGGCGGGTTCTGTTTTGCAATTCTATTTATTGGTATCTATGGGAGGAATAGTGATGGAACCATCAAAGGATAATTGCATTAGACAACGATTTGAAAACTTTGAGAAATCCTATAAACTTTTAGAGAAATATGCTGCTGGAGATTTTCAAACTGAATTAGAGCGAGCGGGTATTATTCACTTTTTTGAAATGACAATTGAATTATCATGGAAAGTTTTGAAAGGGCATATCGAGGCTCAAGGTTTTATTGTTAACAGCCCGAGAGATACCATTAAGCAGGCATATCAAATGGATTTAATTGATGATGGCCAAATTTGGATTGAGGCATTATCAAAGCGCAATTTAATAGCCCCTGCTTATGACGAAACATTAGCCAAGGAATTTGTGGAGGAAATTATCCAGACCTATTTGCCTGTATTTACAGCGTTGTATGAAAAACTGTTGGAGGAATAATGCTAAGTTTTGATTGTGTGAAGTCGGCTATTAGTAACTTTCCCCCTTAAACCATCCCTAAATTAACTTAATTAACTATGATATAATGAAGGTAAAGTCCATGAACGGAAATAGGGGGATTTTCCATGCAGCGTGGTACGTTTCAGTTAATGAAATCAGTGAACAAATCTATCATTTTAAATAAGATTCGGCAGTCGGAACCGATATCGCGGGCACAAATTGCCAAAGAGACAGAGCTGACCCCGCCGACCGTCAGCAGCATTGTGAAGGAGCTGATGGGGCAAGGTATTGTGCGGGAAAGCAATCTTGGTGTGTCCCAAGGCGGCCGGAAACCGACAATGCTGCTGATTAATAGGGATGCATTTCACGTAATTGGGGTCGATGCTGGTCCAGAGTCGATTGCCTGCATCCTGACTGACTTATCGGGAAAAGTTCTCGACCAATCCGCAAGTAGTATTAAAACACCAATAACGAACGAGCAATTTATTTCGATAATCAAAGAAAACATACATACCATCATGCAAGGATCTGCTGCCAATCCGGATACCATTATGGGGATTGGCGTGGGGATGCATGGTGTTGTAGACGTTGAAACAGGTACCGCACTTATTGCTCCAAACTTGAATCTGCGGAATGTACCGATCAAAGTGGAGCTTGAAAAAGAATTCAACTTAATGGTAAAGGTTGAGAATGACGCACGAACAATGGCGTTAGGAGAGTCTTGGTTCGGCGGACATGATGATGTAGATAGTATGGTTGCGGTCAACTTTGGCCGTGGTGTCGGTGCAGGTGTGGTAATTAAAGGCAAGCTCTATCACGGTGCACAGGATCTTGCTGGTGAACTTGGCCATATGACGATTGATATAAATGGCGAAATTTGCGAATGCGGAAACCGCGGGTGCCTGCAAACCTTTGCTACCGGTGATGCAATTGTTGGACGGGCACGTCAGGAAATAAGAGATATCCCGGATGACTTAACTGCTGAGGAAATATTTTGTCGAGCGCAGGCGGGTAATCATGCGTATAGTAATGTTCTGACAGAGACTGGAAAAATCATTGGAGTGGGGCTGACCAATTTAATTCATCTCGTTAATCCGGGGAAAATCGTATTGGGCGGCGGTGTAATGAAAAGCGAAAAATACCTCCTGCCAGCTATTAAACAAACGATTGATCAACGTGCTCTAACCCCTGATGCAAAGCGAACGGAAGTGGCAGTAACAAAATTAGGCGGTGACTCCACCTTGTTGGGGGCCGTTTCCTTATTATTAATTGAATTATTTGCACCGGTGTAAATAATTCACCACAACATCATAAAAAAGCCCATAAAAAGAGCTGAACAACGCCGTTCAGCTCTTTTTTAAAAGATAAGAATGATAAAATATGTCTAGCTCCAGCGCCCAGAAGCTGCCGTCATAAGCAATGGACACTACGAACGCTAAACCCATGCATTCTACGGTCCCTTGCTTATGCGTCCGCTTCTAAACGGGCGCTTGCGCATTTCTCATATCCAGGCTAATTTCATCATTTCCCGGGAAATATCGACATTATTCCGCTCGTAATGAAAATTTGGTGCGTTTGTGATAAGGTTCTTCTGGGTGCACAATCAAATCAGGAAAACCGTCATGGTGTAAGGAAGCCGGTGGTGCTTGCGTTTCAAAACACACACCAAGATATTTTCTTGAGCTTCCTTCATTTAATTCCAGCCCCTCATCTAAACCATTGGATGTATACATCACTAATCCGGGCTGATCGGTTTCGATTATCATTACTCTACCAGACCCTTTATCTTCCACAACAACATTTCCTTCCTTTTCAAAAAGAAAGTAATGATCATAGCCATTTCCAGCAATCTTATGTTGTTCCGATTTATCCGTAAAGCCTTCCGAAAGGGCGCGGCCAGCCCGAAAATCAAAGGTGGTACCTGAAACATCTGTTACATTTCCGGTTGGAATAAGTGCTTTATCAAGCTCAACGAATGCCGCGCTATTCATTGTAACGTGATGGTTTTGAACCGTACTCTTTAAATCACCGCTTAAGTTAAAATAAGAGTGATTCGTGAGTGTCAAAGGGGTATTCTGGTCCGTTGTTGCTGCATAATCTAACAAAAGTTCGTTGTCATTATTCAGTGTATACGTAACCGTAATATCCACATTGCCAGGATATCCACCAGCACCATCTGCGCTTCTATGGGTGAGTTTCAATCCAATCGAGTCCGTATTTTGAAAGGGTGCGGCATCCCAAACTACATGATGAAATCCGTTTGACCCGCCATGAAGATGGTTATCGCCTTCATTAGCTTCTACATTATAGTTTCGATCAGCAAGTTCGAATGATGAATCCTGAATACGGCCGGCAACGCGGCCAATTACGGCGCCGAAAAAATTAGGGTTTGACTCGTAATCGGCATAGTTCTTATATCCAAGAACGACATTTTCCAGATTACCTTCACGGTCGGGAACCATCAGCTTTGTCATGATTCCACCAAAATTCAGGATGCTTACAGACATTCCTTGCTCATTGGTGAGTGTAAATTCTTTCCACTTATCTAACACATCTTTTATTTCCATGTTCATCCTATCAACCACCTACTTGTTTAATACACCGATAAAGCGCTCGAATGCACGTCTATCTTTAAATACGCCCGCATCTTCCAGCACTCTGGCGAATTTCTTTCCCAATTCTTTTTGCAGCACTGCTTCAGCTTCATCGGCGGCTAGTAAACCATAATCCCTCATCAGCTGGCCTGCCCAATCCTGATGGTAGTCAGCTACATCGCTTGGTTCACCGAGTAAAAAATTCCTGATTTCAGCAAGCTCATCCTTCAGCCTGGCTGGCAATACCGCAAGCCCCATTACTTCGATTAGTCCGATATTTTCTTTTTTAATATGATGAACATCAGCATGCGGATGGAAAATGCCCATCGGATGTTCGTCAGATGTGCGGTTGTTGCGTAACACGAGGTCCAGTTCGTACACACCATCCCGTATTCTGGCTATTGGTGTAATCGTATTATGTGGCGTATCACCTGTGTAAGCCAGCACATCGGCACTTTCATCCGTATAATTTCGCCACGTTTGCAAAATATGATCTGCTGCCTGTAGCAATGTATCTTTGTCTTCGCTATTCAGGCGAACCACGGATAACGGCCACTTCAAGATCGATGCAGAAACGTCAGGATATCCATTCAAATCAAATGAAAATGCCTTAGCAGCATTCGTCATCGCGAATTTGTAATGACCACCTTGATAATGATCATGACTTAGAATAGAACCGCCGACAATTGGTAAATCGGCGTTGGACCCAATGAAATAATGCGGGAACTTTTCAGTAAACGTCAGCAATCGCTCAAAAGACTTTTTATCAATTTTCATGTTGCGGTGTTCTTCAGCAAGCAAAATGCTGTGTTCGTTATAATAAACATACGGTGAATATTGCAAATACCAGTTTTCCTCAAGCAATGGTACGCGAATAACCCGGTGATTGGCACGCGCTGGGTAGCCAGTTCGCCCAGCATATCCTTCGTTTTCCACACAAAGCAGGCACTTCGGGTAATGGACTGTTTGCTTCATTTCGCGTTCCCGCTTAATCTGCTCGGGGTCCTTTTCCGGCTTGGATAAATTAATCGTGATATCCAGTTCACCGTATTCGCTGTCCGCCTTGAAATGGATATTTTTCTTAATTCGATTCATCTGGATATAATTGCTGTTTTGGCTTAGGTTATAAAAATAATCTGTTGCAGCTTGGGGCGTGTCTGCATATTTTTCCTGGAAAACAGCATTTACAACAGATGGACGCGCCACAAAACAATTCATTATATCCGCCGTAAGAATTTCTTTATCATCAAAAACATCGTCAATCACGTGATTTTCAATTGCATAAGCCACCAATTTATCAAGCAAATTGGGAATGGAATCGTTCGTTACGGTTTCGACTTCTTCAGGAAAGGATCCCAATTGCAAAAGATTGAGGACTCGGTTCCGTGCGTAAATCCGATCCCCGGGTTCAATTAATTCAGCTTCAATGGCTTTCTTGACAAGTCCCGAAATATCAGCAAAGATCATGATTTATCTCCACCCTCATAGCCATTTGGATGGGTGGAGTGCCAATTCCAGGCATCCTCCATAATTTTCGTGATGGAAGTATGCGTTGGCTCCCAGCTAAGTACGCGCTTGGCTTTTTCCGAACTAGCCACTAGTGTGCTCGGATCACCGGCGCGACGTTCGCCACTCTTAGCCGGTATTTCTTTACCTGTAACGGTTCGTGCGGTATCAATCATTTCCTTTACAGAAAAGCCCTGGTTACTGCCAAGGTTAAACACGTCACTCGCACCGCCATTGTTCAAGTAATTAAGTGCAAGCAGATGCGCTTTGATCAGGTCCTCCACATGCACATAATCACGGATACATGTGCCATCAGCCGTATCATAATCCTCACCGAAAACCGTGATATGAGGGCGCTGGCCAAGTGCTGCCTGTAAAATAATCGGCACGAGATGTGTTTCCGGGCGATGATCTTCACCGATTTCTGCAGATTCTCTTGCGCCGGCCACATTGAAATAACGTAAGGAAACATACTTCACACCATGTGCCTGCTCGGTCCATTTCATTATTTTTTCCATGGTCAGCTTGGTTTCCCCGTATGCATTGGTCGGTTTGGTCGGCATTTCCTCGGTAATTGGAACAGCTTCTGGTTCACCATAGGTTGCGGCGGTTGAGGAAAAGACGATTTTTTTCACATCATTTTCAACCATCACTCGCAATAAAACCTGTGTGCCATATACATTGTTGTCAAAGTATTTAAGTGGATCTTCCATCGACTCGCCAACAAGGGAATTTGCCGCAAAATGCACGACTGCATCAATTGATTCTTGGTTAAATACATCCCGTAAAAAGTCAATGTTGCGAATATCCCCTTGGTAAAACGTGGCGTCCGGGTGAACTGCTTCCTTATGGCCAGTCTCAAGGCTATCAACCACAACGACCTGGTCACCTTGGTCGATTAACTGATAAACGGCGTGCGAACCGATATAACCGGCACCGCCTAAAACCAATACGCTCATCTATAACACTTCCTTTGTAATTTTTTTGCTCCATCGCCAATCATAGCAGTATAAAACGTTGGATCATAGCCGATTGTTTCCCGATAGATTTTATTTACATTTTCTTTAAATTTTTCCACGCTTCCGTTCTCGACTATGGCAATCGCACATCCACCGAATCCGGCACCGGTCATCCGTGCTCCAAGCACACCATCCTGATCCCAGGCAGCCTGTACGAGGGTATCAAGTTCAACGCCTGTTACTTCATAATCGTCCTTGAGCGATTGATGTGATTCATTCATCAATTTTCCAAAACTGACTAGATCATCATGGCGTAACTTTTCAAGCGCCTCTAGTGTTCGGGTGTTCTCAAACACCGCGTGTCTTGCGCGTTTCCTATTGGTATCATCTTTAATCAAGTGCTTATGCTGCTCAAATTGTTCTTTTGATAATTCGCCGAGACTTCTGATCGATAATGCGGTCTGCAAATCAGCAAGTGCTTGCTCACATTGTGTGCGACGCTCATTATATTTAGAGCCGGCAAGCGTCCGCTGTTTATTGGTGTTGATAATCATAATGACATGATCCGCTAACGAAATCGGCGCATACGCGTGCTCCAATGTGTCACAGTTTAATAGAATCGCATGATCTTTTTTCCCCATGCCAATCGCGAATTGATCCATTATGCCGCTGTTGACGCCAATGTACTGATTTTCTACCTGCTGGCCAAGCTGAATCATCTTGACCCGATCAATGTTTAAATCAAATAGTCCTTCCAATAGTACCCCAGTTGCCATCTCAATGGAAGCAGACGAAGAGAGGCCGGCTCCGTTTGGGATGTCCCCGTAGAATAAAATATCCACGCCTGATTCAATTTCGTGAGCCGCTTCCCGAACATACTGAATCATTCCTTTCGGGTAGTTTGCCCAATCGTGCTCCTTCTTATAGGACAAGTCTGCTAGATTGCATTCGATGATTCCGGAATCTGGAAAATTCATCGAATAGAATCGTAGTGTCTGATCAGTGCGCTTCCTCGCAACCGCATAGGTTCCAAATGATATCGAGGCGGGGAAGACGTGTCCGCCATTATAGTCGGTGTGCTCACCGATTAAGTTGATCCGTCCTGGTGCGAAAAAAGTGTGTGGTTTGCTGTCTGTTTGAAAAACGTTTTGAAATTCATGGATGAGATTTGGTTCCATCATCATTTCAACCCCTGTCAAAATTTGTAGGATTTTGTTACACTAACTAATGTGTTACAATGCATTTAGATAATTAATTTAATTAACTAAGTACAGTTTACTAATTAGCAGCAAGTTTGTAAACGTTTGCTTGTGTTTTTTAATTAAAAAAGGAAAGGTTGAAGGATTATGAAAGATAAGATAGTAAATAAGAAAATGATCTTCTTCTTCGGGGCGTTAGGGGGTCTCCTGTACGGTTACGATATGGGAGTTATTTCAGGCGCACTATTATTTATTAAAGATGACATTCCACTAACAAGCTTCACCGAAGGATTGGTCGTTAGCTCGATGTTAATTGGGGCAATTTTTGGATCCGGTTTCAGTGGACCGCTTTCCGATAAATTCGGCAGGAGGAAATTGGTTTTCAGTATCGCCGTAGTCTTTGTCATTGGGTCACTGATCCTTGCGTTCTCACCAAACATGGGTATGCTATTAGCCGGACGGTTGATTATCGGATTGGCAGTTGGTGGCTCCACTGCGATTGTGCCTGTGTATTTATCCGAAATGGCACCGACAGAATCACGTGGTTCCTTGAGTTCACTGAACCAGCTGATGATTACAATCGGAATCCTTTCTTCCTATCTAGTAAACTATGCCTTCGCAGCGATTGAAGGCTGGCGCTGGATGGTTGGACTTGCGGTAGTTCCATCATTAATCTTGATGATTGGTGTTATCTTCATGCCGGAAAGTCCAAGATGGTTATTGAAACACAAGAGCGAAGAAGCGGCTCGCCGTGTGCTTGGTTTAACCAGAAAGCCGGATCAAGTTGATAAAGAAATTCATGAAATGATTGAAATCAATAAAATATCAGACAGCACTTGGAATGTATTATCATCATCATGGCTGCGCCCAACGCTCATCATCGGTTGTGTGTTTGCCTTATTCCAACAAATTATAGGGATCAACGCAATCATTTATTACGCACCAACCATCTTCAGTGAAGCCGGACTTGGTGACGCAACTTCCATTCTCGGTACAGTCGGGATTGGTGCAGTTAACGTGATCGTGACAATCTTTGCACTCATGATCATTGATAAAATTGATCGTAAAAAGCTATTAATTATCGGTAACATCGGTATGGTCGCATCATTGCTATTATTAGCCATATTGATCTGGACGATAGGACTAAGCTCAAGCTTCGGCGCATGGATCATCGTGGCTTGTCTAGCATTATTCATCATCTTTTTCGCGTTTACCTGGGGACCAGTATTATGGGTTATGCTCCCAGAATTATTCCCAATGCGTGCCCGCGGCGCCGCAACAGGAATTGCTGCACTTGCACTATCCATTGGCAGCTTGCTGGTTGCACAGCTTTTCCCAATGGTTTCAAGCGCACTTGGCATTGGACAGGTATTCCTGATCTTTGCCGTGATTGGTATCGCAGCGCTAATCTTTGTTGTCAAATTCTTGCCTGAGACACGCGGTCGCAGTCTTGAAGAAATTGAAGCGGAGTTGCGTGAGCGTACATCAGCGAAAGATGCAAAAGGAGTATAAGGTAGTGTGGAGGGGCTTGATTTGAGATCAGGCCTCTTTACTTATTTAAAAATTGCCTGGTTCGAACGATTGTTCTATAATAGAAATGTAAATAGGATAATGTATCTATCAGGAGGGATGTGGTAAAATGGAGGCAAATACAGTCGTGCTCGAAAGACCAGCAAATTATGAAACGACACCGGATTATGATGGGCTTTGGAAAGCATTAATTGAGGAATTATTTGAAGAGTTTATGCAGTTTTTTGCCAAAGATTTATTTGGAGCTATCGATTTTTCGAGGGGCAGTGAATTTTTGGATAAAGAATTACTGAAGAAGCCTATTAAGGAAAAGAAAGGAAGGGTTATAGCCGATCAACTTGTAAAAGTGTTTCTAAAAAGTGGTCAGGAAAAATGGATTCTGATTCACATTGAAGTGCAAGGTAAGGCAGGGAAGGACTTTGCGAAGCGTATGTTTCGTTACTTTTATCGAATCTATGATAAACATAATCGTGAGGTATATGCGATTGCCCTTTTAACCGATGCAAAAGAATACAATAACTCCAACCGCTTTCATTATGAGTTTTATGGTACGAAAGTTAATTACACATTCAATCTATATGCATTTCAAAATCAGGACATAAAAAAATTAGAGGATTCAGCTAACCCATTTGCGGTAGCAGTCACTGCTGGAATTTATGCAGGTAAAACCAAACATGATGCAAACAAACGCTATGCTTTCAAACGGAAATTGATGATCCAAATTCTACAAAAGACATCCACACAACCAGAACATACCCGCACCTATCTATCCGCTTTATTTCATTTTATCGACAATATACTTCAAGTACCAGCAGAACTTACGACTAAACTAAAGGAAGATTTAACACCATTTATTGATAAGGAGGCGACACAACAGATGCTTGCTGATAAGAGAAATCCATCGCAAACACTAGCTGAGATTTTTGCCGAGTTGAAGGAAGAGGGAATGGAGAAAGGTATAAAAAAAGGAATGGAGAAAGGCATGGTCAAAGGCGTTGTAAAAGGCAGAAAGGAAGCGGAGAAAGAGTTTGCTGGTAGGTTAATTCAAAAAGATTACTCGAATGAACAAGTTTTAGAATTAACAGAATTAGAACTGGATGAGATAGTGAAGTTGAGAAAGTCACTTCAAATGTAATGTAGAGAACGAAACTGGTTATTACTGGTTTCGTTTTTTACGATGGTCGTTACTATTTCAGATATGAAAGGGGATGGAATAGAAAATGCAAACGCTGGCCGAGATTTTTGCAGAATTGAAGGAAGAAGGGATGGAGAAAGGAAAAAAAGAAACAGAGAAAAATATTGCTAAAAAATTAATTCAAAAAGACTACTCGGATGAACAAATCATGGAAATCACGGAATTAGAATTAGATGAAGTGGTGAAGTTGAGAAAGTTACTTCAAATGTAAAGTTAAGAATGAAACAGGAAATATTTTAGCTTCGTTTTTTATTATAAGATGAAATCCCATATATTAGGGAGGCTGTAAGGCAATGAAAGCTGATAATAGGCAAACATTAGCAGAGGTTTTTGCTGAGTTAAGGGAAGAGGGATATAAAGAAGGATATGAAATAGGATATAAAAAAGAAATGGAGAAATTGGCGGAAGGGTTAATTAAGGAAAATACTTCAAATGAACAGATTGCGGAGATAACAGAATTGGGGCTGGATGAAGTAGCTAGGTTAAGAAAACCTCTGAATATGTAGGTAAAGGTTAACCGGGTAAACCAGGGATACTAAGACCAAGTATAAAGCAAGTTTATCATATATATGACGATTTTTTATTTAAACGTGATGATTTCTAATGAAAGTTATATAGTATGGGATTCTTTAGACTGCCCCGGCTATAAGGTATACTTGATTTAATCGAAAAAAAGAGGAGGCACCTAAAATGACTAACGTACAATGGGGAATTCTGAGTACGGCTGGAATCGCACAAAAGCAACTTATTCCGGCATTTCAGCGGGCAGCTAACGCAGAGGTGACCGCAATCGCGAGCAGCAGTGGGCTGAAAAAGGCGGAAGCAGTTGCTGATAAATTTTCCATCGAAAAAGCCTATAATAGCTATGAAAAATTATTGGATGATCCGGAAATTGATGCTGTTTATATTCCACTGCCAAATCATTTACATAAAGAGTGGACGGTCAAGGCAGCTAAGAAGGGGAAACATATTCTAAGTGAAAAACCGGCAACCGTAAATGCGGCGGAATTGGAAGAGATAAAATTGGCATGTGAGGAACACCGGGTTAGTTACATGGAGGCTTTCATGTATCACTTTCACCCACAGCATGATCGTGTAAGGGAAATCATTGATTTAGGTGAGATTGGTGACGTTTCCTATATGCGGGCAGCACATTCCTTTCCCATGAAGGACCCGGAAAGCAATGTTCGTATGAAATACCAGGCTGGTGGCGGTAGCCTGTATGATTTAGGTTGTTACGCTATCCACGCGATACGAAATGTTCTTCGTCAGGAGCCGGAGTCCGTTCAGGTCCAGGCGATAAAAGATAATGGGGTAGATACGGATGCATACGCCTATTTAACATTTCCGGACGGTGTGCATGCTACATTTGATTCAAGCTTTAACCTAACGGACCGCAATGAATACGAAGTGGTAGGCACAGAAGGACGTATCCTGGTGCCACGTGCGTTCCGGCCAGACAAAAATGGTGGTGACGGCTTAATCATTGTTGAAAAACAGGGTGTGAGTCGCACAGAAACAGTAAACACCGATCAATATCGTGATCAGGTTGAACATATATCGGAAGCAATTTTGAAAGGTGAAAATCACCTGCATAATGATTTTGAAAATACGCTTGGTAATATGCGTGTGATTGATGCCTGTGTGGAATCGATGGAGACTGGTGGGCTTGTGAAGTTGGGGTAGATTAATTAGGAAGGAGCTCGATTTGATGATGTCGGGCTTCTTTTTTTATGTTTCGGTTTGGGTGAGGTTGTGGCGGACTGGGGCGAAAGGTCTGCAAACTCGGGGGAAAAATAGCTGTCGCCCGAGTTGAGGATGCTGTCTCCCGAGTAGAGGTGGCTGTGGCCTGAGCTGGTGTAGTTCTTTCCCAAGTTGGCAGATTTCGCGAGTTTTACTTTAAATGAAACTTAAACAAAATGTAGCACGAATGAGATAGCCCTGTTTTCAAAATTATCATTGTAAAAGCAGCATGATGCCCATAAGATTATTGTAATAGCTATTTGATTTACTATCAACATAGCAATATCGCTACTAATTAGGGGGATGAAGCATGTCTAAAATAACTTTCCTGGGTGCGGGCAGCACGGTTTTTGCAAAAAATGTCCTAGGTGACTGTATGACGGTTCCAACTTTACAGGATTTTGAATTTGCTTTATATGATATTGATCACGAGCGATTAAAGGACTCAGAGGTTATGTTGAAAAACATGAAAAAGAAGCTTAAGTCTACGGGCAATATTGTAGCCTACACGGACCGTAAAGAGGCGTTAAGAGGTGCGAAATATGTGATTAATGCGATTCAGGTCGGGGGCTATGACCCAAGTACAATTATTGATTTCGAAATACCGAAGAAATACGGTCTTCGGCAAACAATTGCTGATACGGTGGGCATTGGCGGGCTGTTTAGAAGTCTAAGAACAATTCCAGTTATGATGGACTTTGCCAAAGATATGCAGGAAGTTTGTCCGGATGCCTGGTTTCTAAATTACACCAATCCGATGGCTGCACTTACCGGGGCGATGCTGCGCTATACTGGCATAAAAACGGTTGGTTTATGCCATAGTGTCCAAGTATGTACCGATCATTTACTAAAAGATTTGGATATGCCGACAGACAATGTTCAGTGGAAGATTGCTGGTATTAATCACATGGCATGGTTACTTGAGGTTACCCGGAATGGACAGGATCTGTATCCGGAAATCAAAAAGAGAGCAAAAGAAAGGCAGAATACCATCCATGACGATATGGTTCGCTATGAACTGATGCAGCGGTTTGGCTATTATATCACAGAGTCGTCCGAGCACAACGCGGAATACCACCCATATTTCATCAAGAAAAGATATCCTGAATTAATCGACCGATTCAACATTCCAATAGATAAATATCTGCGCCGTTGTGTCAATCAAATCGAAGCATGGAAAGCAATGCGAGAAGAGCTTGTTCATAATAAGGAGCTTGCACATAGCCGGACAGGTGAATATGGTTCATATATCATGGAAGCAATGGAAACAAACGTCCCAATTAAAATTGGTGGGAACGTAATGAATACAGGTGGACTGATTAGCAACCTGCCGGAAAAAGCATGTGTTGAGGTGCCTTGCCTAGTGGATTCTAGTGGCGTAACTCCAACCCATGTGGGGGAGTTGCCAGAACAATTGGCGGCTTTAAATCGTACAAATATTAATACACAGCTACTGACCATTGAAGCTGCGATGACCAGCAAAAAGGAACATATCTATCAAGCTGCCATGCTCGACCCACATACCTCAGCGGAGCTGTCGATTGATGATATAGTTGCTCTGTGTGATGACTTGATTGAGGCGCATGGGGATTGGCTGCCTGAATATAAGTAACAATTTAATATAGTAAATGAAGGTCCTATTATCGTTTCCACGGTGATGGGACTTTTTTAACTTGTCTATTAACAAACAGTAATAATTTTATATCTGCCAACTGACATACAATGAAACAAGTTAGTAAATATTTTATTAAGGTGGGGACTATAAGATTCTATACATGTAAAACAAGATATGACACTGAGTAAAAGAGGTACAAAGACTTGTTTTGTATTTTGAAAATTACCATTTTACTGTAGACAATATTTTAAACTCATGATACTATAAATCCCAAGTAAACATTTTATTAAATATATTTAGTAAATTTTTTTGAGGTAATTTGAAAGCGTATTCTTATGGAACTGCATGAATGGAAGTTTAAGAGGTGAATCAAGTGACATACGCATTGGGTGTGGATATCGGTGGTACCAAGGTTGCTGCTGTAATTATTGATCAGCATGGAAAAATACTTTACCGCGCGGAGGTATTAAGTAATCGGGTTGATCGAGAAAAGATGTTTAAGCAAGTCGTGAAAAGCATTGAAATAGTATTGGCAAACTCATCACTGGAGATTAGTGATATGAAGGGGGTGGGGGTTGGTGTTCCAGGAAAAGTAGACCGGAAGAATGGTATAGCAATCTTCCAAAACAATTTACCGTGGACTAACTTCCCGATTCTTGAGCGATTACGCGATTACTTTTCCGTAGAAAATATCGTAATCGACAATGATGTATATATGGCGGCTTTCGCGGAATGGAAGGTGTCCAACACATTAGATAAAGATACATTCGTTTACTTAACGGTTAGTACAGGGGTTTCTTGTTCCATTATTCATGAGGGGTCTTTTGTGCGGGGGACTGGATTTGCTGGCGAAGTTGGTTTGTTTCCGGTGTTAGCAGATACAGCACCAAATGGGATTCAAACGTTGGAGCAGTCTGCGTCAGGTCCGGCAATCCAGCGATTAGCACAAAAACACTTTAATCGATCAGATATAACGATACAGGATTTCTTCGATGAGTACCGAAAAGGAAACCCCGCTGCACTGGCCACCATGAGCGAGATTGTAAAGTCGTTAGCACATGGGATTTATTCTGTCATATGTTTACTGGATCCTCACAAAATTGTTTTTGGTGGAGGAGTTATCAATCATAATCCTTTTTTATTGGATTTGGTAAGAAAAGAGTTACAGCATTATTTAATCCCGGAGCAGCATGCGACGAACCGTATGCAGACAAGTCATTTGAAAGAAAATGCCGGTATTGTTGGTGCTGGATTACGGGGGATGGAATGTTCAGTCCGTCTCTCAAAGTCTTCATGGGGGGTGTGAAGTTATTTAGCTCTATTAATCTATTAAACATTATTAAGGGGAGGTTTTTAATATGAAATCATTCGTTCGTAAATGGATGTTGTTACTTGCGGTGTTAGCAGCGATATTAGCTGGCTGCACGGATAAAAGTGACGGGGAAGGCAGTGCCGAAAGTGATGGAGATGGAAAGTTAGAAGGTGAACTGAATGTGGCCGTTTTCCAGGGAGGTTATGGTGGTGAATTCTGGAAACAGCTTGCCAAGAACTTTGAGGAAGAGTACCCGGGTACGACCGTTAAAGTTACTGCAAATCCTGACATTGGGGAAATGATCAGACCAAAAATTATTGCGGGTAATCCACCAGATTTTGTTTATCTGAATCAAACAGACCCATCTGGTGTTACACAGGGATTAATTAAGGAGCATGGCCTAACCGATTTAACCGATGTATTTGAGGGCAACGCATTGGATGAAGATGTCCCATTAAAGGACAAAGTGCTTCCAGGAATACTGGAATCGGTTTATATGTCACCATATGATGACGGGAAAATTTATCTTGCGCCATACAACTATAATGTAATGGGTTTATGGTACAACAAAACATTATTCGAAAAAAATAACATTGAAACACCTAAAACATGGGATGAATTTTTCGCTTTGAATAAAACCGCTAAGAAACATGATCGTGCTTTATTCACCTATCAAGGTACGAGCCCAGGTTACTTAGAAGAAATACTGATTCCAGCCGTATATTCACTTGGCGGCCAGGAAGCGTTGGATCAAATGTTAAATTATGATCCGGAGTTCTGGAAATCTGACGTTGCTATGAAAGCGCTCGATATTTTCGACAAAATTGCCTCTAAGGATAATGCATTGATGAATGGAACAGTAGCGCTTGATCATACACAATCACAAACTGCTTTTATGCAAGGAAAAGCAATGTTTATCCCAAATGGCAGCTGGTTTGAAGGAGAAATGGAAAACGCACCTAGAGAGGATGGATTCGAATTCGGTTTCCTTGGCGTTCCAACGTTCGATAAAGAGGATCCACTTTTAGCGCTTAATTCGATTGAACAGGTATATATTCCAAAAGGTGCAAAGAATCCTGAACTTGCCAAAGAGTTCTTGCGATTTATGTATACGGAAGAAAGTATCAAATTAAACGGTGAACTGGCAAAGGCTTCAATGGCAATTGACGGAGCTTCTGATTTGGTAAAAGAATACTTAACAGAATCGTCTTATAACGTATTTAAAGCAGTTGAGTCTGGCATGTACTCGATCTCTGGAAACTTCGCACCTGTACCTAAAGGGGTCAATGTTAACCCAAGAGAAGTATTATTCAGCCAAGCTGCAAGTATTATGAATGGTGAAATGACAACACAAGAATGGGCAGACAAAATGTATGGGGTATACAAAGAGGTTCAGGAAAAAATGGAATAACCTAATAAGCCGCCCTAATCTTTTGATTGATTAGGGTTGCTTATCTTTCATACATATGGTTAAAAATTATTCCCTTCTAGAAGGGGCATAGAAGTAGGTGTGTTTAAGTGAAAAGTAAGCGAAAAACGGGTTTTATCCTGCTATGTATTTTACCAACATTAGTTATATTCGCGATGTTTATCGTTTATCCGGTTACTCAGGTATTTTATAAATCGCTATTCAGCAGTTCCGGATTTGGAAGCAGCGATCAATTTGTCGGAATAACGAATTTCATTGAATTATTTAGTGATGATGTATTCATCCAATCAATCAAAAATACCGGATTTCTTATGCTGGTTGTTCCGGTCATTACACTCCTATTATCACTCATTTTCGCGTCCATGCTCTCCTTTGGTCAATTAAAGGAAAAGCATCTGTACCGGACGATTTTCTTCTTCCCTAGTATTCTATCATTCGTTGTAATCGGAATTCTTTGGGCGTTCATTTACCATCCGAATATGGGGATTGTGAATGAAATCATGAAAGTAATGGGACTTGATCAATACGCATTAACGTGGCTTGGCAATCCGGATACCGTATTATGGGCAATTGCGATTGTCATGGTCTGGCAGGCGGTCGGATATTATATGGTCATGTATCTTGCTGGAATGGACAGTATCCCGAAAGAATTATATGAAGCGGCATCGATTGATGGAGCCAATGCCATCCAGCAATTTGTGAAAATTACGATCCCAATGCTGTGGGAGATTATTCGGATTACGATTATTTTCAGTATAAATGGTGTGTTGAATATCAGTTTTGTGTTGGTAATTGTTATGACATCTGGAGGACCAAATAATTCCTCACAGGTTGCACTCACTTATATGTACCAGCAAGGCTTTGTAAATGCAAACTTTGGTTATGCCATGGCCATAGCGGTTGTTGTCTTTATTGTAGCAATCATTCTTGCATTTATTAGTAATAAATTGACAGAACGTGAAGCTTTATAGATTGGAGGGAATAATGTGAGTAATGATAAGAACCGTAATCCAAAAAAGTCCAAGTGGATAATGCGGATCATTTTATTGGTGGCAACCGTTATTTTTATTTATCCATTAGTATGGAATATTATTGCTTCGTTTAAATCAAATGAGGAAATTCTGGAAAGTCCATGGGCATTGCCTTCTATGCTCCGTTTTGAGAATTATATTCGTGCATTTGCCGATGCCAGTATGGGAGAATATATCCTGAATTCCTTCCTTGTCACAGCGTTGTCCATGTTTTTATTGCTTGTTTTGGTAATTCCAACGGCGCATGTTATCGCGCGATTTGATTTCACGGGAAGAAAGTTGCTTCATAATTTTTATTTGGCTGGCCTATTTATTCAGCCAGTATACATTATGATTCCATTATTTCTGATGATGAGCGATTTAAGTATGCTCGATAATCGCTTTTGGTTGAGTCTGGTGTATGCGGCAAGTGCTCTGCCCTTTTCCGTGTATCTATTAACAGGATTTATGCGCTCAATTCCAAAAGAATATGAAGAATCGGCGTCAATAGATGGTTGTGGCTACTTTCGCACGCTATTAAACATTATTGTCCCGCTTGCAAGGCCTGGGATATTAACTGTTGTTATCTTTAACTTTTTTACCTTTTGGAATGAATATGCATTAGCACTTGTTTTACTTACAAGTGATGAAAAGAAAACTATTCCAGTTGGTTTGGCGAATTTAATGCAGATTCAACGTTTTGCGACAGATTGGGGAGCATTGTTCGCCGGTCTTGTGCTAGTATTAATTCCAACAGTTACACTATACGCACTAACCCAGAAAAAACTTACAGAAGGAATGTCTATGGGTGGTTTGAAAGGATAACAAGCGCCCAAATTGGCGTATGACCTGAACAATGGAACGAAAGGAGTCAACCACAATGAAAAAAACAAAAGCAATCTTAATTGGAGCTGGTGACAGGGGTGCAAAGTCGTATGCTCCTTATGCCGTTTCCTATCCACATGAATTAGAATTTGTCGCAGTGGCTGAGTTGAATCCGGAAAAACGGGCGGATTTTGCCAACGTGCATGGTCTTTCCAGTGACCGCTGTTTTGAATCCTGGGAAGAGATGCTGGACGAACAAATAGAAGCGGACGTTGCGTTTGTTTGTACACTGGATCGCCAGCATTATCAGCCGACCATACGCGCGATTGAAGCGGGGTACCATGTATTGTTGGAAAAACCGATGTCACCCGATCCGGAAGAATGTATCGCCATGGTTGAGTGTGCAAAGAAGCATCAGAAACTTTTAACCATCTGTCACGTTCTGCGGTACACTCCGTTTTGGCAAAATATTAAGAAGGTCATCGATTCCGGTGACATTGGGGATATCGTTTCCATTCAATTAAATGAAAACGTCGAAATCATGCATATGTCCCATAGTTTTGTGCGCGGAAACTGGAATAATAGTGATGAGTCCAGTCCAATGATTCTGCAAAAGTCCTGCCACGACATGGACATTTTAATGTATCTAATGGATCAGAAATGCAAGCATGTCAGCTCGTTTGGCTCCCTGATGCATTTTAATGAGGCAAACAAACCAGAAGGCGCGCCACTCAGATGCCTGGATGGGTGTCCGGCAGAGAATGAATGCCCATTTCATGCCGGCAGATATTATTTGGGCGAAGGAAAAGGCTGGGCGAAAAAGTTTACGACCGACCATTCGCGTGAAGGGATTATTCACGCCTTGAACACGACGCCATATGGGAAATGTGTCTATCAATCTGATAACAATGTTGTTGATCATCAGGTCGTTAATCTGGAATTTGAAAACGGTGCGACTGCAACATTCAGTATGTGCGGGTTTACTAGAGAGCAAACCAGAATTGTTCAGATCATGGGTACAAAAGGGGAAATCAGAGGAAAAATGGATGAAAACTCTATCTCTGTATTCGATTTTCTTACGCAAAATGAAACGGTAATCAATCTCAACGAACCACTCAGCGGCCATGGTGGTGGCGATGACGCAATTGTTAGGGATTTCCTGCAGGAGGTAAAAAACCATCAGGATGGAGATACACCATCAGCCACTGTATCACTGGAAAGTCACTTATTAGCCTTTGCCGCTGAAGCATCAAGGCTAGATAATGGTAAAGTAATAGATTTAAGGGACATAGGGACAGGTTCATTGTCCCACATAGCCCCTAGTAAGGAGCGTTAACCCATGTCAAAACTAACCGTAGTCGGAAAAGAGCTGTACATGAACGATGAACCAATCCAACTGATTTCCGGGGCAATTCATTATTTTCGAATTGTGCCGGAGTATTGGGAGGATCGGTTGCTGAAACTGAAAGCCTGTGGTTTTAACTGTGTCGAAACATATATTCCCTGGAACTTGCACGAACCTAAAGAAGGGGAGTTTAATTTTCGTGGAATAGCTGATGTAGAGCGGTTTATTCGGATAGCGGAGCGGCTGGGATTGTATGTAATCGTCCGGCCAAGTCCGTATATTTGTGCCGAGTGGGAATTTGGCGGACTTCCTTCCTGGCTGCTTGCCGATCGCAACATGCGGCTTCGCTCCTACCATGAAGCCTACCTGGAGAAGGTAGATAACTATTATGATGTCTTGTTGGAAAAGTTAAAACCGTTGCAGCAAACAAATGGCGGTCCTATTATTGCAATGCAGATTGAAAATGAATATGGAAGCTATGGAAATGATAAAAAGTATTTAACATACATAAAAGAAGCAATGGTGAAGCGGGATATCGATGTATTGCTGTTTACTTCAGACGGGCCAACAGATTTAATGCTTCAGGGTGGTACCGTCGACAACACGTTGGCAACTGTGAATTTCGGTTCGCGTCCAGTGGAATCCTTTGCAAAATTACACGAGCATTTTCCGAACACGCCTAACATCGTGATGGAATATTGGAATGGCTGGTTCGACCATTGGGGTGAACAGCATCATCAGCGCGATTCCCAGGATGCTGCTGACACCTTTGCGGAAATGCTGCAAAGTGGCGCATCTGTTAACTTTTACATGTTCCATGGCGGTACGAATTTTGGCTTTTATAATGGGGCGAACTTTGATGAGAACTATCAGCCAACCGTTACCAGCTATGACTATGATTGTCCGCTAAGTGAAACCGGCGACCTTACCCCTAAGTTCCATGCGGTTCGGGAAGCAATCGCCAAACATAAAGCGTTAGGTGAACTTGAACTGCCGGAACCTATCCCCAAAAAAGACTATGGAACGGTTCAAATGACGGAATCTATCAAGCTATTTGATGCACTAACGCAAATCAGTAAACCGGTTAGAAAAACACATCCGGAAACAATGGAGCAGCTGGGCCAGGACTATGGATTTGTACTCTACCGCACCAATGTGAAAGGTCCGCTTGGCGAAGTACCAGTAACGATCCAGGATGTGCGTGACCGTGCTCTCGTATTTGTCAATCAAGAGTTCAAAGGTGTCATTGACCGCTGGAATAACAACACGCTCATGATCGAGGTACCGGAAGAGGGAGTGCAGCTTGATCTGTTGGTTGAAAATATGGGGCGGATTAATTATGGTCCGTTATTGAATGATCCGAAAGGGATTACCGAGGGTGTCCGTGTTGAACGGCAGTTTATATTTGACTTTGAAATTTACACCCTGCCAATGGATAATTTGGAAAAACTATCCTATGATAAAACTGAAACTTTTGCTCAGGAAAATCCGACATTTTACCGGGGGACATTCGGAGTCGATGATATTGGCGATACTTTTGTAGAACTTTCAGGCTGGAAGAAAGGGATCGTCCTCATAAATGGGTTTAACCTGGGAAGGTACTGGGAGATAGGGCCGCAGCAAACATTATATTTGCCTGGGCCATTATTGAAGAAAGGTACAAATGAACTGGTTATCTTTGACCTGCACGGCCAGCAGAAAGCGGAAGTGGCATTGATTGATACACATAAATTGGGATAACTCGAGGGGACGGTCTTTGTGCGAAGATAAGAATGTATAAAATATGTCTAGCTCCAGCGCCCAGAAGCTGCCGTCATAAGCAATGGACACTACGAACGCTAAACCATGCGTTCTACGGTCCCTTGCTTATGCGTCCGCTTCTAAACGGGGCGCTTACGCTTTTCTTGTGTCCTTTTCGTACTAGAAAGGAGTTAAAAAACGATGAAACCGAATGTTGTATTGATGATGGTTGATCAGATGCGTGGCGATTGTTTAAGTATCTTGGACCATCCTGCAGTAGATACGCCAAATATCGATCAATTGGCAAGGGATGGTGTTTTATATGAAAATGCCTATTCCGCAGCTCCTTCCTGTGTTGCTGCCAGGGCCGCGGTGCTAACCGGGATGTCGCAGGACAAAAATGGGCGGGTCGGTTATGAGGATAAAGTGCCGTGGAATTATGAGCACACGCTCCCGGGCGAGTTTGCCAAGGCTGGCTATCATACGCAATGCGTCGGAAAACTTCATGTCTATCCAACTCGAAATCTAGTAGGTTTTCATAATGTGGTTTTACATGACGGGTATATGCATTATAATCGATTTAACCATACTACGAAAACATCCGAATCATTTGCAGCTACTGATGACTATCTGAATTGGCTCAGAGAAAAAGCGGGTGCCGGAAGTGATTTAACCGATTTGGGACTGGATTGTAATGCTTCAACAGTCGCAAGGCCGTGGCACCTGGCAGAGGAATTGCATCCAACAAATTGGGTAACAACGAAGTCAATTGATTTTTTGCGGAGAAGGGATCCGACCAAGCCGTTCTTTTTAAACATGTCTTACGTCCGGCCGCATCCGCCGTTTGACCCGCCAGAAGCCTTTTATAATATGTACATAAATGAGGATTTACCTGAACCATCTGTTGGGGATTGGGCTGAACAGGAGGATACTGACCGAATGGGATTGAACCCAGTTACGGCGAAAGGTATTGTTCCAAAGAAACGCTACAAACGGGCGCAGGCGGCTTACTATGCGCTCATTACCCATATTGACAATCAGATTGGCCGGTTTCTCCAGGCCTTACAGGAATATGGGGTGTACGATAATACAATTATTCTATTTGCTTCCGACCATGGTGAATTATTAGGTGACCATCATCTGTACCGGAAGATTCTTCCCTATGAAGGAAGTGCGAAGGTGCCGTTGATTGTCTCGGATCCAGGCGATAATCTGAAACTGGAAAAAAATAAGAAGATAAATAACGTGGTTGAATTGCGCGATATCATGCCGACTCTATTAGCTGCAGCAGATATCCCGATACCTGGTACTGTTAACGGCAAAAGTGTTCTGGAGTTGTGGAAAGATGGGGCGACTGCAAACTGGCGCGAATACATTCACGGAGAACATGCCTATGGCGAATCTTCCTTCCATTATATTACCGATGGGAAAGAAAAGTATATTTGGTTTTCGCAAACAGGTCGGGAACAGTTTTTTGATTTGGAAAAAGATCCACAGGAACTGGTTAATCAGGCCGGGAACCCCGATTATCAGGCAAGGGTTCAACAAAGAAGAAACCAATTAATCGGGGAACTTGAGGGACGGGAAGAAGGTTATTCCGACGGTGCGCGGTTGGTTGTTGGTCAGACACCCAAAAGTACACTGAATCATTTACGGGGGTGAAAGAATGAAGGAAACAGAAAAAGCGTCATGCTGCGCGGCGAGCCGGCCGAAAACGGAAACGAATAAGCGGGATCAGCAAATCGAAACAGCTTGCAAACCGGTTTCTTTGGATAAAATGGTCCATATCCCTGGCGGCACTTTCTTAATGGGTACCAATCATAAAGAGGGCTTTCCGGCTGATGGGGAAGGACCGATACGAAAGGTGACAGTCGATCCTTTCTATATCGATGCCCATACTGTCACGAACGAAGAATTTCAAGCTTTTATCACTGACACAGGTTATCAAACAGAAGCGGAGCAGTATGGCTGGTCGTTTGTATTTCACCAATTTGTTAGTGCGCAAACAGCGAAAAGTGTACGGCAGAAAGTGCAAGGTACCCCGTGGTGGTGGGTTGTTGAAGGGGCGGCCTGGAACCAGCCTGAGGGACCGGACTCGACGATTGACGATCGGATGGACCACCCAGTTATCCATGTTTCATGGAATGATGCTCAGGCTTATTGTAAATGGGCCGGAAAAAGGCTGCCAACCGAGGCGGAATGGGAGTTTGCGGCACGCGGCGGATTGGAGCAGAAGCTGTACCCGTGGGGCGATGAGCTGACCCCGGATGGTGTGCATCACTGCAATATTTGGCAAGGGAAATTTCCCGAGCGCAATGATGGCGAGGATGGGTATCTTGGAACAGCACCAGCTAAGTCTTTTCCAGCCAACGGATTCCGTTTATATAATATGTCCGGAAACGTGTGGGAGTGGTGCTCCGATTGGTTCAGCAGGGGGATTCATGCACGGGGCGGAAAGGACAACCCGAAAGGACCTGATAGCGGAGACAGCCGGATCATTCGCGGCGGCTCCTATCTATGCCATCGTTCGTACTGCAACAGGTACAGGGTGGCTGCCCGAAGCTCCAATACACCGGATAGTTCGACAGGCAATATGGGCTTTCGCTGCGTAAAAGATGGTTGAAAATCCTGAATTGCTTTATACTTTATATAAAAGTCGCTGAATTGGAAGGGAGGCCAGATCAAATGGCAACAATCAAAGACATCGCAAACAAAGCCGGTGTATCGCCTGCCACTGTATCGCGGGTACTTAATTATGACGCCAGTTTGTCTGTTGCGGATGAAACAAAGAAAAAAGTGTTTGAAGCCGCAGAAGAGCTTTCCTATCGAAAAAGACCTGGGAAACGCTATACCGGACAAAAAATTGCCGTGGTTCACTGGTATACCGAAAAAGAAGAACTGAGTGATTTGTATTATTTATCGATCCGGCTCGGTATTGAACAACGATGCA
Organism: Virgibacillus phasianinus; assembly: GCF_002216775.1. Taxonomy (GTDB): domain Bacteria; phylum Bacillota; class Bacilli; order Bacillales; family Amphibacillaceae; genus Virgibacillus_F; species Virgibacillus_F phasianinus. The sequence continues at coordinate 1,696,975 of NZ_CP022315.1, forward strand.
AGCAGCTAGATTTGGATCCTGATATTTATTTTTTTAATAACATAGATGATATTAATGCTGCTGAGATTGAGGGGATTATCGCAGTCGGGAAATTCAGTGAGCAGCAGGTAAAAGAGCTGACCGATATTAATCCAGCGGTTGTCTTTGTCGATTACAGTCCGAATGAAGACAAATACGATGCAGTGGTCATTGATTTTGAAAAAGCAACACAGAAAATTATTGATTACTTTATTTCGACCGACCATACAGAAATTGGCTTCATTGGCGGCCGTGAGTTTCTTAAAGGCGAAACGGACCCCTTGAACGACTTACGGGAAAAGACGTTTAGAACATACATGCAGGAAAAAGGGCTCTATGAGGAGCGCTTTGTTTTCGTCGGATCCTTTTCTGTGGAGGATGGCTACAATTTAATGGTAAAGGCGATCAAAGAGTTGGGCGACGACCTGCCAACTGCCTTTTTTACAAGCAGTGATGTTATGGCCATCGGCAGTTTGCGCGCACTGCACGAAGCGGGCATCGCAGTCCCTGACCGCGTAAGTGTGATCGGAATCAACGACATGTCCATTTCCAAATATGTCTATCCATCATTAAGCACAATCAAAGTCTACACCGAACTCATGGGCGAAACCGCCGTAGACACACTAATCGAACGCCTGGAAGGCCGAAAAATAGCAAAGAAAGTGTTCATCTCCACCAAACTAGTTGTGAGGAAAAGCGTTAGAGGAGCATAGTGGGTCGCGGGTGGGACGGAGGGACAGGTTCCTCGTCCCTGGGTGGAAAGATGAAGTTTTGGCCGTTATATCTCGGTTTTGGCTGATATATTCAGAAATTGGCTGATATATTTTTATTTTAGCCGTTATATTCAGAATTTGGCCGATATAATCCTGATTTGGCCGTTATTCTCTAATTACGGCTGATATAATCCTAGTTCGGCCGATAAAGACTTAGTTGAAACAAAAGCACCACCTTTTTCCAGAAACTAATTGGGGGATTTATTCATGTCGCTGTTGGCATTTGTTTTAATTATCATTTCAGCTTTTATGCACGCCACCTGGAACTACTTAGCAAAGCGGTCCAACGGTGGCTTTGCTTTTGTATGGCTATATACAGCGATCAGCGCAACCGTGTACGCCCCTTTTGTTATATTCCTGTTGATTTACCAGAACATTTCCATTGGCTGGCTGGAAATCGGTTTTATTGCCGGAAGTGCCATCATTCATTTGGGTTACGCACTAACCTTGCAAAATGGCTATAAGATCGGGGATTTATCGTTAATTTACCCTGTTGCACGGGGTACGGGTCCGATGCTCGTTGCAATTATTGCGGTGTTTATTTACGATGAACAACTGAGTCCTGCTGGCATAATGGGGATCATTCTGATTATTTTAAGTGTCTTTATTATCACGGGCGGGCTCCGGGTATTAAAGCAATCGGCAGCAATAATGCCACTTGGATACGGCTTCTTGATTGGGATCATGATTGCGGGGTATACGCTTTTAGACAAAGGAGCTGTGAGTGTATTTTTAATCTCTCCGCTTTTGTTAAACTACGGCAGTATCCTTGGGCAATTAATTCTGCTTTCTCCGTATGCCAGAAGCCATTGGAAAGATGTACGTTCGGATTGGAAAAGTCACCGAAAAGAAGCGATTGGTGTCGGGGTTTTAAATCCGCTTGCATATATCCTTGTATTAACAACAATGGTATTCACGCCTGTCAGTTACGTGGCCCCTGTTCGGGAAGTGAGTATTCTTATTGGCGCCATTATGGGGATGGTCCTGTTATCGGAGGGGTTTGGCCTGCGCCGGATTGTTGCAGCAGGAATAATGGTAATTGGCATTGTGGCAATCGCCTTATCATAGGGACAGAGGGACAGGTTGAGGCCACTGAAAAAGGTAAATGTGGTACAAAATATGTGAATCTATCATCGCATCTTGAATATACTGCGCTTTCCGCGGGCGAGTGTCGAGTCTCCTCGGACTGCCGTCCTCCGGGGTCTCGTCGATCTCTCACTTCCCGCAGGAGTCTCCGTATATTCAAGATGCTAAGTTAAGGTAAAAATTGAAACTTTTAAAATCCACCACTTTTTCAGTGCCTTCGGACAGGTCCCGCGTCCCGGGCTTAGTACCCTATTTTAGAATAGTGCTCACTTTTAGAATTTAATTATTATAGTTATGGTTTAGCCATACGCCGTGCAATCGTTGAAAGGAAATTATAAAATTACCCTTTTTGTTCGTCCAATTCCAATTGAAATAACGAAAGGCTAGCAGTATAAAACGAAAATTATCCCATTTAGATGAATGCTATTTTCTTTTACGGTTACTCTAAGGGAAAAAGCTTTGTCGGGAGTTGTTACTTGTGAAAGAAGAACAATTTGAAATGTTAAATAAAGCTATTACCAAACATGAAGAAACTAGCCAAATGTATTTAGAATACTGGAAGTTATATTCACATATGGGAACGTGGCAATTTTGGGTGATTTTTGTATGTCTGTTTGCATTACCATTAATTGTCTTGTATTTCACAATTGATAGGGAGAAAATATTTTTAATAGGGTTTTACGGATTTAACATTAATGTTTGGCTAACTTTTGTAGCCAATATTGGAACAGGGATAGGTTGGTGGGACTATCCTTATATGCTTATTCCTATTATTTCAACAGGTTTCTCGGTAAATTCTGCATTTGTTCCCGTCTTATTTATGTTGGTTTACCAGTGGACGTTAAATAATAAGAAGAACTTCTACTTTTATTCATTACTCACAGCTATCATTTTAACTTTTGTATTAGATCCATTGCTAGTCAGTTTCGACTTTTTAACATTCAGCAAAGAGTTTAACTACTTCTTGTTGCTGCTGATTTATACAAGTATTTTTCTGTTTTCTAAACTAATTACAAGCATATTCGTATATATGCAAAAAACAAAAAACAAACAGCCAAGTGCCTAATGAAAAGGTGTGATTCTTCAAAATTGGACCTAAATAAAATGCTTCCGGCATAGTACTTAGCTATAAGCCAATACTTTCCTATAATCGAAAAATCCTCGCCTAAGTTATGCAAATGCATAACACAGACGAGGCTTTTTTACTTTCAAAAAAGAACGGTTGATTCTTGACCTAATCCCATTTCCCGCATAACAATTTCTCTAAAACAGATATAGTAGATAAGTCCTAATCTTTCTACAAAAAAAGGGCTTTTTAACCAGTTTTTAAACCAATGTCACTAGTACTATTTCACCAATTTACAAAATAATCTAACAACAAACAATATCCATAAAAAATATGACAATATTTTTATTGTGGAAACGCTTTAACAAGGGTAACCTTGACTTGTATTATGGCACGTTGCACAGGGAATTTCCAGGCACAACACATCATTTTTTGTCGGGGAGGATGTGCCTGTCCTTTCCAAACCATTGTTAATCTATCAAAAAAAGGAGGTAAAAGAGAAAAGTGGCAAAACAACTTGTAAGAAAAGCATTTACCGTGTTTTTGGCAGTTATGTTGTTGGTTCCTTTTGCATTCACAAGCTATCTTCCATCGGTACATGCAGAAGAATTGAATCAAAACGTGTCTGTTGATGACGAAGGTGCAAAAGCGAAGGAATCACAAAAGAGAGAAGAGTCACAAGAAACCGCTTATTCATCTGCAACGGATGATCAGGCAGAAATTACGGACAACAACCTTGAAGAAGGGGATTTTGAAATTATTCAAGGTGACGGGAAATTAACCTATAACGATGATGGATCCGTAACATTCGGTGTTACATCAACTGGTAAAAATAAAATTGTCTATCAAAATATGGAGAAGATAAAGAATGGTATTTTTGAGGCAGACATTACATCGGATACAGATTTGAATCGTTTTGGTGTTATATATCGCGTCCAGGACCCTTCCGCGTATACATACGTTGGAACAGGCGACCAGAATAACCAGTATTTCCATGAAATCTTCGGTCCAACAAATAAATGGACCTCGATGACGAATGGTGAACCATTAAAAGCAGATCAAACCTACCATTTGCGCGTTCGATTTATTGATGATTCCGCAACGATCTACATTGATGATGAGAAAGTGGGATCCTGGACGCAGGCTGGTGGTGTAGATAAAGCTGGTTTACTAGGCCTAGAGAAGAGCCGTGGCGCAGCTAATATTACGATCTCAAATGTGAGCATCCAGGAATACACGCCACCAGAACCACCAAATACGGAACCGGTAGAACAGACGTTAAGCTCGGATTATATGGATGTCACGATTGATGAAGTATTCCCTCGGGTCATCAAATACAATGTAGACGACCACGTTATGAACGGGCAAGCATCCCCGGTTTACGGATTAAAAGTAAATAATATGCTTTATTACCCTGAAGTAAGTTTTGAAAAGGTTAGTGATAGTGAAGCAGTTTATACGCTAACAGTTAAAGATGAATTTGAAGGTCTTGATGCTACATTCACCCTTTCGCTAAAAGTAGACAATAATAAGGTTATTTACAGCTTTGACGAAATTAGCAATAAAGGGAATGCAGCGATTGAAACGATTGAATTTGCCGATATGAATTTTATCTCGGTAAATGCTACAGAAACGAATGCTAAAGCGAAATTAACCAATCTCAGCAGTGATGTTACCAAACCTGGTGACGTAACGGTGAAGGTTGACGAGGAAATGGAGAAAATGGGTACATCAAAGGGCTATTATACTGCATTTTTGTCTACGGACGAATTAAGTGCCGGAGTATGGTCCAGTTCGGAAGTGGATGGATACCATAACCTGATTGCCAACCGCAACGAAAATGACAATGGTGATAAAGCGCTTGGTATAGCTTCGAGTCCTTTGTATTACCACCGGGAGTTTATGCCAGAGCCATCGTCTAACAAACCAACCATAAAAATTGCCATCGCTAAGGATGTTAATGAGGATGATGAGGTGAACTGGCAGGACAGTGCAATTGCATACCGGGATATCATGCAGGATATTAAGGGATCCGAAAATGTAAACAATAATGTCGGAATGCGGATTGCAATGAACTTTGGATCACAAGTCCAGCAGCCATTTTTAAAAACATTGGATAATGTTAAAAAAGTAGCGCTTGCAACGGACGGGCTAGGGCAAGCTGTTCTTTTAAAAGGTTATGCAAATGAAGGACATGATAGTGGCCATCCCGATTACGGTGAAGTCGGTGAACGTATGGGTGGTGCGATAGATTTAAATACCCTGATTGAAGAAGGGCATAAGTTTAATACAGAAATCGGCGTTCATATTAATGCGCAAGAATCGTATCCAGAGGCGGATGCTTTTAGTGAGGACTTGATTAATGGTCCAAATTCTAAAGGATGGGGCTGGCTGGACCAGTCATACACGATTAATAAACTACGGGATTTGTATTCAGGAGCACGTGCTGAACGATTGGATAAATTGCAGGCAGCAGCACCAGGTCTTGATTTCATATATTTGGACGTTTGGTATCAGGATCAATGGGAGTCTGATCGAATAGCTGAACAAATTATGGACAGAGGATGGAGAATGACCACAGAATTTGGCACGGCTGTCGCAAATTACTCTACATGGCAGCACTGGGCTACTGACAAAAACTATGGTGGGCCGGAAAGCAAGGGAATTAATTCAGCAGTACTTCGGTTTATTAGCAATTACCAAAAGGACTCCTGGGTATTGAATTGGCCGGAAGCAGGAGGAACAGCAGATCATCCATTGCTTGGAGGATTTGAATTAGCTGGTTTTGAAGGATGGCAGTCGGATAAGAACTTCGATCATTTCATCCGCAAGACATTTAATACGAACCTGCCAACGAAATTTTTGCAAAAGTATTATGTGACCAATTGGGAAACGACCGAGGGAGACCCTACTGAAACCAATCTGGAAAAAGAAATTAAGTTAAAAGATCCAAGCAACGGGGATCAGGTCGTGGTAACACGAAAAGATGATTCCAGAGAACGGATCATTACGCTTAACGATAATGTTGTACTTGATGGAAATAAGTATTTGATTCCTTGGGTGGATCAAGACTTTGAAACTCCTACACCTGATTCTAATAAACTATATCACTGGAATTTAGAGGGCGGAGAGTCAACGTGGACACTTCCGGATGAATACGAAGGTGTTACGAGTCTAAAGGTTTACAAGCTAACTGACCAAGGCAGAACCGATATGCAGGAAGTGGAAGTGGTTAACAACCAAATTACACTGAATGCGGAAGCGGCAACTCCTTATATTATCGTTGCCGGCGACAATGAAGGCGTACAGGTCGATGAGTGGAGTACTGGCAATCATATCCATGATTCCGGGTTTAACACAGGAACAGTTGACGATGACGCAACGAAAGTTAAGGGCGATAAAAAAGCTGTAAGTGTTATACGCACTGACCAGAAAGGTGATGCTCGGAATTTAAGCAGCGGCGATTATTATTTGAATATAGATAGCCCAGCGAAAAAGACAAGTGTCACAAGGGAACTTACTGATTTGGAGCCTGGCAAAGATTATGTCGCCGAGGTCTATGTCGAGAATAACAGTGATGTGAAGGCCTCCATTTCAGTTAAAGGCGGCACCGATGATGTAAGCAATTATGCACTGCGCAGCTTGCAAAAGAACTATGTCAAAGCTGATTCCCATGCGACAAATGATGGGTATAACAGTAAAATGCAGCGCATGCAAGTAAGCTTTACTGCTGAAAGCGATACAGCCAAATTGACGTTAAGTCGTGAAGCGGGTGAAGGTAATACCAAATTTGATGACATTCGAATCGTGCAAAAGTCACTTGATAATTATGTTTCCGAAAATGTATTTGAACAAGACTTTGAAACGGTCGTCCAAGGAATTCACCCATTCGTTATCGGAAATACGGAGGGTGTACAGGATAATCGTATCCATCTGTCCGAACTGCATGCGCCATATACGCAAAAAGGATGGGCAGGCAAAAAAGTGGATGATGTAATCGATGGTAACTGGTCACTTAAAGTGAATACCGGAAACAGTGGATTGGTATACCGAACCATTCCGCAGCATTTTCACTTTGAGCCGGGCGAGAAATACAAGGTAAGCTTTGACTATCAAACAACTGCTGAATCCTATCGTTTTATCGCTGGCGACCAAGCGATTGATGTTCGTAATATTGGTGATGCCAAGGGATTGAAGGCGAATGAGCAGCTCCCTTCTGCAACCGATACGAATACAGTGGAGTTCACAATTACCGGCTCGAAAAATGGCCAAACGTATATCGGCCTGTTTAATGATGGAACATCCGTTAACATGCATACAGGCGAAGGCACGTTTATGTTGGATAATCTCCGTATCGAAAAGGTAGAAACAGTATCGAGTGTTGCTGATCTGCGGGCACTAGTTGATCAATATGATGAAGCTGGTGCATTTGAAAAAGACAGCATAGTTCATGCCTTGAAAATGCATTTAACCGCAGTGGAACGATTTGAACAAAAAGAGGAAGCAGAAAAGGTCGTGAAGCACTTAAACGGTTTTAAACTGCTGCTTGACCATCAAAAGGAAAAAGGGCTGATAACGGATGAAGCGTATGATGGCCTTATATCTGGTACCAACAGCTTGATAGCAAAATGGCAATAGGTGACGCAGCACGCGTCGCCTCTGCCAGGCAATAAGGTAACCATTTGGAAGTAGTGTTTTAATCAAAAGCTATTAAATTTGGAGGGGGATTTTGCATGGGGATTAAAAAGCAATTAGGAATGGGAGTTATGACAGCGGCGTTAGGTTTATCATTAATTGGTGGAGGCACTTTCGCGTATTTCAGTGACAGTGAGCAGACAAACAATACGTTTGCTGCTGGTATACTGGATCTGTCCGTGGATCCTACAACAATTGTCGATGTAGGTGAACTAAAGCCAGGTGATTATGTGATTAGGGACTTTGAGCTGCAAAACACCGGCTCCTTGGACATTGAAAAAGTATTTTTGGATACCGATTACAGTGTTGTGGATGCAAAGGGCGATAATACAGATGATTTCGGAAAGTATATCGAGGTTGAATTTTTATATAATGCAGACAAGCTTGATGAAGTTATTTACAAGACAACACTTGCCGAATTGAAAGAAATGTCTCCTGAAGCGGTCAATCAGCATATTTTCTATCCAACCCTTGGTGAAAAAGGATTGCAATCAGGCAATATCGATGATCTGGTAGTTAAATTTAACTTTGTGGATAATGGGGAAGACCAAAACGAATTTCAAGGTGACTCACTGAAGCTGGCATGGACATTCAATGCACAACAAGCAACTGGTGGTGAGAAATAATAGTTTAAGAGGGAGAGAGAGGATGACACATTCTCTCTCTTGCTTTATATTTTGATGCACGAGTTCAGAACATAGAAGGGCTGATGATATGAGTAAACGAAATGTTATCCTGCTCGCATTGCTGTTAATCCTTTCATCGTTATCACAAGTTGGTTTAGGGAGCAGTGAAGTCAGTGCAGAAAAACGGGCAGATGGAAATGACGATCATTATGAAATTTATCCGTTGCCACAAAACGAAAAAAATTTGGGCACGGAGTTCTCCATCACGGAAGAAGTCAATATTGTCGTGGAAGATACAATTGACGACCCAACAAGAAACTTTCTTCAAGAAATATTGGGTTCGAAATCATTACATGTGACTATATCAGACGCGGTTGTTTCAGATAAGACAAATGTGATTATAGGCACAAGAAATTCCAATGGTTATGTGGATCGCTATTTTACGAATAACATCGCGTATGATGATGCTATTTTCGATGAGATTGACCCGTATGTCTTAACCATGGACAAAGAACTTGAGGATAAAGGAACTATTGCCATTCTTGGAAAAGACACTGATGCCGCTTTTTATGCATTGGCCAGCCTGAAAATGATTTTTGACCAAATTCCTGGGAAAGAAATCCACTCCATGATGTACGAAGATTATTCGGATACCAAGTGGCGCGGATTTATTGAAGGTTTTTATGGATTCCCATGGTCACATGAATCACGAATCAGTCTGATGGAATATGGCAAAAAGCTGAAAATGAATGCTTATATTTTCGGACCAAAGAATGACAAATACCACAACCAGGAATGGAGAAAGCTTTATCCCGAAGATAAATTAGCGAAAATTGAAGAACTTGCTACGGTTGGAAACGAGACGAAAACACGCTTCATCTGGGCAATCCATCCCGGCTTCAATATGATCAATTGGGATGATTATGAGAATGAATTAGACACGTTGCTGAATAAATTCGAGCAGTTGTACAGTGTCGGAGTACGGCAGTTTGGCTTGTTTATGGACGATATTAGTACAAGTAAGGCGTTAGAAAATAAAGACAAGCATGTGAAGCTGATTACCGATGTTGCCAATTGGGTTGCATCTAAGGGAGATGTAAAGCCCTTGGTGTATACACCGCCGTTTTACAATCAGGCATGGACTGGTGAGACGGGGAAACCGTATTTAAGGGCACTAAGCAAAGTACCGGAAAATGTTGAGATTATGTGGACAGGCAGTGGCGTTGTTGGCACTGTAAATGAAAAAGACATGCAGTGGCCGAAAAAATTAACCGGCCGTGATCCGTTAGTATGGCTGAACTGGCCCGTTAATGATTATGTTGATTCGAGACTGATGCTTGGAAAAGGTGAGGTATTGAAACCGGGAACACATAATATTGCTGGGGTTGTATCGAACCCAATGATTCAGGCAGAACTATCGAAAATTGCTTTATTTGCGGTTGCTGATTTCACATGGAATGTGGATGATTTTGATGATGATCAAAGCTGGAAAGATTCTTTTAAATACATTGCACCTGACGCAGCATCCGAACTGGAAACCATTGCGCATCATTTAAGTGATCCATCTCCAAGTTCGCATGGTCTTGTATTAGGAGAATCAGAAAATATCAAGAAGAAGCTAAGTCAATTTACAAATAAATTTCAAGCCGGGGACCCGGTTGACGGGGTCGGTGAACAATTGATTGATGAATTCGATCATGTGCTGGATGCCATTTCAGGTTTTAGAGAAAAGAGCCCAAATGAGGAAATGGTCAAGGAAATCGATCCATGGCTTAATAGTTTGCAAGCTGTTGCGAAAGCAGACAAGCAGGCGGTAAAGGCCGTTATTGCTTTGCAGCATGAAGATATGAACAAGGCATGGGAAGAGCTTGGCAAGGCCTCCGATTCGATGGCAAAGTCAAAAACTTTTACAATTGAGAAATTAAATTATCCGGATGTCACGGTTGAAGCAGGTGCCAAGCGATTGGTTCCGTTTGCTGAAAACTTAATCAATCAGCTTGATGCCAAAATTTTAACCGCCATTGATCCTGGGGCAACCGCCAATATACCGATCACATCGTATGAAAGGCAAGATATGGGAAATATGGTCGATGGAGACGAAGAGACGTATGCTTACGTCAAAATCATTCAGGAAAACGGTGATTGGTACGGTGTTGATTTAGGTAAAACGGTAAAGGTTAATGACATTCGTATTTTACAAGGAAGAAATGATGGCGATCACGATATTTTTCAGAAAGGGATTTTAGAGTACTCCGTTGACGGCGAAAACTGGGAAACAATTGGTGATGAACAGACTGGTTATCTGGTTGAGGCTGACGACTTGGATGTAGAAGCAAGGTATATCCGGTACCGGTTAACCCATGCAGGAGTCCCCGGCGGTAAACCGGATTTGTGGACTGCCGTCAGAGAATTTACAATCAATGCAAACAAAGATACCGAACGTCTTTACACAAATGTAGAAGCATTGAAGGACACAGATTTACAAACGACTGATACATCGGCAAAAATCAAGGATATTAGTGACATTACTTTAGAGCCCGGTCAATATATCGGAATTGCGCTAAAAACAATTGAGCAAATTGAGGATATAGAACTGGAAAGCACCAATCAGGACCTGTCAGTAGAAGTTTCCGAGAACGGGATTGAATGGGAAAAGATAACGGCGGATTCCTATCCGAATGCTGCTTATGTGCGCATAGTCAATAACACGGAAGAGGATATCACGTTTGATTTGAATAAGTTCATTGTGAAACTGCATAAGTTTGCCGAACCGGCCGTTACGCATAATTACCCAAGTGTTTATCAAGGTAAACTTGGAGATGTTTATGATGGGGACCTGAATAGCAAAGTATGGTTTGGTGGTATGCAGGATGCAGGCAACTATGTCCAAATTGATATGGGCGGTATTGTCAACGTGGAAAATGTTGCCGTTGTCATTAATGATGGAGAAGGCGACTTCTTTAGAGAAGGAAATTTACAGATTTCCGTTGACGGCGAGACATGGAAAACAATCCATACTTTTGATCATCCAGAAGACAGAAGCCTGAACTTTCCGGACCATGAAGTGCCCTACCGCTACAAAAGGGTTCAGGTTGATGGGGAGCAAGCAAGATATATTAGACTTCTGTCAACGGCAGATAATGATGTATGGCTTGCATTGAACGAAATTATCGTAAATGAAGGAAGTGTTAAGCCTGGAAACGAGGATTTCACAATTCAGGCAAATCCAAAAGGTATGAATGGATATGAAGCATGGCGGGCAAAAGATCAGAAACTATCAACCTATTATACACCTAGAGGAGACGAAGAGGCTGGCCACTTAACTTATAAACTGGTAAAAGAAACAGAAATTGATGATGTGATTATTTTACAAAATCCAAAGGCAATTTCTAATGCAAAGGTTTCAGTTAGAGATGAAGGGGGCTGGCATCAGGTCGGTCAACTATCGAAATCATTGCAAACGATTGATACATCAGCATATGATCATGTGCTGGAAATCAAACTGGAATGGGATGGTTTCGTGAAACCGCAAATTCATGAAATCATACCTGTCACAAGACAAGAGCCTGTCGTAAACAGTGTTGATGACATTGCAGGAATCGTTAAGCAACTTGAAAAGGATGATGCATTTAAGAATCAGCAAGTTGTTCATGCATTACAGCTTCATCTAAAAGCAGTCAAACAGTATGAAAAACAGGAGGATGCCGTTAAAGTGATCAAACATATGAACGGTTTTAAAACACTGCTTGATTATCAAAAAGAAAATAACCTGATTTCTGAGAAGGCTTACAAGACACTTTACACGGTGTCAGATGCATTTATTGAACAGTGGCAGTAGACAAGGAGGAAGATTCCTATGAAAAAGTAGTATTGATATTTTTGCGAAATGTTTCCATGGAAGCTACAGCAGATTCTAAAGCTCATTTTGAAAGGAGACCCGTGGATGAAAAATAGTAATCAGCAAGTTCTGGCCAAATTTCTGATCTTTATATGTTTATGTTTTGCTTTTCAAAGTACAGCATTTGCCGGGGCTAAGAATACCCAGTTGGAAAACGATGTAAAGCAAACTGCTCAAAGCCCGGCATTTGAAACAGAAAATGCAACGAAAGCAGTGGAACGCCTTATTGGAAAGAAGTATGCGAAACAAATTAATTTTAAAGCGGTAGAAAAAAATGAGGAAAAAGATTACTTTAGCATTAAAAAGGGACGCAATAATAATGGCATCAAAAACCGAATTTTAATAGAGGGAACAAGTCCTTCAGCCCTTTTAACCGGGTTTAACTGGTATTTAAAATATGTTGCTCATGCAAACATTTCCTGGAATGGTGAACAGCTTGATTTACCAAAAAAGCTTCCTGTTCCGGAATCCATGATCAAAAAGGAGGCAAATGTTCAACATCGGTTTGCCTTGAATGATACGGACGAAGGTTATACACAGCCATATGCAGAGTGGGATTATTGGGAGCATAAGATTGATATATTGGCACTTCATGGTGTCAATGAAGTTCTGGTTTATCCTGGGCAGGAAGCGGTTTATAAGAAAACGTTTATGGAGTTCGGTTATACAGAGGAGGAAATGCTTGAATGGATTCCGCAACCGGCTCATCAGGCCTGGTGGCTGTTGCAAAACATGAGCAGCTTTCCTGATCCAATTTCCCAGGATGTTATCGATAAGCGTGTGAAACTGGGAAAGAAGATTGTCAAACGCTTGAAAGAACTTGGCATGACACCAGTTTTTCCGGGATATTTTGGAACGGTCCCGGCAGATTTTGAAGAGAAAAACCAAGATGCTAACGTTGTGCCTCAAGGAACATGGAGCGGATTTCAGCGTCCAGGATGGCTTGATCCAACAAGTACATTATTCCAAGAGGTTGCTGCAGCCTTTTATGAAAACCAGGAAAAAATATTTGGTGAAACAACGATGTACAAAATGGATTTACTACATGAAGGCGGGACAGCTGGAAATGTTAATGTGCAAAATGCATCAATAGCGGTACAAAATGCATTAGAAGAAGCACATCCCGGGGCAATATGGGCTATTCTCGGCTGGCAATCTAACCCCCGCAAAGAAACAATTAAAGCAGTGGATCGCAGCAAAATGCTAATAGTCGATGGGTTATCAGATCGTTATTCTGACCTAAACCGGGAACAGGAGTGGCTGAACACGCCATATGCATTCGGCTCGATCTGGAACTTCGGTGGACATACGACAATGGGAGCAAATATGTCGGTATGGAATTCCACTTATTGGGATTGGTTAGAAAAACCGGATAGCGCATTATCGGGAATTGCCATCATGCCGGAAGCAAGTGATAACAATCCAGTAGCATTCGATTTCCTTTCTGAATTAGCATGGCGAGATAAACCGGTAGATTTTGATACGTGGTTTAGCAAATGGACAGAACGACGGTATGGTAGTTCTGATCAGCATGCAATTAACGCATGGCAGGCACTTCAGGAAAGCGCTTATAGTATGCCGGCGAATGGATGGAGTGAAGCGCAGGATGGACTATTTAGTGCGGAGCCAAATCTATCTGCGACCAAAGCCGCATCATGGTCGCCATCGTCCATGCGCTATGACCCTGCAACTTTTGCAAAAGCTCTGCCGGAACTGCTGAAGGTCGATTCATCTTTACGTACCAGCAGTGCCTATCAATATGATTTGATGGATGTCACGCGTCAGGTAATATCAAATGAAAGCCGCTTACTGCTGCCGCAGATTAAAGCAGCATACAACGCAAAAGACACGGAGAAGTTTAACAAACTACGTAACCAATGGCTGGATTGGATGAAGTTACTTGACCAGGTAGTGGGAACAAATGAACAAACCATGATTGGCCCTTGGCTAGAGAAGGCGCGTTCATTCACCTCCAATGAAGCGGAAGCAGTAAAACTGGAATACGATGCCCGTACGCTCTTAACTGTTTGGGGAAACAGGTCTGGATCTGAGGCAGGATTACAGGATTATGCCAACAGGGAGTGGCAGGGTCTTGTTGGTGATTATTATTACTCAAGGTGGAAGACTTATTTCGATTCGCTTGACAAAGCCCTGAGAACAGGAGAAGAACCGAAAGCAATTGATTGGTACGAATTTGGAAATAACTGGGCGCAGCAAACAAATGATTATCCGCTTGAACCAACTGGTGATATTTATGAGCTTGCTCAGCAGGTATACGATGAGCTGGCATCGCAGCAGCTAGCAAGTATAGAAATGAATAGTGATTGGCCGGCTGTTCACCTGGAGAATCAATAACGTTATCTGTAACATTTACCAATCACAATATGTTTGTAGATGCCAAGGACGTTCAGTTATCAATGAACACACCGAGCGGAATTATCGCTGAAGCATTAACCGACGTGACAACTGATTCAGTGGCACCGGGGGAAACATTTGCGGCTGAATGGAAGATTTCCGCTTTAGATGAATCTGGCAGTAACCTTTTGGCGAACCTGGACATTGCTGGTACCTATAGAATTAACAAAACGGATGCACAGACATCAAACAACATTCGTTTACTAATTGAAAAAGATATCCAGCCGCCTTTTAAGACAAAATCATTTAATGATGCGATATTCAGTCAATCCGGTGAGCAATTTGCCATATACGGCGGTGGAAATGATCTGTGGGGGCTAACCAATGAGTACGGCACCATTTATCAAAAGGATGCGTTTAGCAGTGGAAGAAGTGTAATTACCAAAGTCATGTCACAGGATCATACCGGCCCTTGGGCACGTGCAGGAATTGTTGCCCGAAATGATTTAACCAAACAAAATGGTTCAGCTGGCTATATTAATTTAGCAATTACACCAGAGAACGGATGTGTTTTGAGCCGGGATAGCAATGGTGATGGGTATCTTGATTCCTATAAAAATGTAAAAACATTCACGACACCAGTATATTTACGGCTAACGCGTGAAGGACATACCTTCACCGGTGAGTGCAGTACGGATGGAGAAAATTGGACAATGGTTGGTAAAGTTGATGTTTCGGGAGCGGCAGAAGTAGAGGACGTTGGATTATTTATGACAGCTGCAAATGGTGCAACTGATAACAAGGGAATTGTTCAGTTTGAGGGATTTTCCATTAACCCAACAGAAGAAATAAGTATAACTGATTTGAAGAAACAAGTGAAACAGTTCCGACAAGATGGGGAGATTGTAAATGATAAGGCTGCTTATGCTTTAACATTGCATGTAACTGCTGTGGAACATTATGTAAATAACAAAGAGAACGATAAGGTCGTTAAACATCTAAAAGGATTTAAACAGCTTCTCGGTTATCAGGAAGAAAACAATTTGATTTCGGAAAAAGCCTATAAATCTATTAAATTTGCTACCAATTATTTGCTGGATAAATGGAAATAGACCCATTGATGGAAAGCTCTGTGGCAGGCACTAGCTTGCCACTTAAGCTTTCCTGATAAATACAGGCTGGAAAGGATTGAGTATGTTGAAAACAAAAACATTTCTAGGGTTGTCTTTCTCCCTTTTAATCATATTATGGGGGCTAGTCTAGGTCATCCAGTACAAGCTGCGAATGATCTAGTACTGGATTATTCCCTGGACCGTTCGTTTGATGGTTCCAGTGATTATGTGGATCAAACAAATGATTTAGAAAAGGTAAAGGGATTAAGCCAAGGATCCATGTTAGTCACGTTCAAAACGACAAGTACGAAGGTCGCTAATACCTTTATTAGTGCAGCGGATACGCAGGACCCTTCAAGCAATCTATCATTCACCATGAACAATGGAGGCATTTATTTCGAAAATCGCGAGAATGGGGCGTATGCCACAAGGCTAACTGCCTCCGGTTCATTCAATGATGGTAATTGGCACACAGCAGTGTTAACGGTAGGCAGTAGTGGTACTAAAATTTATGTGGACGGAAGGGAGATGGGGTCATCCGAGTCGACAGCGTTCTTCTCTAATGTGACGGATCCCGATGGAATGTGGATCGGCAAAAATGTCGACAACACTGGTGGACAGTGGTACTACAATGGCAGGATCGATAAGCTACAGGTATATAATAAGGCGCTAAGTGCGGAAGAAGTGAGAGCGTTAAGTGACGGTGCCACGAATGGGTTTTTTAAAGAAAAGGAACTATTTAATATAAACGATGGAAAAGGGTATGCGCAATACCGGATACCGAGTATTTCCGTGACCGCCAATGGAACGATTCTTGCGGTAGCGGAAGCGAGAACTGGCGGGGATCAAACTCCTACAGATCTCGTCCTCAGAAGGAGTACGGATGGTGGAGAAACTTTTTCCGAGCAGGTCATCCTGGCACCGGGTGTAGCGAATGGACACGCGGAGATGAATCCAATGCTGCTAGCTGAGGATACTGGAAGCACGGTTCATTTGCTGTGGAGCCGCTGGGAATGGGGTAATTGTAAATATTTTATTCGGACAAGTACGGACAATGGTGCTACTTGGGGAGAAACGAGGAATATCACCGATGTGCTAGATGCTTACACGGACCCTGAAAGTCCTGATTATTTTCCAAATCTATCCGCTGCGGGCATGGGCCCAGGACATGGATTGCAGATGTCCAATGGTGCACTGGTTGTTCCTATCTATTTGACAACGGAAGGCTGGAGCAATAGTACCGTGGCTTACATTTATAGTACGGACGGTGGAACAACATGGCAGGCTGGCCCGAAAGTTCCGAATCCAGGTGGTTACACCAAGATCCATGAAAATATGATGGTGGAGCTTTCCGATGGTGGTTTAATGGCTAATATGCGAAACCCTGGCAGTGATTACAGAGCAGTTTCTACAACAGCTGGATTAAACGAACCATGGTCGACGCCAGTTTCTGATACGAAGTTAATCGATCCAGTAAATGAAGCAAGTTTGGCTACTTATGATGAAAATACGATTTTGTTTACGAACACGGCCAACACTTCAGCTCGCACAAACATGACGATTCGCATGAGTGATGACGATGGGCAAACATGGTTCGCGTCCAAAGAGATCTACGCTGGAATGACAGGGTACTCCGATGTTTATGTCGGACCGGAAAAAACAATCAATACGTTATATGAAAAACCGGCTGGCAGTAAAATTGTTTTAGCCCAGTTCAATAAAGACTGGATTTTGGGTGCAGCTAATATCCGGTTACAAACTTCGAAACAAATAGAGTCTGGGGAAACATCAACCGTCAAGGCAACCTTCACAAATCACAGTGAAAAAGTGGAGAAGGATGTTGAGGTAAACCTTGAGCACCCTGAAAATTGGGCTATAGAAGCTAGTCAACCTGTAACTTTTGATGAGGTAAAACCAGGGGAATCAGTCGAGGTTACGTGGAATGTCACACCGGATGAAACAGTTGAAGCGGGAACCTATGACCTAACGGCTGTAGCTTCCTTTACATTGAACGGCAATCAAACAAGCGCGACAGCATCCAAAAAAATACAAGTTCTTCCAAAAGTGCCAACGGAAACATCCTATCTAAGTGATTTAGGCTGGATCAGCGCCTTGAACGGCTGGGGGCCTGTGGAGCGGGATTTAAGTGTCGGTGAAAACGATGCTGGAGATGGCAATGTATTAACAATCAATGGAGAAACGTATGAAAAGGGTCTTGGCGTGCATGCCTACTCGGAAATTAGGTATCACATCGGTGGTAACTTTTCACGGTTTAAAGCTGAAATAGGAGTCGATGATGAAGTTGCTCCGTCCTCAGCGGCAAGTGTTGTGTTCCAAGTCTTTGGAGACGGTGAAAAACTTTTCGATAGTGGTTTAATGACTGGTGAAGATGAAGCAAAAAACGTAGACATTTCAATTGAAGATGTAAATGAGCTGAAATTGATTGTGACCGACGGAGGCAATGGCAACGGAAGCGATCATGCTGATTGGGCTAATGCAAAAGTGATTGTGGCTAAAGAAGACATCTCAGCAGCTACGATGAAAGCAATGGTGAAGGAATTTGCAGAAGAAGGAGAGTTTGTGAATGACCGCGCTGCCCACTCCCTTGACATTCATTTAACAGCTGTCGATCGTTATGAGGACCAGGGGTTAGGAGACAAAGTTGTCAAACATTTGGAAGGGTTTGCGCAGCTGTTGGACTACCAGAAAGAGAACGAATTGATTTCGAAAAGGGCGTATGAATCGCTTCAGGAAGATATGGAATATTTGGTGGAGAAGTATCAGTAGGAAGGTGTGGGGGCGCGGTTTGAAGCGTGCAGTTTAACGCGGCGCGCGCGATCCCAGACCGTGATAGAAGGAAAACAATAAAAACAAGAGGTGAGAACGTTGAAAAAATGGATCGTGTTCTTTTTTTCTATTATGCTGCTAATCAGCTTAAATTCGTTACACCCGGTACAGGCACAAGAAAAAAATGAAAAACCAACAGTTATTCCAAGTCTACAAGAATGGGAGGGTTCAACTGGATTTTTTACGATTAGTACAGACTCCCGCATTATCGTTGATCCGGATTACAGCGATGCGCTGATGGATACAGCCGACGTGTTTAAAGAAGACTTAAAAGAATTAGTTGGAAAAGATATCACGATTAAAATGGGCGATCATCCATCAGCAGGTGACATTTTTTTGACAATGCAAGATGAAACAGATAAGTCAATTGGCGAAGAAGGCTATCATTTCATCGTGGAAGATACGCTAACGATACAAGCTAATACGGAAACAGGTGTTTATTATGGTACAAGAAGTGCTCTGCAAATTCTTGTCCAAGACCCGGAAAAAAGCAAGATTCCTAGAGGGGTTGCGAAAGATTATCCAAAATACCAGGAAAGAGGATTTATGCTGGATGTGGGTCGTAAATACTTCCCTATGGATTTTTTAAAAGATTATGCGAAAGTCATGGGCTGGTATAAAATGAATGACTTTCAGTTGCATTTGAATGATAATGAAATATTTAAAGACAGCAGTCGTGAGCACTGGGATGCTTATTCTGCATTTCGCCTAGAAAATGACATGTATCCGGAGTTAACTGCGAAGGACGGTCATTACACAAAACAGGAATTCCGGGAATTGCAGGATCTTGCTGGCAAAAATGGACTGACAATTACACCGGAATTTGATACGCCTAGTCATGCACTTGCATTTACCAAAGTGAGACCAGATTTAGTTCATCCGGATTTACCGGTGGACCATCTTGACATCACACGCCAAGAATCAGTGGATTTTGTTGAGTCTGTTTGGGATGAATATCTTGGTTTGTTTGATACGGATGCAGTTCATATTGGTGCGGATGAATTTTATCGTAATGATACGGAAATGAGCAATGTTTACCGTAATTACATTAATACGTTAAATCAGCATATGAAAGAGCAAGGTAAGTCCGTACGAGCTTGGGGAGGCTTGACGTATTATAAGGGTGATGTTCAGGTAGACAAGGATGTTGTGTTTAACATTTGGAATGTCGGATGGTACAACCCGGAACAAGCAATTGATGAGGGGTACAAAATTATTAATTCGGATGATGGATTGTTGTATATCGTCCCAAAAGCAAATTACTATCATGATTATTTGGATACGAAATGGCTCTACAATAACTGGGAACCAACCGTGTTTAGTGGAGGTATAACACTAAGTGACGATGAACCTAACCTATTAGGCGGGATGTTCGCAGTCTGGAATGATTTGCTGGGTGAAAACATTAGTATTCCGGACGTACATGATCGTGCGATTGATGCGATGCCAACATTAGCTGAAAAAATGTGGCGTGGGGAATCGGACGATGTAACATTTACGGAATTTGAAAAACTTACAAGCGAGATAGGTGGAGCACCTGGGACAAATTTAACGAATGAAGTTGAAACAAAGACTGATACTGTCCTGAACTATTCATTTGATGATGTAACTAAAGAAAAAGTAGCTGATAGTTCTGGGAATGACTACAGCGGTACATTGCACGATGTTGAAGTAATTGCTGATGGTAAAAGTGGTAAGGCAGTTTCATTTGCAAATTCCACCAGTCATATTACGACCGACCTGGATTCAAAGGGCTTTCCATGGACTGTTTCGACATGGGTGAAGCTTGAGAAAACAGACCAGCCGGAGGAAATCTTGCTTGACTCAGATTATGGTTCGTTAAAACTAACGCAAACGGAAACTGGCAATGCCGGATTTACACGGGAAGGGTATGATTATAGCTTTGACACGGCAATTCCGACTGGAAGATGGGTGCATGTTGCTTTTAGAGGTGATTTAAATGGTACATCCCTGTTCATTGATGGGAAATTGCAGGATACGCTGCCAGATAATTTGCTGCTTCCGATGCATACAGTTGGAAGTGAAACAAATGCCTTTAAAGGTGTAATCGATGAATTAAAGATCTTTGACCGGAAGCTATCCTCAAGTGAAATCGCTCAAGAGGCAGATGCTCCAAAATGGTTGATCAACATTGCTGGAGGTAAACCGGCGACCGCTTCATCATCAGAGACTGACTATTTAACACCGGGATTGGCTGTCGATGAAAATGAGTCAACCCGCTGGTCATCGGGACATAGTGATGACGAATGGATTTATGTAGATCTATTAAAACAGCATTCTATTAATAAAGTTGTGCTGAAGTGGGAAGATGCATATGCGAAAGGGTATAAAATTCAGGTTTCCAATGATGCGCAAAACTGGAAGGATGTATATGTGACGGAAGAAGGTACTGGTGGTAAGGAGATAATTCGTTTTCCGGTAGAAAAAACCAGATACGTAAGGATGAAAGGGACGAAACGTGCGATTAACTGGGGTTATTCTCTGTATGAATTGAAGGTCTACCAGCCAGTAACCGCCGAAGGAATTAAGGAACGGATTGATCATTTTCAGAGCATTGGTGGAGTTACCAGTGAGCAGGCGGCCCACTTGTTGACAGTGCATATGACCGCTGTTCAGCATTACGAAGAAAAGGAACAGGCGAATAAGATTATCAAACATATGGAAAGTTTCCAATTGCTAATCGAACAACAAAAAAATAATGGACAACTTTCGGAAAAAGCGTTTAAAGCATTGAACAACGATGCGGAAGAATTAATTGCAAAGTGGGTGGAATAGATTATCTGATTGATGTGAAAAATTGTCCAGCATTATTCTAGGTAGAATGAAAGGCTGATAGCGGAGTTCCGATTAGGTAGAATATCTAATCTATAAGTTAACTGTTTTATAAATATGAAAAAATGGTTCTAGTATTCCGGTGCTAGAACCATTATTACATGAAGCAATCTGTTAAAACGAAACGGGAATTACAACCGTCCTATTTAGCGGAATCTATTTACCATCCAACGCTTTTTCAGGTTTTTTTCGATATTTAGAAGGTGTTGTTCCTGTCGAACGTTTAAATACCTGGGCAAAAAAGGATTGCGAGGAAAAGCCAATTAATTCAGCAATGTCTGCAATGGTATAATTGGTCGTTTCCAGGAGAATTTTTGATTCCCTGATCCGTATCTGGTTTAAATATTCAATAGGAGAGATACCAATATCTTTTTTAAACGTATGGGCCAGGTAGTATTTGTTCATATTCCCTAGTTTGGCTAACGTATCCAGTGTGATAGAATCGCGATAGTTTTGGTTGATATAATATTTGATAAAAGCAACGGCTTTGTTGATGTTCTTTGGCTGTGTTTTTTCGATGTTGAATTTTTTTTCGCGTCTAAGTTTGACAATTAGGATTTCGATGACGTTTTGGCAGATGACCTCATATTCGTCGTTATGGTGCTGTATTTCATCTAGTAATTTGTCAAGGTAGAAGAGAATATCCATACGGTCCCCTTGATACGTATAGAGCCCCAATTGCGAATACTTTTCCTCGGGAAGTGAGAAGGTCAATCCTTCTATTCCCAATGCAATATATTCCAGAGAATCCTGCTGATTGGATTTCTCTGTATGCTCAACGTTAGGATTGATAATGACTAAATCATTTTCTTTTACCGTAATTTCATGATCTGGTAATATGAAGGATCCTTTTCCTTTTACAATATAGAAGAGTTCTGTGAAGTGATGAGTATGCTGCGTGCTGTGCCATCCTTTATCATAATCCGAACGGGTAACATACAACAGCTTAAAAGGCATCTTTTTAGTAGGGAAATTCTTCATTTTATAGACTTCGTAGGACAATTTAATCCCTCCTAATAAGTATCGGATACTAAAATGCTTGAGAATGAAATACCAGAGAGCAAAATTAAAAGAAATGCGCTCTACACATGAAGAGATGTTTTCAGAAATAAGGCACCTACCAGTAAAAACTCTGCCTCGTATTCTATGTGATAACCGAACACGAGGCAGCAGTACATGAGGTTCTTTAATGCTAAGTTTAATATAACTAGATTACCGGTTATCATCATTCAAACCTGTAATTATGGTGATTTTTCCGTTTGGCTCCTCGAAAAGGTGTTCACTGGGTAAAAACATTAGCTTTTCGTAATTTCAACCTCATCCGGCCGATAGACTGACGTAACATTTCCTTCCTTATCTGTCGCAAACATCACTGTTCTTTCCGCCTCAAGCAAGAAAGAATACGTTTTATTTGTGTCGGGATCGTTCACTTCAACCGGCGTGTCCCTGGCAAACTCGGATACAAAGATAAACAATGACCCGCTTGCAAATGAAAGTTTTCTTCCGTAATTCCCTGGAAAATCCCCTTTTCGCCATTGCAAATGCTTTGGTATTCCAGCATGGTCTATAGCATATTCATATAAGGCGATAATCGGCTCACTGCGCTCATTCAGTTCAACGGGCAGTGGACACCAAATGATTGTCCCCTTACCATGTGAAAGCTCCTTAACTGTAGGAGTAGCATGGGGATCTAATTCTACAACCTCTCGCATTGTATCGGCAATACGTTCCCCGCCATAGGAAACTGGGTAGTGCTTGTCATTGATTTCCACGATTTCTTCTCTGCGAATGTTCCCGATATGGCTCGTTCCAATTAAATCTGTCAGCCGGCCAGTATCATGCCAATATTCGTCTAGGTTAATTGGCCCGGTAAACAATAATGTACTTCCGTGTTTTTCAACAAATTTTAATAGGCGGGCCATAGCATCATTGCTGAAATTATGGGCACTTGGCACAACGACTAATTTCGGCGGTTCATGATGCAATGCATCAAGGTGGTATTCACTTATTGCCCGGAATGGTGTGTTCATCTCATAAGCTAGTATTCTAGTAAGCTTGGTAGTAGCGTCAAACGCCAGTCTGCGATTGGAAAAATCATTGGAAAACGGGAAGACGACTGCTATTTCTTCTAATTCCCGACCTTGGAACAAGTCACGTGTATCGTTTATAAACGCGCCAAAGTCATAGGATACATTGGTTTCCGGTTTTTCGGTACCATCCGCACGAACTGCTCCAATATTCGATTCATTAATATTGTCCATGTAATAGTTTGTATTCCAGAGCCACTGTACGGCACCTGCACCGCCAGTGGAAAAGGCATAGGCATACTTTCGTTCCAGAATATTTCGCAGTTCCTTCTCACTTCTTTTTGCCTGGCTGTTCGGTTGTTCCACATACATAATTCCTGTTTCCTGAATGAGATTCGGTTTTTCTGGTGCTTTTGTAAAAATGCCATCCCAAACCAATTGATCAAGCAGCCACCACGTATGGTTGGTTGTATAATCAACCACGTCACTATAAAACAATGGCGAAGGGCGCTGACCAGCAAGTGCCTCATCCTGGCCGACTGTTACAAGCTGATCTGGAGCCAGCTGTTTAATTGTTTCGCTCAGCTCTTTTGCCCAGTTATTATGCATGTCCATCGTAAATAACGTATAGTCCAGCCACTTCAATCCTTTTTTGCCTGTAATCATGTCTTTGATACCGAAATTGACTTCACTTGGATCTGTTGGTTCAACCGCAGCAAGTGAAGGTAACTCCTGTTCCGTCATATTCCACTTTTCCTGCAGTTCGCGAATCGAGCTGTGACGGTTCCTGATCCATTCTTTGTACGCCTGGCGTTCGTGGTTATCATGCAGTGGACGTGGACCGCCAAATGTCCGGTCAGGATCAAATAAAGAAGGTTCATTGATTAAATCCCAATGGATATTGGTTGTTTCCACGTGTCTCGCAACGACGGCTGTAATAAACCGTTTTTGTGCTTCAACACTGCGCGGGTCAAGGTAAGGATTCTCGCCTTCCCACGTTTCCGGTGTGAAGGAAAAGAAGTTAAATGTTACTTCAAGCCCGTGCTTTTTTGCACATAAAATAAACGCATCAATGGATCGCAAAACATTCTCATCCACGTGGCCATCGACAAACATCATGTTGCGCCACGCTGTCCAGATTCCCGTTCGAATATAATTGATTCCGGCACGCTTCATTTGTGCCATATCCCGGTCCCAAACATGCGGGTTAGGTAAAAAGAGAAAGTACCTGGCGACATCTGATGTCATATAGGTCATCCCGACAATCGGCATCGGGTGTCCGTCTTTAAAGAAGTAATCCCTGTCGCAGGATAAGGCTTCACCGCTTTGTAGCAATTGACGATCCATTCCCCAGAAGCCCTGATGAAGTATCCGCGTTTCACCGGTGTTTGCTTCTGCATGGCATGTGATGTTATAGAATCCTGGCTTCACGTCAATCGGCACCACAAAAGAAAGTGCATTCAATTGCCTTGAAGCTTGTACTTCCGCTTGTTTGGTGAAAACCTCCTGATCATCCTTGGTAACGGAAAACGTTAGCTTCCAGTCCATATTGCCACTACCGAAAGACTGCAGTTGATGTGTTATCTTTGGTCGCTCGCCTTCATCATATACAGCGTAATTCGTTTTCAGCGACATCTCTGTTACGCCTTTAGCAGCGGAACATGCAAGCTCCTCGATGGTCCCCACGCCTTTAGCCGACCAAAAAGCGCCAGTTACCTCTTGGTTAATGAAAACCCATCTGCCACCAGTAAACTTACCTTTTGTGTTTTCAATTAGGACGCTTGGTGCCGAAATCTTCCGCCCGCTCTGTGACATACCTGTCAGTAATGGGTAAATGCGTGCATCCATCGGACCTGCTGAACCCATTTCCGCTTTAATGGAGCTGGATTTCGAAACATGTAAAACAAAATTATATGTATCCTCAATGGTAAACAAATCTTCCTTATCAAATAATAGAGGAATGTCCTCGTTATGCTGTAAGGAAGTTACCGTTTCCGAGTCAACGTGTAAGGCTTCATGAATGTTTAACTGCTGATGGTACGCTGTTTGCTCCCGTTCCTTTGTCCATTCGCCATCAGCAAAATAGCACGGTATTCGAAAGGGCGCACCGCCAATCTGGACAAAACCCTTTCCGCTGCTGAAGTGATGGTAGATTGCTGGCCAGGCACTTTTCGGAAAATATGGACCGTGACAATTCACGAAACAATCCACTTTCTGATTGGTTAATACTTCTTCTAGGGAATTGGCGTCCGCGACCACGTATTCCTGGTTAAAACTCTCAAAGAAAGACTGATCCGGCTTGCTGCCATCTATTGGAAAATGAGCATCGTAGAAAACGACAATTTGTGACATAATGAACTACCTCCGTAATCTAGTAATTTTAATCATAGATAGTATAAAGTTAATCGTATTTTCTAATTATTTCAACCAAAAGGGTACAAATTTTAAAAATAATTTGTAGAATATGCTGTCGGGATATGCCATTATTGTTAATTTTATGTTACAATTTGTTAATAAATAGTATAAAGAAAATTAAAAATGTTAGCGGTGTTATGAGTAAAACTGCGCTATCGGACCTCTGGTTTGTAACAATCTAGAGCAAATTAAATCAACTGTGTATTTCATGAGGGGAAAGTGATTGGAATGACGTCTGTAAACGGTTTTTTGAAGTGGTTTTTTGATATTGGTAACTGGTTAGCCAAAGTAATGTACATTCATATTCTTTGGGTTCTGTTCACCCTAATGGGTCTGGTTGTGTTTGGCTTTATGCCGGCTACTGCAGCACTGTTCACCGTCATCCATAAAGGCTTTGATGGCAAATCCGATCCGGCAATTTTTAAGACGTTCTATGAAACCTTCAAAACTCAGTTTCTCAAGGCGAATGCCCTGGGGCTTCTCCTGCTTGGTCTATGTGCATTTTTATACGTTGATATGAACATTTCCAAACAGGTGATCCAATCCTTTTTTGTTCATATGTTTTTGCTTATTGTTTGTTTCCTGTATTTTATTACGGTACTATATTTCTTTCCTGTTTTTGCACGCTACAAGCTTAGCTATTTCCTATATTTCAAGCAATCTTTTTTCATCGCTTTTGCCCGTCCATTTGAAACAATTGCGATGATCATTTGTTTAGTATTGTTATTTTATTTGTTTACCTACCTGCCAGTACTGCTATTTTTTGCAGGTTCTTCGTTAATTGCTTATCCTCTTGCATGGTTTGCCTATCGTGCATGCGTTCAAATAGAAGAACGAAAAGTCAACTAAGTGTGTGTTTCGATAAAGGGGAGATGAGAGTTTTGTCAGTATTTAATAGGATTAGATCAAGGCTTTTATATAAATACATTGTATCCTATCTACTGGTTTTCCTTGTTCCGTTCATGATTATGAGCGGTATCATCTATTACAACTCAGTCTCCAGCCTACGTCAGGAAATTGAACAATCGAATATCAACAAATTGGAGCAAGTAGAAAGCATTACGGACGAACGGATGAAGGAGCTTGCCACACTGGCAGCCAGAATCTCCTATGACCCGCGGCTCACACCATTTATGTTCAGTCATGGCTACTACAGTGGTGAAGCAATTGATGAGTTGAAAAAATATAAGGCAAACAGTTCGATTATCGAAGAATTATTTGTCTACTACCATTCGGGCGATAAGGTGTACTCCACAAAGGGTTCGTATTCCATCAATGCTTTATTGCATCAGAAATACCAGTTCGAGCAATGGGACAAGGAAGAGCTTATGAGTGACTTGCATACGACGACACCTTTAATAAAGCCAACCGATAATGTAATTGTTAACAATGATAAAAAAAAGCGGATGATTGCCTACTTATTCCCAATCACCCCCAGCAGTCCCTATCCATATGGAACGGTTATGTATTTTATTGACGAATCGGTAATGACTGATTTGATTCAAAATGTGTTAGGTGACTTTAAAGGGAATACATATATTTTTAACGACAGCAATCAGGTCGTTGCTGCTGCAATAAATGATAAAGGGATTAAACAGGAAGATCTGGATTCGTTTACCATGGATAAAGACGGGGTTGGCAGCATCGAAATAGATGGAAAAAGCTACTCACTTGTTTATGTAAAATCAGAGGTTAGCGGTTGGACATTTATTTCATTAATGGATGCAGATCAATTTTTTGGAAAGCTTGATCAGACGAAAACAATCATAATGGGTACTTTAGCAATATTATTATTTGTTGGCTTGGCACTAGCCATTTTCCTTGGCAGGAACCAATATAAGCCGATACGAAGTCTCTTTGAAATGACGAATAAAAAAGAAACCGGCCACATGAACGATGGAAACGAATTGGAAAAAATCCGCAATACGATTACAAATGTATTTGAAGACCATCAAACACTGAACGAAACAATGTACAAACAAAAGCCGTTCGCAAGAGACCAGCTGCTTGTGCGATTGTTAAAAGGCGATATTAGTGGTAATGATGAAATAGATTCTTTGTTAAGTTCCCTTAATATTAAAATGAAGGATGGTAATTACTTCGTTGCAATTATTTATTTTGATAAGGGTACTTTTAACGCGGAAAGTTTGCATGCGAGGGAAGAAATTTTCAATTCAATGGCGAATATCTCATTACCTGACGCTGAAGGATATGGCATTGACCTGCTCTATAACGATGCGATGGCGATAATCGTCAGCTTGGAAGGATTAGAAGCTACTGGAAAACGTCAGACAATCGTTCCAAAAATCCAGCATTATATTAAAGAGACTTCATCCATTGATCCCTACGTCGGAGTAGGTGGATTATATGATGAAAAAAGCAAAATAAACCGGTCCTATATCGAAGCACTTGCAGCGATGGAGTATAAATTTGTAAATCCACAGGGCAGCATTATCTACTTTGAGGATATTAGTTCACAACCGGAACAGTCACTTGGATATCCAAAAGAACAACAAATTAAACTCGTGCAAAGCTTAAAACAAGGCGATGAAATTGTTGCCTTGGAAACATTGCGCAATATGTTTACCATGCTGGATGATAAGGACATGTCCATCCAAGTGTTAAAATGTATTTGCTTTGATATTATTAATACGATTGTGAAAGTAATGTCGGAATTAAGTTTGACTAAACATCTGGAAGGCTTTAATCAAATGGTTGATTTTACGTCGATCGACCAATTGCACAAACAGCTTCAGACAGTGGTCCTAACAATCTGCAGAGAGGTCGAGTCCAAAAAAGAAAGCCATAACGACGAACTGCGGGATGATATCTTAACGTATATTAAAGATAATTTATATGACGTGTCTTTGGAAAAACTAGCGGTTGAATTCCAACTGTCTGTATCTTATCTCAGCAGGTTTATCAAAGAACAAACCGGTGTAACCTTTTCTCACTATATACAGGACATGCGGATAAATGATGTGAAGAAACAGCTAAAGGAGACAAATCAATCCATTAAGAAAATTGTAACCGATGTAGGCTATAGTGATGTTGCAAATTTCACGCGTAAATTCAAGAAAATTGTCGGCGTGACACCCGGACAATACCGAAAGTTAAATAAATGAAAGATCATTTGTAATGCCCGAATGTTGGGGCTGTTTTTTTTACATAATTATGTGGCGGTCTGTTATCTCCTGACTTGTCTAGATTCCCGCCCGAGTTTTTAACCAGACTGGTTTTTAATCAACATCAACGCTTTGTTATGTGTTCAGTTTGACCCCGGTCGTTTTAAAAACCCTGTTAGCACGCGCCTCGTGGCTGGTAATGTCAAAATAAACATAGAAAAACAAATTCTACATAGTTGCGTTCTGGCAACGCCTTTGTATGTAAGCGATTCCATCGTATTATGACAATTTTTGGCGAAAAAACATATTGATTATATTTTCTGAAAATAATAAGATGTAAGCAGTTTCATGAAACGGAAAAGGAGGAGGGATATAATTTGAGCACAAACACAGCTACCGCCTTAAAACGGGAAGAGGAAAATAAAGAACCATTTAAACCTAAGGTAATCAACAAGAAGCCAAAAAAGAAAAAGAATAGAAAGATCCTGCAGAATTGGCAGCTGTACATATTTATTCTGCCGGCATTCCTATACTTCTTTATCTTTCACTATATTCCTATGTACGGAATACAAATTGCATTTAAAGATTTCGTTCCTTCTCTAGGAATCTGGGGTAGTGAATGGGTTGGTTTTGAACATTTCACTCGATTTTTTGAATCCTATTATTTTTGGGATTTACTTAAGAACACACTCGGAATTAGTGTTTATGAACTAATAGTTGGTTTTCCATTACCAATTATCTTGGCGCTAGCTTTAAATGAAGTCAAAGATGGATTGTACAAAAGAACAGTACAGACTGTAACCTATGCGCCACACTTTATCTCTGTTGTGGTTATGGCTGGTATGATTATTGCGTTCCTATCGCCAGCAACTGGTATTGTAAACCACTTTCTCGTGTTACTTGGTTTTGATCCGATTCCATTTATGAGTGACCCGGATTGGTTTAAAACCGTCTATGTATTCTCTGGTGTCTGGCAAAGTACAGGCTGGGGTACAATCATTTATTTAGCTGCGCTTTCTGGTGTGGACCCGCAGCATCACGAGGCAGCAATTGTCGACGGTGCTACACGACTGCAGCGGATTTGGCATATCAACATCCCAACGCTTGTACCGACAATGGTTATCCTGTTGATTATGAATGTTGGAAATCTTCTTGCAATGGGCTTCGAAAAGATATTGCTGTTGCAAAATCCACTTAACTTAGAATCATCTAACGTTATTGCAACGTTTGTTTATCAGGCAGGTTTACTCGATGCTCAGTACAGTTTCGCCGCAGCAGTTGGCCTGTTCAATGCCATAATTAATGCGATCTTACTAATCACAGTAAACCAAATAGCGAAGAAACGCTCCGAAACAAGTCTATGGTAGGGAAGGAGAAAAGTAATGAATTCAGCTATTAATGAAACAGGCGTAGATAAATTTATGAAAATATTTATTTACATTTTCTTAACGTTCGCGCTATTGATTGTCCTTTATCCATTGATATATATCATAAGTGCCTCTGTCAGCGATCCAGCAGCCGTTAACTCGGGTGAAATGTGGCTGTTGCCTAAAGGATTTACGCTTGAGGGCTATAAAATGATCTTGGAAAATGATGAAATTTGGCGGGGGTATTTAAATACGATTTTTTATACAGCGTTAGGTACATTAATTAACCTGGCTGTTACTATCCCAGCCGCATATGCATTATCACGTAAAGACCTTACTGGCAGGAATTTTTTCATGGGAATGTTTGTCCTAACGATGTTCTTTAGTGGTGGATTAATCCCAACTTATTTAGTGGTAAAAAGTTTGGGTCTTATCGATACAATCTGGGCAATGGTTTTGCCTAATGCCGCGGCTGTATGGAATATTGTTATTGCCCGTGTATTCTTCCAGGTAACCGTTCCAAAAGAATTGGAAGAAGCGGCAATTATTGATGGGTGTTCTAACTTTAAGATGTTTATGAAGATTATTTTACCATTATCAGCACCGATCATAGCGGTTATGGCCCTGTTTTATGGTGTGGGTCATTGGAATAGTTATTTTAACGCATTGATCTATATCTCTGATAAAGATTTATTTCCGCTGCAACTGGTACTAAGGGAAATCCTGGTACTTCAGGAGATGTCGTCACAAAGCACTAATCTTACAGGAAACATGGCAGAGGCGCTGCACAGTAAACAACAGCTGGCCGCGATTATTAAATACGGGGTCATGATTGTTTCCACCCTGCCGGTTATCATTGTCTATCCATTTTTACAACGCTACTTTGTTAAGGGCGTTATGATTGGTTCACTGAAAGGGTAGAAAGTCAATTTTTTTCTTGAGGGGGTGGTTACGTATTCAGGTTGGGTCTATCTGAGAGGAATACTTATGTAACCAAAAATTGAAAGGGGATTAACAGATGAAAAAAGCACTCACATTATTTTTAACTGCTGTTTTTGCAATTTTTGTGTTGTCAGCTTGTCAGAATGATGATGAAGATAAAGAATCATCAAAAGCTGCAAGTGTTGAAGTGAATAAGGAAGGCTTTCCAATTGTTGATAAGGAAATAGGGCTGTCCATGATGGCACCTGGTACCGGGATGGAAGAGTGGAAAAACATGCCTACATTAAAGAAATATGCAGACATGACTAATATTACCTTTGAATACGAAACACCACCACTAAGCGATTTTCAAACGAAATTGAATTTGGCATTCGCAAGTGGTGATATTTCCGATATTATCTTTGGTGCAGGAACAAATAACCTGACTCCTGCCATGGAAGTAGACTACGGGCAGCAAGGTGTGCTATTGCCTTTAGAAGATTTGATAAAAGACTATGCACCAAATCTGCAAAAGCTGTTTGAGGAAAGACCAGAAGTGAAGAAGTCGATTACTACAGTTGATGGACATATTTATTCATTGCCAATGGTAAATGCGGAAACAGGAGGCACCTCAGCAAGCTGGTATACGGGGCCATTATGGTATAACGGTCAATGGCTTGATGCTTTAGGTGTAAAGGAATTGCCGAAAACAACTGAAGAATTTTATGAACTATTAAAACGATTTAAGACAGAGGATCCGAATGGAAATGGTAAAGCAGACGAAATTCCATTACTTGACGTGAAAATGGATAGTTCTAGACCGTGGTTGCTAAGTGCATTTGGCATGAAAACATGGGGAATTGAAGAAAACGATGGAAAAGTACGTTATACACCTATCCAGCCGGAATATAAGGAATACTTAACATTCATGAATAAACTTTATGAAGAAAAATTACTGGATCCAGAAACATTCTCACAATCTGATGAACAGAAAAAAGCAAAAGGTCAGGCAAATAGAGTAGGAGTATTCCCGGATTGGTTCTCCTTCTTTACTACTGGTGAAACAGAAGAAGAGGCAGTTAACAATCCTATGTTCTATCCATTGACTAGCCCTGTTTCAAAAGAACGAGTGGTACCACTGAATCCAGGTATCCAGCGGGGAACTTTCTCTATTACAAAAAACAACCCGAATCCAGAAGCATCGATTCGCTGGGTTGATTATTTCTATTCAAAAGAAGGCTTTGTATTCTTGAATCAGGGACCTGAAGGGTATCTCTGGGAATGGAAGGACAAAGATGCAGGTACGAAGAAACAACTGGAAATACCAGAAGGCTTTGAGTCATCTGAAGATTACCGTGGAACATTGACACCTGACTATGGAATTGCAACACCTGGGCTAAGAAGTCCGATAGAAGGATACGGAGAAAAGTCAGATTTTGAAAAATTCGTGAACGCAGAAACAGCGAAGAAAATCGATCCATTTGGGGAAGTTCCTTTTCCACTTGTATATTTAACTGCAGACGAACAAAAACAAATTAATGCAATTGAGGTTGACCTGCAATCCTATGTGAAGCAGATGGAGGCAAAATTCATTACTGGTGTTGAACCATTGTCAAACTGGGATACGTACATCGATACAATTAAACAAATGAATATTGAAAAGTATGTAGATGTTTATCAAAAAGCTTACGATCGCTGGGCAGAAAGTAAATAGAAATAAGAAATAATTAAATGTAATGGCTCGTATGCCCTTTGGGGAAATATTCATACGGGCCATTATCAATATACATAGTGAAAGAAAAGGTGGCTGTTTATATGTTACTGACGGAAGAAAAAGCGCAGGCAAGAATCCGGGAGCTGGCCGGATACCGGTACAGGGATGCCGTTAATTTGTCTGAATGGCAATTTGCCGTTGATGAAAATGGTGAAGTGGGAACGCACCCTTCAAGGAATGGCGACAGTTCCGTGATAAAAATAGGTGAACGCTGGAGCGGAAGAGATTTATATGCGTGGTTATCTGCTGATGTTGCTATTCCGAAGACTTGGCAGGACAAAAAGATTGTTGGATTATTTGATTTTGGCAACACGGGTGGCGGCAATAACTCAGGTTTTGAATCGCTGCTATTTGTAAATGGTGAACCCTATCAAGGCGTTGATTCCAATCATAAAGAAGTATTCCTATCTGGTGATCAGGCTGGACATACCCTTGCCTTTGACTTCAGGCTCTGGACAGGTCTGGAAGGTGGCGGGAAGCCAGCCGTCCAGGAATATAAATTGGAGTATGCGCAGCTTGCCTGGCTGGATGAACGGGTTGACAATTTTTATTATGACGCAAAAGCGGTGATCGAAACCGTGCTTGTTTTACATGAAAATCAGCCGGAGCGACATACACTACTGCGCGTGTTAAACCATGCCCTGAATCTGCTGAACTGGTTGAATCCAGGTTCAAAAGATTTTTATGAATCGGTCTATCAGGCCCATCATTATTTGGATGACGAGTTAAACAGGATGGAGAAAAATAATGATATTACCTTTCATTGTATCGGGCATACCCATATTGATGTTGCCTGGTTATGGCGGTTAAAGCATACCCGCGAGAAATCTGCCAGGTCGTTTTCTACGGTATTACGCCTGATGGAGCAATATCCGGAATATATTTTCATGCAAGGACAACCGCAATTATATGAATATATCAAAGAAGATTATCCGGAAATCTATCAAAAGATGAAAGAAAAAATTACCGACGGCCGCTGGGAAACAGATGGCGGGATGTGGCTAGAGGCCGATTGTAATATCCCATCCGGTGAGTCACTCGTTCGTCAATTATTGCTTGGAACTAATTTTCTTCGTGATGAGTTTAATGCAGAAAGTAAATATTTATGGCTCCCTGATGTATTTGGCTACAGCTGGGCATTGCCGCAGATTTTAAAGAAATCAGGCATGGAAACGTTCATGACGACAAAAATCAGCTGGAGCCAGTATAACCGGATGCCGCACGATACCTTTAAGTGGCGCGGTATTGATGGCAGTGAAATTTTGACTCACTTTATTACCACAACAGAACCATGGCCGGAATCACGCTATTATACATACAACGGTTTTATGACACCACAGGTCGTGCAGGAATCATGGGAGGCCTATAAAGATAAAAATATCAATCAGGATCTGCTGCTTTCCTACGGTTATGGAGATGGCGGCGGCGGGGTGAATCGCGAAATGCTTGAAATGCGCCGGCGAATTGATAAGATGCCAGGTTTGCCCAACGCAAAACCTTCTACTTCAACGACTTATTTTAATAATCTGCACAAAACAATCGAGGAAACAAATGAATACGTTCACACTTGGGATGGCGAGCTGTATTTGGAATTTCACCGTGGCACTTATACAAGCCAAGCCTATATGAAACGGATGAACCGGAAACTGGAATTCCTTTACCGGGAAAGTGAGTGGCTTAGTGTGCTCAGCGGTATCGGTCAGAATTCGCTTGCCACGTACCCGCAAAAGGAATTGACCAGTGGCTGGAAAACAATCCTGCGCAATCAGTTTCATGATATCATTCCTGGTTCCTCGATTAAGGAAGTCTATCAGGATGCCAAATTAGAATACGAGGAAGCAGAGCAACTAGCGGTAAACGTGTGGGAAAATGCTTCAAAATCAATCGTTCAAATGAAGGATGAACATACATGGACAATATTCAATTCTGCTCCATGGGAAAGAACAGACCTGATTGAGATACCAACTGAAGCCACAGAAGGAAAATGGGTGGATATTGATGGGCATGAACTGACCGCACAACAATCAGCTGATGGCTGGCTGGTGCAAGTGGAGAACCTTCCTTCGATGGGTTACCTGAATATTTTGTTTAGCCCATCGGAATCAATCGATAATCAAAAAGATGAAGCTTTTATTTTTCATGATAACGGTGTAAAAACGCCTTTTTATACGATTAATTGGAATGATAACGGGCACCTTACGAGTATCTATGATCAGGAAAACAAGCGGGAGGTACTGGCAGACGGAGCCCATGGCAATGTGTTGCAAGTCTTTGAAGACAAGCCGCTGATGTTTGATGCCTGGGATATCGATATTTTCTATCAGCAGAAGATGGAAGAAGTCAGCGCATTAAAGTCTATTGAACTAGTAGAAAAGGGCAGCTTACAGGCGGTGATCCGATTTACCTGGAGCTATGGTGAGTCATTAATTGAACAGGACATGGTTGTATATACGAATAGTCGCAGAATTGACTTCAAAACAGAAATTGACTGGAAAGAACGGCAGCGATTGTTGAAGGCAGCTTTCCCAGTAGATATTCGTTCGACGGAAGCAACTTATGATATTCAGTTTGGAAATGTGAAACGGCCGACCCATTGGAACACGAGCTGGGATTATGCACGGTTTGAAAGTGTAGGCCATAAGTGGGCGGATCTTTCTGAAGGCGGGTATGGCGTAAGTCTGCTGAATGATTGCAAGTATGGGTACGATATCAAGGATCATGTGATGCGCCTGTCTTTATTAAAATCACCAATCCATCCAGACCCGGATGCTGATCTTGGGCATCACAGCTTCACGTACGCATTGTTGCCTCATCAAGGAAGCTGGAAAGAAGGAAATACAGAACGGGAAGCCTGGTCATTAAATAACGCACTTACACATCAGGAAGGAAGCAGCGCGCAAGGGAAACAATCGATGTTAACTTGTTCAGCAAGCAATCTCATGATTGATGCCGTTAAAAAGGCTGAATACGATGACAGGATTGTAGTCAGAATGCATGAATTTGAAGGGAAGCGAATCGATGCTGAACTTAGCAGTGATTTAGGCATCCTATCCTGGCAGGAATGCGATTTAATGGAACGACCACTTGCTGAGCAGGTAAAGAATGACATGATAAATTTTCAAATCAAACCGTATGAAATTAAAACATATTTAGTGGAATTCTCCATGTAGAATCCCTTGAGAAGATTAGCAAACGAAAATTTTGGAGGTGCACTAGTGGAAGATAAAAAACAGATTCATATCATTTCCCACACCCACTGGGATCGGGAATGGTATTTGCCATATGAAAAACATCATGTCCTGTTATCGAAGCTGATGGACAGGCTGCTTGACACATTGGAAAATAATCCTGACTTTAAGAGTTTCCACCTTGATGGTCAAACGATAATATTGGATGATTACCTACAAATTCGCCCGGACCAAAGAGAAAAACTGCAAAAGTTTGTGGAAGAGGGCAGGCTTCATATTGGGCCCTGGTATATATTGCAGGATGAATTTTTGACAAGCAGTGAGGCGAATATCCGTAATCTGCAGTACGGGCTGAAAGACGCAGCCAAATGGGGCGGTGTTTCCAAAGTTGGCTATTTCCCGGATTCATTCGGGAATATTGGCCAGGCGCCGCAAATCCTGAGCCAGGCCGGGATAAACAATGCGGTCTTTGGCCGCGGCGTGAAGCCCACAGGATTTAATAATACCGTCAGTGAAACGGAAAATTATGAATCGCCCTATTCAGAAATGGTGTGGCGCGCGCCAGATGGCTCGTCCGTACTTGGTATCCTGTTTGCCAATTGGTATTGTAACGGAAATGAAGTGCCAACAGCCGAAAAAGAGGCGGAAAAGTACTGGGAGCAGCACATTGCATCGCTTGAAAAATACGCGGCATCACCACATATGCTGGCGATGAACGGCTGTGACCATCAACCCATTCAAACCGATTTGCCTGAAGCGATTCAAACCGCGGAAAGGCTATATCCAGATATCGAATTTGTCCATTCGAATTTTAACGATTATCTGGAGAACCTAACAAGTACCCTACCGGAAAACTTAAAAGTAATCGATGGCGAGTTGCGCAGCCAGCAGACCGATGGCTGGGGCACGCTTGTCAATACAGCGTCAGCACGCGTCTATATCAAACAAATGAACCAGCATAATCAGGTGTTGCTTGAAAAGGTGGCCGAACCATTGTCCACATTCGCTTATTTAAACGGAATGGACTATCCCCATCATTTACTGGAATATGCATGGAAAACACTGATGCAAAATCACCCGCATGACAGCATTTGCGGCTGCAGTGTGGATGAAGTTCACCGCGAAATGGTGACAAGGTTTGAAAAGAGTAAACATGTTGCCGAAATGATCATCGATGAAAGTCTCGATTCGCTCTCAGGAAATGTGAATACAACTTGCTTTGAAAAATGGGGAGACGATGTTCTTCCATTCACCGTCTATAACACGACAGGATGGGAACGCAGCGGGGTTATGTCGATCACCCTTGATGTACGAAGGGACTACTTCGCTGAAGGAGTCAACAAGCAGGAGCTGAAAGGATTTCCTTTGGGTGAAAAAATACTGGTTGATGAGAGCGGTTTGGCATATAACTGTACGGTGGAGGATCTCGGCATCGCGTTTGATTATGACCTGCCAGAGGAAAAATTCCGCCAGCCGTACATGGCGAGAAGGGTCCGTCTTACTTTTGAAGCGGAGAACGTCCCGGCACTAGGCTATAAAACGTTTGCATGGGTAACGGCTCCATCCAAGGAAACACAGAAACATTCGTTAATTACCAACGATAATGAAATGGCGAATGACCATCTGAACGTCAAGATTAATGAAAATGGTTCTTTAACTGTAACGGATAAAGCAAATGGGCGGGTTTTTGAAGAATTATGTGTGTATGAAGATACCGGCGATATCGGAAATGAGTATATGTATAAACAGCCAAATGGTGAAACAGCGCTTACGACAAAAGATGTAGCTGCAAAAGTTAATTTTGTTGAGGACAGTCCGTTCCAAGCAGCCTATGAAATTATTCATGAGTGGGAAATCCCTGCCAGTGCGTCCGATTTACTGGAAAAAGAACAAAAGGAAGTCGTCTGGTTTACTGGCAGGCAATCAACACGTGCGGAGGAAAAGACCCCATTTACCATCAAAACT
Organism: Virgibacillus phasianinus; assembly: GCF_002216775.1. GTDB lineage: Bacteria > Bacillota > Bacilli > Bacillales > Amphibacillaceae > Virgibacillus_F > Virgibacillus_F phasianinus. Next base: position 1,735,086 of record NZ_CP022315.1, read on the forward strand.
GTTGTCACATTGGAAAAGAACAGCAAGGGGCTGAAGGTGCGAACAACGTTCAATAACCAGGCCAAGGATCATCGCCTTCGTGCTTTATTTCCAACGGATATCCAAACAGATGTACATCATGCTGATTCCATATTTGAAGTGGCCAAACGGTCGAACGAACCAGCGGAGGAATGGACAAACCCGGATTTTTCGCAGCATCAGCAAGCGTTTGTTGATGTAAGGGCCGACGCGGAAGGGCTAACAATTGCCAATCAGGGCTTAAATGAGTACGAAGTTTTGCGTGATGGCCGTAATACGATTGCAATTACCTTATTGCGTTCTGTTGGTGAACTGGGTGATTGGGGGCATTTTCCAACACCCGAAGCGCAATGTTTGGGGGAACACACCGTTTCCTTCTGCATCTTTCCAAATGGAGGGAAAGATGATGCTTCAACGGCTTACCAACGGGCCTACCAATACCAGGTGCCATGGTCAGTAAAACAAACTGCTGTCCATAATGGTGATCTGCCACCTGTTCATTCATTCGTTGAATGGAAAGCTAGCAATCTAGCATTTTCATCCATGAATGCAGCGGGGCATTCAGGCGATGTCATGCTTCGTTGGTTCAATATGGCGAATGAGGATGACTCACTTCAGGTAAAAGTCCCTAATCAACGGGCCTATGTAAGTAATGTCATTGAAGAGGTAAACGAACCGTTACAAATTGACGGCGAAGACTATGTTGATGTTCCAGTTCAAAAACATGGAATCGTGACACTTGGATTCAGCAAGGAAAAGGAGTGAACCCCGTGCAAGGACAATTACCAGTATCCATGAAAGCATTAATTGATGAAGTGAAAACAGTATTCCCGCACGATCAAAAGGTACAGGCACTTTTTGACAATTGTTTTTCCAACACGTATGAAACAACGATTCGACCACAGAATGATGGGACAACATTTGTGATTACTGGGGATATTCCGGCAATGTGGCTGCGCGATTCAGCAGCCCAGGTCCGTCCTTATTTGATGTTAGCTGAAGTTGACGCCGCGATGGCTGACCTGATTGAGGGTGTTATCAACAAACAGATATCCTTTATTAATCATGACCCATACGCCAATGCCTTTAACGAGGAAGCGAATGGCAAACGATATCACGACGATAAGACAGAGATGACACCGCTGCTTTGGGAGCGAAAATATGAAATCGATTCACTCTGCTATCCAATCCAGCTTGCTTATTTATTTTGGAAATCAACCGGAAGAACCTCGCACTTTAATAGGGAATTCCGTGAAGCTGTTGGAAAAATATTGGCGACGTGGAAAACTGAGCAAAACCATGAGCAGGACTCCATCTATCGGTTTGAACGGGATAATTGCCCCGCCCAGGATACGTTGTCACATGAAGGGAAAGGGGCGCCTGTCGGGTATACTGGCATGACCTGGAGCGGTTTCCGCCCGAGTGACGATGCCTGTCAATATGGCTACTTAATACCTGCCAATATGTTCGCGGTAGTTGTCTTACATCAATTAGGAGAAATTGCGGAAGACGTTCTTTTGGATGAGGAACTTGCGGAAACAGCACGTAATCTTGCGAAAGAAATTGATCAGGGAATCAAGGACTTTGGCATCGTTGAACATCCGAAATATGGAACAATCTACGCCTACGAGACAGACGGACTTGGCAATTATAACCTGATGGATGATGCCAATGTTCCAAGCCTGCTGGCACTTCCATATCTCGGTTATTGCCAGGCTGATGATCCAATCTATCAAAATACCAGAAAATTTATTTTGAGTGAAGAAAATCCTTATTACTATCAAGGAGCAGTAGCCAAAGGTGTTGGCAGCCCGCATACACCTGAACAGTATATTTGGCATATTTCCTTAGCCATTCAAGGCATGACCGCAATAACGGGTGAAGAAAAAGAGCAGGTGTTTGACCTTTTTAAACAGACAGATGCGGCCACAAACTTTATGCATGAAGGGTTCCATGTGGACAATCCGGCGAAATTTACGCGGTCATGGTTTTCCTGGGCGAACTCCATGTACAGTGAATTTTTATTAAGCAGGTGCGGCCGATTTGTCAAAGGAAGTCCGTTAGCAAGGCAGTAATAATGATTTAACAAGGAGTGTAAAAAAATGAACATAAAAGAACCTGTACGCGTATTTCATTTACGATTTAGTTCACATGACTTAGTTGAACCTTTCAAGGAATTTATTGGCAAGGTATTAGCACCTAAAGGGATTAACCATTTGCTTTTGGAATGTAATACCTCCTTTGTTTTTACGTCACATCCTGAGGTCACTGGTGGAACATTAACCCGCCAGGATGCCCGCGAAATTGCGGTAATATGCAAAAATAATGGCATCAGGCTAATCCCATTAATGCAGTGCCTTGGTCACCAAGGATGGGGCGGATCCAGAAATTCCATCTTAAAGGCATATCCGGAATTTGATGAAACACCGGATGTGCCATTAGATGCAGAGTGGCCAGAAATTTTTTGCAGAAGCTGGTGTCCGGAACATCCAGATGTAAATAAGCTTGCATTTGATCTGATCGATGAGCTCATTGATGCATTTGACGCTGATGCATTTCATGTAGGGCTGGATGAGGTATTTGAAATGGTGAGCGATCAATGTCCGCGCTGCAATGGAAAAGACCGGGCTGAATTATTTGCGAAGGTAGTGAATGAACTGCATGAACACGTGGTGAATGAACGCGGTGTGGAAATGTTTATGTGGGCCGATCGATTAAATGACGGTGAGAAGATGGGGTATACCGAATGGGATGGTGATATGTTTGGCACCTATCACGCCATTGATTCCATTCCGAAAGACATTATCATGATGGACTGGCATTATGACAAATTAGATGCTTATCCATCGATCGGGAATTTCATTGAAAAAGGATTCACCGTCATTCCAGCCTGCTGGTATAAAACAGATGCTGCAGTCGATTTTTTGGCGGAAAGCAAGCGGCAGGCTGAAGAACTTGGATCAGTGGACCAGATGCCTGGCATGATGGTGACATCGTGGAATGGCTGGGATAAAGAGTCGTTTGAGAAGTTTATTGCACTGTCCCCTGACAGTTTTCAGCTTGATGAAGAAGCAGGGGAACTTGACGAGTTGTATCGGACACTGGATGTTATTACGACGAAACTAGCGAAGTAGGCTAACTACAATGGCCCTATTGTTTTTACCGCAAAGGGCCGCATCTGCACATTTTTGCAAAATGGAGTTGATTGTCATGAACCTATCTGTAATGACTTTAAATTTACGGGTAAATAACCCAGAAGATGGGAATAATGCTTGGCCGTTTCGAATTAATAGAGTTTCCGAGGTAATCAAACTGACCCAGCCTTTTATTATTGGTACCCAGGAGGGGCTATTTTCCATGTTGTCCGACTTGCAGAAGTGTTTACCTGAGTATGGAATGATCGGAAGTGGCCGTGGTGGTGGCAGGGAAGATGAACATTGTGCAATTTTTTATAAAAAACAGGAGGTAGAAGTAAAGGATCATGGTCAGTTTTGGTTGTCACAAACACCAACAGTAGCAAACAGTATTAGCTGGAAAAGTGCTTGTCCAAGAATTTGTACGTGGGGGGCATTTAATCTTGCAAAAAATCCAGCTGTTAAGTTTCTGGTTTTTAATACGCATCTGGATCATGTCAGCCAAACGGCAAGGGAAAAAGGGATTCAATTGATTTGGGCAAAAATGAATGCCTATATCAAGAAAGGGTTACCTGTAATCCTAACAGGGGATCTAAATGCTGGTCCGGAAAACAAAACAATACAATTTTTACACGGTCTAGATACTATTGAAAGACAATCTGCAAACTTAATAGATGCGTTCTCCGTATTAATGCATGCACCTGGGGCAACATTTCACGATTTTCGAGGCGGCAAGGAAGGACAGCCTATTGATTATATCTATACCTCTTTGGGGGTGAAAATTTTAGAAACAAAGGTTGATCGAAGCATAATTGATGGTGGTTATCCATCAGATCATTATCCCGTGACCGCAGATTTAATAATATAAGGCGTATAAGTTTAATAGGACAAAGGTATCCAATGAACAACCTGGTGTTATATGCGTTACGAAGATAAGTTGCAGGCGAGATTAAGACATTTTTGGAGGTATTAACTATGAGCACGAGTGTAAAAGACGTAAAATATGCAAATTGGCCTGATACATATGGGAATCCGGAGTGGCTGATTCATGACCGCTTTGGTTTATTTATCCACTTTGGTCTATATGCACCTGCTGCACGGCATGAATGGTTTATGACACACGAGAAGATTCATCCAGACACGTACCGAAAGTATTTTGAACACTTTGAGCCAGATTTATTTGATGCCAAGGAATGGGCTAGAACTGCTAAGAAAGCGGGCATGAAATACTTTGTCATCACAACCAAACACCATGAAGGGTTTGCCTTATGGGACACGAAATTAAGTGATTATAAAGTGACAAATACACCGATAAAACGCGATTTGCTGCGTGAAGTTATCGATGCTTTTCGGGAGGAAGGTCTAAAAGTCGGATTGTATCATTCCTTAATCGATTGGCACCACCCAGAGTTTACAATTGATGGGCTGCATCCACAACGTGATGATGAGGACTTCAAATTAGAAAATGCCGACCGGGATATGAATAAATATCTGGAATTTATGCATGGGCAGGTCCGGGAACTATTAACGGACTACGGTCAAATTGATTATCTGTGGTTTGATTTCTCGTACCCGCACCGCGACTGGGGATGGTCGAAAGGAAAAGGGGCCATGGACTGGCAATCTGAGAAACTGGAGGAAATGGTACTGGAATTGCAGCCGAATATCCTGTTAAACGACCGCTTCGACTTAAACCGTGGTGTAACAACCCCAGAACAGTACCAGCCAAATGAACCTGTTGAGGAAAATGGGCTTCCAGTTATCTGGGAAGCATGCCAAACGATGAATGGCACATGGGGCTATCAACGCGATAATCTGGATTGGAAATCTGCGGATACCCTTTTGAAAATGTTGATTGACACGGTATCAAAAAGTGGCAATTTCTTATTGAACGTAGGACCAAATGGACGTGGTGAATTTGATTATCGCTCGATTGATCGGTTGGAAGCAATTAGCGAATGGATGAGGCTGCATTCACGCTCCATTTATGGTGCAACACATAGTAATTACAAAGCACCCGTAGACTGTCGCTATACACAAAAGGGGAACCGTTTGTATCTTCATATTTATTCGTGGCCATTCCGGCACATTCATTTAGAAGGTTTAGCTGGAAAAGTTAACTACGCGCAGCTGCTTAACGATGCGTCAGAAGTTTATTTTAGGGAATTTGATCCGGAAGAAGTAATTACTAGTACGGAGACGAAAATTGACCGTAAAGCCGTTGTGCTGGATCTACCGGTACAAAAGCCGAATGTAGAGGTTCCTGTGGTGGAGCTGTTTTTAAAGGATTAAATAAGAAAAGTGTAGGCGCCCGTTTAGCGACGTATGGACTGGACTGAACCGCAGGAGATAAAGGAAACACGGTAAGCGTAAGCGAATCGATGTTGACCTTATCGTACGGAGATGAGGGAAGTCCACTAGTCGCTGGGCGCCGGAGCTGGACATATTTTCATTTATATATAGAAAAAATAACAGTCGTAGAGGAGAGTTTTGTATGAAAGTAGGTTTAAGTACGTACAGTTTGCTGGATGCCATTAAGGCGGAGGAAATGGATGTCTTGGATGTCGTTCAATGGATTGCTGATAATGGCGGAGAACATATGGAAATAGTTCCATACGGATTTACGTTAGTCGATAATTTAGAACTGGCCGACAAGGTACGCGATAAGGCAAAGGAAGTCGGAATTGAACTATCAAACTACTCGATGCCGGCAAATTTTGTTCAAGAAACAGTGGAAGAATTTGATGCAGAGGTTGACCGGTTGAAAAAACATGTTGATCTTTTAGACCGGATGGGCATCAAGCATATGCGCCATGATGTAACCGCCTTCACATTGCCTCCGGAGAAAAGGACAATCGAGTACTTTGAAAGTAACTTGCCGCAAATTATTGAGGGCAGCCGCCGAATTGCTGATTACGCAGCGAAATTTGGGATAACGACAACAATTGAAAACCACGGTGTCGCCGTTCAGCATAGTGACCGTGTCCAGCGCGTCCTGCAGGCAGTTGATCGACCAAACTTCAAGACTACGTTGGATATAGGTAATTTCATGTGTGTCGACGAAAACTCCATCGTTGGGGTGCAAAAGAACTTACCATATGCATCACTTGTTCATTTTAAGGACTTTTACTTCCGGCCGTATTATGCAAATCCTGGCGGTGGCAAATGGTTCAGAACATCAAATGGAAATTACCTAAGGGGTGCAATCGTTGGCCAGGGTGATATTGAAATCAGGGAGATTATTAAACTCATCAAAGATTCCGGTTATGACGGCAATATTACCCTGGAATTTGAAGGAATGGAAGAATGCCGGGAAGCCTGCAAAATCGGAATGGACAATTTGAAGCGGTTTTGGGAAGAAGCTTAGTTTGATTGGTTGGGGGCGGTATTGTGTCGCCCGAGTGGCGTGAGTGCTGTCCCGACCAAGAGATCTTCCAGAAATTTTACTAAATTGAGGTGGATAAAGTGCTGAAAGTAGCAGTAGTCGGAACAGGATCGTTGAGTGATGATCATTATCAAACATGGTCCCGGTTACAGAATGTTCAAGCAGAGCGTGTTGGAAATGGAACAACTGTTGATGTCGATATCATAGATTTGTGTGTACCTGTAAATGAGAGACCGGATTTCATTCGAGAGATTAATAAGGAAGGAATTCGTATTGTCTGTGAAACGGTGCTTGCAACAAATGTGGATGAGGCTTCAGCTTTAATGGGAAAATGTGATGAAAAAGACGTACATCTTTTTGTTGGAAATAGGAAGCGGTTTTCGCCCGAGTATGTTGATGCAAGAAATCAGGTAAGGGATGGAAATATTGGAAAACCAGGAGTGATCAGGCTTTCTAGCAGTGCCCCGCACCCTGGTGATGATGGTGATATTTTTTGTAGTTTGGGGGTTCCTGAGTTTGATTGGTTGACGTGGACTTTTGGTAATGTGGAACGGGTGATGGCCAAGCACGTTAAGAAAGAACGCAAGGATGGATCGCTGACGGAGTATGCGTTGCTGTCACTCCGCTTGGAAGATGGGTCCTTTGCCCATGTTGATTTGTCCTGGGGCGATGGGGCAAGGGAAACAAGTTTTGAATTGACTGGCGATGAAGGAATGATTACCTATAATAGCAAGGAAAGTAATCCAATAAATCTGCAGCTCTCCGCAACCCCAGAAGGAATTGAAGAGGACATTCTAATTAAAACCCCACTTCAGCGCATGTTGGAGTATGTTGCTGTTTGCCAGGATATAGGGGAGCAATCCTTGCAGGCCATGCAAATTGCGGAAGCGGCACGGGAGTCAGCCAAAACCGGCCAGCCTGTTTCACTAAAGGAGGTGCGCTGAAATGAAAGTTGGAATTATTAGTTTTGCCCATATGCATGCCTTTAGCTACGCGCAGTATTTGGTTCAACATCCTGATGCGGAATTAACTGGGATTTGGGATGCCGATGAAGCACGAGGAAATGGTGCAGCGGAACAATTCGAGGCACCATTTTATTCGGATTTGAATGAGCTTTTACAAACAGACATCGAAGCGGTGATTATCTGTTCAGAAAACGCCAATCACAAGGAACATGTTTTTAAGGCTGCAAAGCACCAGAAGCACATACTATGTGAAAAACCAATTGCTACGGAAGTGGAAGATGCTAAAGCAATGATTAACACCTGTGAGCATCATGGGGTTATTTTGCAAGTTGCCTATCCAGTCCGGTTTGCGCCGGCTATCCAAAAAGTGAAAGCGATTATTCAATCAGGGAAAATTGGTGAGGTCATCGCTGTGAATGCAACAAACCACGGTCAAATGCCTGGTGGCTGGTTCATCGAGAAGGAATTGTCGGGCGGCGGTTCAGCTACAGACCATATTGTCCACGTCATGGATTTGCTCAGGTGGATGCTGAAGGATGAAGTGAAAAGCGTGTATGCGGAATTTGATACCCGGTTCTATGACATTGATGTTGAGGACGCTGGACTGGTCATGCTGGAGCTTGAATCCGGCGCCGTTGTATCGATTGATCCAAGCTGGTCAAGACCAAAGACATTCCCAATGTGGGGCGATGTCACGATGAAGATTTCCGGAACAGAGGGAACATTAGCTGTTGATGCATTTAAACAGCACTCGGTTCTGTACAATGATAAGGATGGCAAAGTTCAGCATCTGCCATGGTCAGAAGACATGGATGAAGCGTTAGTGAACGACTTTATCGATTGTGTGAAAACAAAAAGAGCGCCATCGATAACAGGAAAAGACGGCCTGCGGACACTGGAAGTTGTAAAAGCGGCTTATCAAGCGAACGAACAAAAAGCAACTGTTCAATTGGAACGTAATTAGATAAAGCTGTTTTTGCATAGTTTGTTGCTAATGTAGCGCGGTTGGTAAAAACTGTGACGTAACTTTATAGGAGTGTTAGTCCGCCGCTGCGGAAATACACTGCGCTTTCCGTGGGCAGCCGAGTAACCTTCTCGTGCTCGTCGTGTTGCAAGTTAATTCAGTGTCTCTGCACTCCTCGCAGAAAAGATTGCTAACGCACGAGGCCACTGAAAAAGGTGAATTTAGTACAAAATACGTGGATCTATCATCGTATCTTGAGTATACTGCGCGCACCTTAGGGCGAGTGCCGAGCCTCCTTGCCCCGGCAAGGGGTAGCCGACGTTGCCCGCAAAGGGCGGTTTTAGTCGGGCTTCATATACTGCCGTACTCCGGGGTCTCACCTATGCCTATGATCCCGTAGAAGTCGACTACCCGCAACTCCAATCACTGAAGAGTGTAAGATGAATGTGTTGAAATTTAGGTGAGCTTAGCCTATTACGGCGATTGTTTGGAGCGGAGGACCGTTGACTCCTGCGGGAACAGCACGAGTCCGAAGACCCCGCAGAGTGGTTTTCTCGAGGAGTCTGAGGCCGTGCCCGCGGAAAGCAACGGTCCGCAGCGGAAAACAACCTAGCGCAAATGTCGCCGTTATAGATTTTGTGTCAAAACCAACAATCTTTTTGAAAGACAACTTTAAGAAAATAAAGAGGAGGGCTACCACATGAAGCTGGGAATGAGTTCATACAGTTTAGTTGGAGCGTTAAACTCGGGTGAAATGTCGATTTTGGATGTGATTGAGTGGACAGCCGATCATGGTGGCGAGCATATTGAGCTTGTCCCGATGGGGTACACGCTAACGGAGAATCCGGATTTAATAGCAGCCATTATACAAAAAACAAAAGAAACAGGAATTGAAATTTCCAACTATGCAATTGGGGCGGACTTTCTGCCAGCAAGCGTGGAAGAATTTGAGCAGGAAATTGCCCGCGTTAAGAAGGAAGTGGATATTGCAAGTGAGCTCGGTGTCAAGCTAATGCGGCATGATGTTTCATTTAAGCCTCCACATGAAGCCTCTATCCAGCAGTTTGAACAAGACCTGCCGAGGTTAGTGGAAGCTTGCCAGCGAATTGCCGATTACGCTGCGCAATATGACATTGTCACAAGTATTGAAAACCATGGCTTTTATGTCCAGGCAAGCGATCGGGTTCAGCGTCTGGTTAATGCGGTGGACAGGGCTAATTTTAAGACAACGCTTGATACAGGCAATTTTCTATGTGTGGATGAGGACCCAGTTGCCGCAGTGAAGAATAATATTTCACTTGCATCGATGGTCCATATTAAAGATTTTTACCATCGACCAGCATCTGCGTATAACCCTGGTGAAGGCTGGTTTCAGACGACATCCGGAAATTACCTGCGCGGTGCGATAAGCGGCCACGGGGATATTGATATCGAAGCGGTCATTAAGGTGGTTAAACAATCTGGATACGATGGGTATATTTCCATCGAATTTGAAGGGCTGGAAGAGTGTAAACAAGGTTCCAGAATTGGCTTGGATAATGTCCGGAAAATCTGGGAAGAAGTGTAAACAGGAAAAGAGGCGTATAAAATGGAAAAAATAAAAATTGGTGTGATTGGTGCTGGTTCGATTTCGGAGATGCACTTTGAGTCGTACAAAAATAATAGTGATGTGGAAATCTATGCGGTTTGTGATTTGAACGAACAACGTGCCGAGGAAAAGGCAGAGAAATATGGCGCAGAAAAATATTATACAAACTATCAGGATTTGCTAGATAATCCAGAAGTTGATGCGGTAAGTATATGCACGTGGAATAATTCCCATGCGGAAATATCAATCGCTGCATTAAACAGTGGGAAGCATGTGCTGGTTGAGAAACCACTATGTAAAACGGTAGAAGAAGCACGCAACATTGAAAAGGCTGCGAAAAAAAATGATGGAAAAGTCATTCAAGTTGGATTTGTGCGCAGGTTTGGTACCAACACGAAGGTATTAAAGAGTTTCATAGAATCAGGTGATCTCGGTGAAATCTATTATGCAAAGGCTTCCTGTCTTCGTGTTTTGGGTAATCCGGGGGGCTGGTTTTCCGATAAGGAACGTTCAGGTGGTGGCCCGTTGATTGATTTGGGTGTTCATATTATCGATTTATGCTGGTACTTGATGGGCAAACCAAAAGTCAAATCGGTTAGCGGGAACACGTACAATAAACTTGGGAATCGCTCCAATATTCAAAACAAATCATTCTATCAGGCTGCCGATTATGATCCAGAGAAAAATACAGTCGAGGATCTGGCCAACGCCATGATTCGCTTTGAAAATGGAGCATCATTAGTAGTGGATACGAGCTATGCACTCCATGCTAAAGAGGAATCAATCAATGTGAACATCTTTGGTGATAAAGGCGGCGCGGAAATTGAGCCGGCCCTGCAGATCTTTACGGAAAAAAATAATACGATGTTAAACGCAACACCACAGATTGATTCCCTGTCATTTGATTTTGTGAAAGGGTTCCAGGATGAAATTAATCATTTTGTATCCTGCGTCAAAGGTGAAACGGAAACGATCAGCCCAGTCGAGGATGGCGTCGAAATTATGAAGATATTGGCCGGAGTCTATGAATCTAGTGAAAAAGGTGCAGAAGTTCACTTCGACTAAAGCTAGGAGGTACTACCAATGGCAAATAAAACGAAACCAAATATCCTGTTCATTATGAGTGACGACCATGCAGCCCATGCGATGAGCTGTTATGATAGCAAAATCAATCAAACGCCCAATCTAGACCGGATTGCGGATGAGGGTATGCGCTTTGACAATTGCTTTTGTACCAACTCTATTTGTGCGCCGAGCAGGGCGGCTATTTTGACGGGGCAATATAATCATGTGAATGGGGTAAAAACACTTGGTGACGGAATTGACGGCAGGAAGCCAAATGTACAAAAGGTGCTCAAGGATAATGATTATCAGACTGCTATCGTTGGAAAATGGCATTTAGGTCATGGCGGTGAGCATGACCCGACTGGTTTTGACTACTGGAATGTCTTACCGGACCAAGGGGATTACCATGATCCGAAGATGATTGAAATGGGAAAAGAAAAGCAATACAAGGGATATGTGACCGATCTCATCACCGACATTTCGCTTGACTGGCTACAGAACCGTTCAGCAGATCAGCCGTTTATGCTGATGTGCCATCATAAGGCGCCACATCGGCCGTGGGAGCCGGATGACAAACATGCCCAACTGTATGAGGATATCGAGATCCCTGAACCGGAAACATTTCATGATGATTATGCCAATCGGTCGAATGCTGCTAAGGAAGCAACCATGCGTGTGGACCGGGATCTTTTTAAGACAGATTTGAAAATGGATCCACCGGAAAATCTGTCACCAGCGGAACTTAAAAGCTGGAAATATCAACGCTATATCAAAGATTATTTACGTGTTGTTGCCTCGATTGATGATAATGTTGGCCGGTTGCTTGACTACCTGGAAGAGGAAGGACTGGCGGAAAATACGATTGTGATGTATACATCTGATCAAGGCTTTTTCCTCGGCGATCATGGCTGGTATGACAAACGATTTATGTATGAGGAATCGCTAAGAATGCCATATATCGTCCGCTATCCTCGGGCGGTGGAACCAGGGTCAGTAACAGACAATATGGCGTTAAATGTTGATTTTGCTGAAACGTTCCTTGATTATGCGGGAATTGACATACCCGATGATATGCAAGGCACAAGTCTTCGTCCCGTACTCGAAGGGAGAACACCTGATGATTGGCAGACCTCAGTCTATTACCGGTACTGGGAGCATTTAAGTGACCCGCATAAAGTCGGTGCCCATTACGGCGTGCGGACGGAGCGGTACAAGCTGATCTATTATTATGGGCAAGCATTAGGAGCCTCGAATACGCTTGATGAAACGAGAACCCCAGAATGGGAGTTATTCGATCTGCAAGAGGACCCTTATGAATTGAACAATGTTTATGATGATCCGAATTATGCGGATACGGTAACAATTTTAAAGGAGGAGCTCCACCGGCTGAAGGAGAAGGTCGGGGATGAGGCGTGTGATTAAATTGAGGGGCCTGCATAGGCCCCTGTTCTACATATCTATAAATTCCAAAATAGAGGTGACCGGATGAATAAAGTGAAAGCAATGTATGGATTTGTATTCTCAGTCATGTTAACAGTGGTAATTTTTGCTGTACCAATGAGCACGTTTGCGGAACAACCGGAATCATCGTACTGGTACCCGGAAGGTTTAATGAACTGGAGTCCAGAAAGTGATGCAGACGCTATTTTTAACAAAAGCAGTGTACCGCTGGCTGAAAGAGAAGTTCTTTATGATGTAAATGACACGGCCCAATCTGAGGCAAAGTTAGTGGCTCTTTCAGCATTGAACCCAAATACGAGCGGGGTTCCTTCGCAGGGGGGAAATAAATTCTTCGCTAATACGTTTAGTTATTGGCAATACGCAGACCTAATGGTTTATTGGGCTGGTTCTGCGGGAGAAGGAATCATTGTACCCCCGAGTGCAGATGTAATTGATGCTGCCCATAAAAACGGTGTTCCGATATTAGGGAACGTGTTCTTCCCACCTAAAGTGTATGGAGGAAAAGAAGAATGGCTGGAGCAGATGCTCGTGCAGCGGGATGACGGTTCATTCCCAATGGCCGATAAACTGTTAGAGGTTGCAAGCTATTACGGGTTCGATGGCTGGTTTATCAACCAGGAAACTGGAGGCGGAACCGTAGAAACGGCTGAGAAAATGAAAGATTTCCTGGCATATTTGCAGGAACATAAGCAAGAGGGTATGCAGATTATGTGGTACGATGCCATGACCAAAAATGGTGATATCAACTGGCAGAATGCGTTAACTGACCAGAATAAAATGTTTTTGCAGGATGGCGAGCAACGGGTTTCCGATAGTATGTTTCTAAACTTTTGGTGGAACTCGCAGGAAGCCTCTTATAACAAAGCGAAAGAAATCGGCAGGAATCCATATGACTTGTACGCCGGCATCGATGTCGAGGCAAACGGAACAGATACGAATGTCAATTGGGAGGGGATATTTCCGGAAGGGAGAGCACCCTACATTTCACTAGGTGTCTACCGTCCCGATTGGGCTTTTAAAACATCCACAACGATGAATGAATTTTATCACAAAGAACAGGAATTTTGGACCGGGGCGGCCGGTGACCCAAGCGAAACATCAAAAAAAGATAGCTGGAAAGGGATGGCACATTACTTTACAGCGAAGACATCTGTACAAGAACTGCCATTTGTAACCCATTTTAATACTGGAAGCGGAAAATCGTTTGCGGTTAATGGCGTTACTAAAAGTGAACAGGATTGGAATAACCGCAGTTTACAAAATATCCTGCCAACATGGCGGTGGTTAACAGAAAGCGATGGTCAACCTCTCCATGTGAACTTTGATTGGAATCAGGCTTATTACGGAGGCAGCTCATTAAAAATATCTGGGAAACTATCAAGTGAAAATGCTACACACGTGAAGCTTTATAAAACAGATCTACCGATTGAAAAGGATACGGAGATATCTGTGACGTATCGAACGGATGTTAAAAAGCCTAACATGAGGCTGGGCGTCAGTTTTATTGGGGAACCTGGACAATATGTATTTTTTGACGTGAAGAAAAAGGGTAGAAATCAATGGACAACAGAAACCGTTAAGCTGAAAAAATACCAGGATAAAAAGATAGCAGCTATTTCCCTTTACTTTGATAGTGAAGAGGTTATAGAGGATTATCAAATGAATATTGGTGAAATAAAGGTAACGAGTAAACATAGTGACAAAAAAGTTCCCGACGCGCCAACGAACCCGACATGGTTGGAAACAGCTTACGAGGGAGGACTATATGCTGATTTATCGGTGAAATGGGATCCGGTGGATGATACAAACATCCAGCACTATGAATTGTACCGCAAGCATGCGAATGGGGAAAGGGAATTCATTGGAGCAACACCAAATAATGCTTATCATATCGAGGATTTACGTAGAGATGGTAAGGAAACGTCAACAACACTCGAAATTGTTGCTGTAAGTAAAGATTATGTGAAAAGTGAAGCGGTGGAAGTCACCTTTGAGTGGCCACCCTATCCAATACCTGAGGCTGACTTCAGTGCAAGCCAAACAGTTGCAGCTCCTGGGGATGAAATTCAATTCTTTAATCATTCCTCAGAAGCAACGGAGAAAGTTGAATGGCATTTTAGTGGGGCAACACCCGCCACCAGTACGGAGAGTAACCCTATTGTAACCTATCAAGAAGAGGGTGTTTATGCTGTTACACTAGTCGCTAAAAATAGCGAGGGCGAAGATAGCCTTACCAAAGAAGGATTCATTACTATTTCAGAGGATGCTACTAATATTGAGAATGTTGCCCTAGATAAAACAGCTTCAGCAAGTGGGCAATGCGGCACAAGTGAAGGTCCATTAAATGCAATTGATGGGGAAACAGCGAACAATAGCAAATGGTGTGCGATTGGTGAGAACCAATGGTTAACCGTTGATTTGGGCGAGGTCTACCATTTATCGGAATTTGTGCTAAAACATGCGGAAGCGGGCGGAGAATCACCAGCTTTTAATACAAAAGCTTTCAAGATTGAAACTAGTCTTGATGGGGAGAATTGGGAAAACGCTGTGACTGTAACAGCTAATACCGCAGCCGTTTCAGAACATCCTATACCAATTACCGAAGCCAGATATATACGACTTTCCATCCAACAGCCAACACAGGGTGGAGACCAGGCAGCGAGAATCTATGAGTTGGAGGCATATGGTTACTAGTTAATAAGAAATGGAAAGGTGCGTTTAGCCTTTCCTTTCTTTTTAACCAAAGAAAGGAGATTAATAATATGAAACCACAAGACTGGCAAGCAATGAATGTTTTACATAGAGACCGTGAGAAAAGCCGTTCCTATTTTATACCTTTTTCTCATGAAAATAGGGCGCTCACTTATGATCGGGGGAATTCGGATCGTTTCAAGCTGCTCAATGGGGTATGGAAGTTCCATTATGCGGAAACGCCGCAAGAGGCGCCTGCTGAATTTTATAAGGATGAGTTTGACGTTAGTGGCTGGGATGATATGGAGGTGCCCGATCATTGGCAGCTGCAGGGCTACGACAAACCGCATTATACCAATGTGAACTATCCGTTTCCGGTTGACCCGCCACATGTGCCAACTGAAAATCCAACAGCCTCGTATCAGCGTGATTTTCACATTTCTGATGGGTGGATGAAAAAGCTAGTTTATCTGCGGTTCGAAGGGGTCGATAACTGTTTTCATGTCTGGGTGAATGGCCATGAGGTGGGTTTTAGCAAGGGTAGTCGAATGGCTGCTGAGTTTAATATTTCAAGCTATCTTTGCTCCGGAAAAAACACGCTTGCGGTACGCGTTTATAAGTGGTCTGATTCCAGTTATCTGGAGGATCAGGATATGTGGTGGCTGAGCGGAATCTTTCGTGATGTTTATTTACTTTCAAGGCCTAAAGCCCATATTCGCGATGTGTTTGTTCGGACAGATTTGGACGAAGATTACCAAGATGCGACCCTTAACGTAGATATTGATATCGAAAATGCGGTGGAAGGGTTGAAGGTTGAATACCAACTACTTGACGCTTGGCGCGAACCAGTAAATGATAGATTTTTAGATGAGCGTTTTCAGATACAGATTCCGGTAAAAAATCCGCAGAAGTGGTCTGCTGAGAATCCCTATTTATATCAATTAGTCATCAGCCTAAAAGATCAGCATGATAGAGTGCTAGAAACGATTGCTCAGAAAGTTGGCTTCCGGTCGGTGGAGTTGAAGGACGGTGTGGTGCTCATCAATGGGGTAGCGATTAAGTTTAAGGGGGTAAACCGTCATGACTCACATCCTGACTATGGGCGTGCGATTCCACTTTCCCATATGAAGAAGGATATTGAGTTGATGAAACAGGGCAATATTAATGCAGTTCGCTCAGCACATTATCCGAATGATCCACGATTCTATGATTTATGTGATGAATACGGATTATATGTGATTGATGAAGCGGATCTCGAAACCCATGGCTTTGAAACCGTTGGAAACATTAATCGGCTGAGCGACGATCCGGCGTGGGAAGCGGCGTACCTGGACCGGATGGAACGGATGGTTGAGCGTGACAAGAACCATCCATCGATTGTGATGTGGTCGCTTGGCAATGAATCGGGAAATGGCGTTAACCATGCGGCGATGGCCAAGTGGGCTCGTGCGAAAGATCCAACCAGGCTGATCCATCATGAAGGGGACTCCCGTGAACTTTTCTGGGGTGGAAAACGACAAGTCGATCCAACCGTTTCCGATGTGCATACAACGATGTATACAAGCATCGCGGAACTGGAGGAGGTTGGTCAGTACACGGAGCTTACCAAAGCCCATCTTTTATGCGAATATGCGCATGCGATGGGGAATGGTCCGGGTGCTTTGAAGGAGTACTGGGATACCTTTTATAAATATAAACGTCTCCAAGGCGGCTTTGTGTGGGAATGGGCTGACCACGGGATCCGTCAGCATAGTGCCGATGGACAGGAATACTTTGCCTATGGCGGTGACTTTGGTGATCAGCCAAATGATTACAACTTTGTTATTGATGGTCTTGTGATGCCTGATCGCACGCCTTCACCTGGTTATTTTGAACATAAAAAGGTAATTGAACCAGTCAAGGTTGATGCGGTGGATTTAGATGCTGGAACAGTGGAAGTTACTAACAGATATGATTTTATTTCGCTTGACCATTTAACATTGTCATGGAATATCGAAGCGGATGGAAAAGTAATGCAAAGTGATGGGCTTTCACTGGAAGGAATTGAGGCAGGTCAAACGAAATCATTTACGGTTCCTTTTGACCTGCCAAAGCCGCTCAAAGGAGGGACGGACTACTGGTTGAATCTGCAATTCACCTTAGCTGCGGCAACTTCCTGGGCACCGGTTGGTCATGAAGTAGCATGGGCGCAGTTTATGCTGGCGCAAGGGGCTGAACCGTCTTATGAGGCGGGTGATATGGATTCCGTAACTGTTGAGGAAGCTGGATCGTTTTTGTATGTACAGGGTGCAAACTTTGATCTAAGTTTTAACAAAGTATTAGGAAACATTCACTCCTGGAAATGCGATGGACTAGAGCTACTGCAAACAGGCCCCACACTTCAGTTCTGGCGGGCCATGATTGATAACGATCATCGTTCGGAAAAAGAATGGAAAAATCATGGGATCCATTGGCTGCAGCAACGAACAGATCAGGTGACGTGGAAATTAGCAAAAGATAACACATCGATTTCGATAAAAGTAGTACAGCGAATTGCCCCACCAATGCTGGCCTGGGGCATCGACAGTGAGATTACCTACACGATTGATGGGAATGGTGATGTACTAGTGGATGTTAGCGGGAAGCCAACCGGCAACGCGCCGCGGACACTCCCGCGCATCGGTATGGAAATGACCGTACCGAATACATTAGATCAAGTAAGCTGGTATGGCAGGGGGCCTGGCGAATCATACGCAGACAGTAAGCAGGCGAATCGCTTTGGCATTTATAAAAAATCGGTTGACGAGCTGTTAACCAATTATGTGTACCCGCAGGAAAATGGCAATCGGACGGATGTTAATTGGGTCACGTTTGCTAATGGGCATGGTATGGGAGTGATTATTTCTGGTTCGAATACATTCAATTTTAGTGCGCACCATTACTCCGTTGCGGATTTTGACCAGGCGAAGCATACACATGAGCTTGTCAAAAAAGATGAGATCTACGTTCATTTGGATGATCAGCAGCATGGGCTAGGTACCGCAAGCTGTGGGCCCGATGTGTTGCCTGATTATGAATTAATTACCGGAGACTTTTCGTTTAAGTTCCGATTAACACCTTTTTCAGTATAAGTAGGGAGAGTGAATGGTATGCCGGAATTTGAAACCCGTTGTTTGAGTTCATTAATAAAAGTTTTTCCAGATGAGGAGTTGACTGCGAGGCCATTTAATCAAGCTTCCGCACTATGGAATGAAGCCTATTCGTTTCAAGTTGCATACAGGCAAAAAGGTAATGAATTGGAAAAAGTCACGGTTCGCGCAGAGGGAACGATAGGGGACGTCGTTACCATGCGGACGGTTGGCTTGGTCCCGTCAAATTTTCCGTGTTACAAGGATCATGACGAGGATGTACTCAGAGTAACTCCAGGTTTATATCCGGATCCACTGTACCGGATGAAGGATCGTGGGTTACCGGTGGCCCCGTCAAACCAGTGGCGTTCTGTCTGGATTACCGTCAACCTTGATGAAAAAATACAGGCGGGGTCCAAGCAGATTAACGTGCTTTTTGAAAAGGAGTCTGGAGAGTTGTTGGGGGAAGAGGTCTTTGATTTGGAGGTAATCCCGGCATCGCTGCCCGAACAGCAATTAATCTGTACCCAGTGGTTTCATGCCGATTGTTTGGCGACACATTATAATGTGGATATTTTCAGTGAAGAGCATTGGGAGCGGATTGACCAATATATGCAAACAGCGGCCGAGCACGGCAGCAACATGTTGTTAACGCCTTTGTTCACCCCGCCGCTTGATACCGATATTGGCGGGGTGCGTCCCACCGTGCAATTGGTCGAGGTAGAAAAAACTGGTGAGACGTATCAATTTAATTTTGCAAAACTAACGCGCTGGATCGAATTATGTTTAAAGCATGGAATCAGGTATGTGGAGTTTTCCCACCTTTTTACGCAGTGGGGCGCGGAGCATGCACCAAAGATTGTCGCAAAGGTAAACGGTGAAACGAATCGAATTTTTGGCTGGGAAACCGATGCATCCGGGCATGAATACAAAGAATTTCTTTCGCAGTTTTTACCCGAGCTGATCACCTATATCAAGGAACAGGGGCTCGAAGACCGGGTATATTTTCATGTATCAGATGAGCCGAGTCAAGACAATCTGGAGTCGTATCAACAGGCAAGTGACTTGATACATGATTATTTGTCCGACTTCCCTGTCATCGACGCACTGTCAGATTATGCTTTTTACGACCGGGGGCTGGTAAAAAATCCGATTCCAGCGAACGATCATCTGGTACCTTTCCTGGAAAATAACGTTCCGAATCTATGGACGTATTATTGCTGTGTCCAGTACAAGAAGGTATCCAATCGGTTCTTTGCATTTCCATCCGCGCGCAATCGCATTAGTGGCATGCAATTTTACCACTATAACATTGCCGGGTTCCTGCACTGGGGGTATAACTTTTGGTATTCGAGATTGTCCCGCAAACAAATTGATCCATTTCAAAATACGGACGCAGATGGCGGATTCCCCTCAGGAGATGCGTTCTTGGTATACCCTGGTGAGAATGGACCGATTGAATCGATCCGGATGGAAGTATTTTATGAGGCATTGCAGGATTTACGGGCATTGCAATTGCTGGAAAAGCTGATTCGCCGAGCAGAAGTATTGAATTTGCTTGGGCCGATAACGTTTGAGGACTATCCGCGTGGCAGTGAATGGCTGTTAACGAAGCGGGAAAAAGTTAACCAGAAAATTTTGGAGGCGATCGAATGAGTACAGGCGAAATCAAACCGACGGCAAAACAGCTGGAATATCAGGCATGGGAATTTGGATTGTTTATCCACTTCGGATTGCGGACTTTCTATGAAGGCTATGTTGATTTTGACAAGCGGCCAATGTATCCTGCTAGGTTTAATCCAAGCGCCCTCGACTGTGAACAGTGGATTCTAACGGCGAAAGCGGCCGGCATGAAATATGCTGTGCTTACGGCCAAGCATCATGATGGTTTTTCGAACTGGCCGTCCAGATTTACTGACTTTTCAGTAGCCAATTCTGCGTGGAAAGATGGTAAGGGAGATGTCGTGCAGGAATTCACAGCGGCATGCCACAAACATGGGATCAAACCAGGCTTATATTATTCTCCATACGATGGATCCGCCGATTTTTATCATGATAAAGATGGAAAAGCCTACGACGATTATTTCATCAATCAAATAACCGAGCTGCTAACGAATTATGGAGATGTTGATATTCTGTGGTTTGATGGCGCTGGGTCAGAGAATCATGAATATGATTGGCAACGAATTGTTGATACAGTACGTTCACTCCAGCCGAATATCCTGCTCTTTAATATGGCTGACCCGGATTTCCGCTGGATTGGCAATGAGGATGGTATTGCACCCACTCCGTGCTGGAACGAAGTGGATACCGATGATCTATCAGACTACCATGGGAACAAAGGTCGTTTGTGGCTGCCGGCGGAATGTGACGTGCAGATGAGGGATAACTGGTTTTACAGTGAGAATGATGAGCATACAGTGAAAAGCCTGGAACAACTAATGGGTATTTATTATTATTCAATCGGCCATGGTGCCAACCTGCTGCTAAATATTGGACCAAACAGACAAGGGCTATTGCCGGAAAAAGATCGACGAAGGCTTGTTGAGTTTGGTGATAAGGTTCGAGAGCGTTTCGCTTCCAAAGTAGCGACAATTGATCAGTTTGAGCAACGGGAACGAACGTGGATGTATCAAGCAAAAGAGCCTCACATGCTCAACCATGTAGTCATCCAAGAGGATTTACGGAATGGTGAAAACGTGGAAAGCTTTAAGGTCGCCATTATTTCAGAAAAGTCCCGCCAAAAGGTCACCATATATGAAGGCAGGAGTATAGGAAATAAAGCCATAATCCAAGTGCCAGCC
Organism: Virgibacillus phasianinus; assembly: GCF_002216775.1. Lineage (GTDB taxonomy): Bacteria > Bacillota > Bacilli > Bacillales > Amphibacillaceae > Virgibacillus_F > Virgibacillus_F phasianinus. The sequence continues at coordinate 1,756,268 of NZ_CP022315.1, forward strand.
ATTAAAGTCCGAGGAGTTGAAGTAGAAGTAACGAAAAGTACCCGAGAGCCTAGATTGAAAGGAATATCAGTTTACTAGAGTGGCGGGGACGGTGGGTCGAAGGCGGGACGGAGGGACAGGTCCCTTGTCCCAACGATGGACTTGGGCGAGAAGCAGGTGCACTTGGGAGAGGGGCAGCTGGAACTCGGGAGAGAACCACATGAACTTTGGCCCTTCATCCGCAAATAACTGAACGGTAGCGGCTCCGATACCACTCGCACCACTTGTTATGATTGCTACTTTATCCTGTAATCTCATCAAAAGGCTCCTCCATTTTTGGCTTGTGTCGACATGATTTTATTTTGTTCCGTTTTGTACCTTTATCAATGGTTTTGTTTATTGCCTTTTTAAATTTGCCTAGGAACATTAGTTCGACTATAATTAAAGATAATAAATTTATCTATGAAGGGGGATGTGGTAAAATGGAGGATAATACAGTTGTGCTAGAAAGACCTGCTAATTATGGGACGGCACCGGATTATGATGGACTTTGGAAAGCATTAATTGAAGAATTGTTTGAGGAGTTCATGCAGTTCTTTGCTCCAGATTTATATGATGAAATTGACTTTTCTAAGGGGAGCGAGTTTTTAAATAAGGAATTGCTGAAAGAGTTTATAAATGAAAAAAAGGGGCGTGTTGAGGCAGATCAAATTGTGAAGGTTTGCTTGAAAAATGGTCATGAAAGATGGATTTTGATTCATATTGAAGTACAGGGTAAGACAGGTAAGGGTTTCGCTAAACGCATGTTCCGGTATTTTTATCGAATTTATGATAAACACAATCAGGAGGTCTATGCGATTGCTCTTTTAACAGATACGGAACAAGCAATTGTCCCGAACCATTTTCATTATTCATTTTTTGGCACGGAACTGGACTACAGATATAACGTATATTCTTTTCACAATCAGAGCATAAAAAAGCTAGAGGCCTCATCAAATCCATTTTCAGACGCAGTTATTGCTGGCATTTACGCTGGTAAAACTAGGCATGATGCAAACAGACGTTATGCTTTTAAGCGAAAATTAATGATTCAAATTCTTCAATCTACACCCACACAACCAGAACACACCCGCACATATTTATCCGCTTTATTCCATTTTATTGATAATATACTTCAGGTTTCAAACGAGTTAGAAGAAAAGCTGGAAGAAGACATTATTCCTTATATACGAAAGGGGGCGGAACAACAGATGCTTGCTGGCAGAAAGAGCAACCCGTGGACAAAGGTTCTTGCAGAGTTTGAGGAGAAGGGTTTAGAGAGAGGTTTAGAGAGGGGCATTGAGAAGGGCATAGCAAAAGGCAGAGAGGAAGCCGCGAAGGATTTTGCTAAAGAGTTGATACGCAAGGATTTTCAAAACGAACAAATTATGGAACTGACAAAACTAGATCTAGTTGAAGTTGAAAAATTGAGGGAATCACTTTAAACAAAGTGATAAGGGCGGAACTGGATTAATTGCTGGTTTCGCTTTTTATCATGGGAATGGATCATGTAATGAAAAGTAGTTGTTGTTACGATAGTAAGGCATGTCTGTTTACCTATATTTTGTTTCATATACTTCAGGTTTCAAACGAGTTAGAAGAAAAGCTGGAAGAAGACATTATTCCTTATATACGAAAGGGGGCGGAACAACAAATGCTTGCTGGCAGAAAAAGCAACCCGTGGACAAAGGTTCTTGCAGAGTTTGAGGAGAAGGGTTTAGAGAGAGGTTTAGAGAGAGGCATTGAGAAAGGCATTGAAAAAGGCTTAGAAAAGGGCATAGCAAAAGGCAGAGAGGAAGCAGCGAAGGATTTTGCTAAAGAGTTGATACGCAAGGATTTTCAAAACGAACAAATTGTGGAACTGACAAAACTAGATCTAGTTGAAGTTGAGGAATTAAGGGAATCACTTTAAACATAAGAAAAGAGCTGAAAATACCGAAACCAGACTAACTTCCGGTTTCGGTATTTACTTTTCATCAATAATATTCTATACTAAACCCAGCTGGTTATAACCAGTCAAGGAGGTGGCAAATTAGGTATTGGATAAGAAAAGCAGGGTACCATTGTATTTGCAACTGATGGAGGATTTAATTAATAAAATAAAAAATCAGGCGTACCGGGAGAATGAAAAACTGCCATCCGAGCGTGAACTTTGTGACTTGTACGATTTAAGCCGGATCACAGTGAGGCAAGCGCTGCAGGAGCTGGAACGCGAAGGCTACATTTATAAATTGCACGGAAAAGGCACATTTGTAGCGCCTGAATCCTATAATCAACATTTAGTGAAATTGTATAGTTTTACAGAAGAGATGAAGCAAATTGGGAAGAAGCCCACAACAAATGTGATGTCATTTAAAGAAATGGCTGTGGATGAAAGATTAGCAGATAAAATGAATTTGTCACCATCGGAGGAGGTTTTCCAGGTGGTTCGTCTGCGTCTGGCTGATGATGAACCGTTAATGTATGAAACTTCTTATTTGCCGAAAAAAGTATTTCCTCATTTAACTGGGCATGATCTGAAGCATAAGCCGATGTATGATGTTTTTTATGAGGGCTATCACGTGAATGTGACGAAAGCGGTAGAACGATTTTCAGCGACGATGATTCGCAAGGAAGAAGCTGGCCACCTGCAAATGCTGCCGGAGCAACCAGCCATGTTAATTAAGCGCCACGCTTATCATAATGAGCAGGTGATTGAGTATACAATTAGTGTCTCACGCGGGGATAAATTTGATTATACTGTTGAGCTGACATAACGATTTGGGAGAGGATTGCATGAATCGGGGACAGTCTCCCAAAAATAAATAAACTGGTTATGACAACATAACCACAATGATCAATTGGAGGTAACTAACATGCTTAATTTAACAAATGAAATCTTGGAAACAAGAAGTGCTGTCCATACGGCTAGGGAAATTTATCAGCAGCCGGATGTGTGGCAGGAATTATTCGCGTTACTTGCTGAGCAAGAGGTGGCATTAAAGGATTTTATTGAATCAATTTATAAAAAACATGATCAGGTGCGGGTGATTTTCACCGGTGCGGGGACTTCGGCGTTCGCGGGGGATACGGTTGTGCCGGAATTGCGGAGGCAGAATAGCAACGCGCAGGTTCAATTCGAATCGATTGCAACAACGGATATTGTATCAAATCCGACCACGTATCTACATCAGAAAGTACCGACGATCATGGTGTCTTTTGCACGGTCTGGTAATAGTCCGGAGAGTGTTGCGGCGGTTTCGCTCGGGGAAGAGTTGATACAACAATTCTACCAGGTTGTGATTACGTGCAATCAGGAGGGGCAGCTTGCCAAGAATGTGAAGGGTGATACAAACAGTATGACGGTTGTAATGCCGGAGGATGTGCATGATCAGGGATTTGCGATGACAAGCAGCTTTACCAGCATGGTTATCGCGGCGTACGCACTGTTTGCGGAAGAATCTTTTACAATTGGCGAGGCAAAACAGCTGATAGAAAGCGCTGCGGCATTACGGGATCTTACACCCGATACGGTTGATGACATATTGAATTTCGACTTCGAGCGCATTGTTTATCTTGGCTCAGGTTTGCTTGGCCAGCTTTCCCATGAGGCCTCGTTAAAAATGCTGGAGCTTTCTGCAGGTCAGGTTACCGCGATTCACGAGTCATCATTAGGATTCAGGCATGGCCCGAAATCTATTTTGAACGATAAGTCCGTTACGGTTCTTTTCATGTCGCAGGATCCTTACACGAGGAAATACGATGTGGATATTTTGCGTGAATTGGCGGCTGATGATTCCGGGATGAAGATTGTTGCGCTTACGGAGAAAAAGGATCTGGAGGTAGAGGCGCTGGCAGATTGGATGGTTACCGTGAATGATGGGTATGATCGCTTTGCCAATGATTTTCAGCTTGCCGTTGTGTATATTATTTTTGCCCAAACACTAGCATTGAAAAAATCGCTGCAATTAGGCATCACGCCAGATAACCCGAGTCCGGATGGGCGGGTAAATCGCGTTGTTCAGGGCGTGACGATCTATGACTACGAATAAGTATTATCTTAAAGCCGATCGGTTTCTATTAGAGAACGGTGAAAAATCCGATGCTTTTTTAGCTGTGGAAAATGGTAGATTTGGAGACTTTGTGGAAAAAGTACCAGAAAATGCAGCGGTCGTTGACTGGAGCGGATACACGATCGCGCCCGGGCTAGTTGATACGCATATTCATGGCATCAATGGCTACGATATCATGGATGGAACGGTCGAAGCGGTTCGCGGGGTCTCTGCTGCACTGCCAGCTCTTGGTGTCACGCGGTTTCTGCCCACCACGTTGACAGCTTACGAAGCGGATTTACAAAAGGCGATTCAGGCGGTTGTTGCTGCTGTTAATGAAGGATTGTCTGGCGCTCAATCGGAGGGGATTTTTCTAGAAGGTCCTTATTTCACTGAAAAACATAAAGGTGCGCAGAATCCAGGTTATTTTCGGGACCCCGACTACGAGGAATTTCAGTTGTGGCAGGAACTTTCACAGCATACGATTGTCAAAATTGCTCTGGCACCTGAACGGGATGGTGCATCAGATTTTATTCGCAAAGTTAGCAGCAAGGGAGTTCTAGCGAGTATTGCGCACACGGACGCGGGCTATGACCGCTGCAAGGATGCTTTGGATGCTGGTGCTAGGAATTTCGTTCATCTGTTTAATGGGATGTCCGGATTGCATCACCGGGAACCAGGTGTTGCTGGTGCAGCGCTGATAAGCAAAGATGCCTTTGCGGAATTAATTTGCGATGGCCATCATGTTCATCGGGATATCGCGTCAATGGTGGTAGGAATAAAAGGGGATAAAACCGTTTTAATCACCGATTGCATGCGGGCCGGATTGTTGCCAGATGGAAACTATCATTTGGGCGAATTTCCTGTCGTTTTGAAAGACGGGGTAGCACGGACAGAGACCGGATCTTTAGCTGGCAGTACATTGCGGCTGATTGATGGCGTGAAAAAATTACATGCGTGGAGTGGTCGGCCGTTAAGCGAAATCTGGCATTTAGCATCATTATCACCGGCCAAAAGTCTGGCTCGGGATAATGAATTAGGTAGCTTACAAACAGGAAAACTAGCTGATTTTGTTGTGATGGATGATGAATTGAACATCCAGGCGACAGCTATTGAAGGAAAAATTGCCTATCAAGCGGGGGTGGAAAGCTGATGATTTTAACCGTTACATTGAATCCTGCTGTTGATATTAGTTATAAGCTTGAAAAGTTCAACCTCGATACCGTTAATCGCGTGCAGGATATTTCAAAAACAGCCGGCGGGAAGGGGCTGAATGTGACACGGGTCCTGGAGCAACTGGGAGAAGAAGTTGCTGCGACTGGATTTTTGGGTGGCGGTTTAGGGGATTTTATTCGGACCGACCTTTCTGGGATCCAGGATTATTTTGTAACGATTGAAGGGGAAACAAGAAATTGTATCGCGGTGATCCACGAAGGCAAACAGACGGAAATTCTGGAGAGTGGGCCGGTTATCTCCGGCAGTGAGGGCGAGTTATTCTTGGCAAGCTTTTCCGAATATGTGCAAAAGGTAGATATCATTACAATATCCGGCAGCCTGCCACGGGGCTTACCCGATGACTTTTATGAAAAAGTTATCCGTGCTGCCGGCGATACTCCAGTTTTGCTTGACACCAAGGGCGAATTATTGAAGAAAACACTGAAAAGCAAACCTTATGTAATCAAACCCAATGTAGATGAATTAGGAGATTTACTTGGTAGGGCGATTACGGATGAGCAGGATATTGTTGCCGCATTAGGCTCGGAAATATTTGCCGATATCCCATGGGTTGTGGTGACAAACGGAGCGGACGGTGCTGTTGTGAAGCATAATGATGCTGTGTACCAGGCGACAATACCGCAAGTCAAAGCAGTAAACCCAGTCGGATCCGGCGATGCAGTGCTAGCCGGATTTGCCGCAGGACTATCACGCGGTTTGGCGGATGAGGATTTAATAAAATTCGGCCTAGCCATGGGCGTACTAAACGCCCTCGAAGAACAAACCGGCCACATCACACCAGAAAAAATAGACTGGTGCATTGGAGAGATTAGTGGGACATGGGGACAGGTCCCGTGTCCCGGAAACCCGGGCGTGAAAGAGTGAAAGGGACATGGGGAGAAAGGGACATGGGGACAGGTCCCTTGTCCCGGAGTCGGAGGGGTTGAGCCGCGATTAAAACTCAGGAGACAGCACACTGAACTTGGGCGAGAACCAGCCGAACTCAGGCGGCACCACGTCGAACTTGGGCCAGAGCCGCCAAAACTCGAGAGACAGCGCGTCGAACTCGGGCCAGATACTACTAAACTCAGGCGACACCTCATCAAACTCGGGACAAAACTCACCTATCCAACAAAATCAATTACAGGAGGCAAATAAATCTATGAAACTATCACCAGGTAAGCAGCGGGGATTGGAAGCAATCTCAGATGAAAATCATATTATTTTTGCGACGGCGATGGACCAGCGCGGGTCATTGGGCAAGATGATTCAATCGTTGAATGACACGATTACATATGAGGATGGACTAAGTAAGTTTAAAGTGGGCGTTAGTGAGGTGCTTGGCAATCAATCTTCATCCTTGCTGCTTGATCCGGAATACGGGTGGGACGCTGCCGGGAAGTTAAATAAGGAAATTGGATTGATTATGGCGTATGAAAAAACCGGATACGATGCAACTGAGCAGGGTCGCCTTCCGAACTTGGTGGATGATTATGCGGTGCAGGATCTTGTGAAAGCGGGTGCCAGCGCAGTTAAGCTGCTTGTGTATTATGACCATAAAGAGGATGAAAAATATAATAAGATAAAAAACGCACTCATTAAACGGGTGGGCGATGAATGCAGGCAAAATGACCTTTTGTTTATCCTGGAGCCAGTCTCCTACAGTGCGGACGGCCTTTCCGCGAAGGGTGCAGATTTTGCAAAAACGAAGCCGGAGATTATTGAATTTTTCATGGAGGAATTTTCAAAAGAGGAATATGGTGTTGATTTGTTAAAGGTAGAGGTGCCGGTGTCCATTTTCCATATCGAGGGTTACGATCAGTACGATAATTACGAACCAGTTTATAGTCAAGAGGAGGCGGCTCGATATTATCGCAGATGCTCACAAAAAAGCGGTGTGCCGTTCATTTATTTAAGTGGTGGCGTCACCAATAAACAATTCGTTGATACGCTTCATTTTGCAAAAAATGCAGAATCTCAGTTTAGCGGCGTTCTTTGCGGGAGAGCAACATGGAAGGACGGCGTTAAGGAGTTTGCGCAAGAGGGCAAGGATGCTTATTATCAATGGCTCGAAACAAAAGGTACAGATAATTTGAATAAGGTTAAGGCGGCTGTTGAGGAGACTGCGGTGCCTTGGAGTGAGTTTGATAACTAGCATGTCGTTTTTTAAGCATTCCTTGTTCAAAATTCAATGTTTTACTTTTAACTGTCTAAAGAATATATACGATAGTATTATGAAGGGCCTCGCTATAGGATTAGCGAGGCCCTTTGATTATTCGGCTGGTAACTCCTTATGAGATTAATCCCCCACGCTTTTAGTCAATTCTGATTAAATAATTAACTAGTAAATTAGGCTGAGTTTGAAGTATAATATATAGGAAAAATTTACTGTGTAGGGGCTGGTTTGGTGGTTAAGAAGAAGGGTAAGAAGTTTTGGATTTCAAGTGTATTGGGAGTTATTATTTTCATATTTTTAATTGTATCGGTAAGTAACAGTGCTGCTGCAACAAAGCGAGCAGATAAAGAGGTTTCTGATTTGGAATCGAATTTAGATGAGAAAAATAGCAGAATCGCCGAATTGGAAGATGATTTGGAGGAAAAGGATTCAACTATTGCTGAGTTAAATAAGAAGGTAGAAGAAGCCGAACCATGGTTTAAGCTTTCTAAAAAAGAACAAGAACGAAAAATAGCGGAAGAAAAGAAAAAAGAAGAAGCAGAAAAAGCCGCTGCAGCCAAGAAAGCGGCAGAGGAAGAAAAAGCAAGGTTAGCTGCTGAGGAAGCAGAAAGGAAGAAGCAGGAGGAGAAAGAAAAGCAAGGGTATGAGACTGGTATCACATTTGAACAACTTGCTCGAACACCTGATGATTATGAAGGTGAAAAGGTTACGTTTTCAGGTAAAGTGGTTCAAGTAATTGAAGGTGAAGACACTACTGTACAATTAAGAATCGCTGTTAACGATGATTATGACAAGGTTATTTTTGCAGAGTATGATTCTTCCATTGTCGATTCGCGGGTGTTGGAAGACGATCAAATAACAATAATGGGAATATCCTCAGGTTTGTTGTCTTACGAATCAACTATGGGGGGAACTATAACTATTCCTTCAATTATTGTTGATAAAATCGAACAGTAGAAAATAGAAAGAACGCAGTAGTTATTCTAAACTTTAGTAATAAAAAGAAGTAATCGCGAGGGCGGTTACTTCTTTTTATTTAGACTTTGCTCTAACTAACCGGCCCTTTGTAACCACAACTGCGGTTGAAATCCGGTTTCATGATGCTGTAAAAATGCTAATTATCTTACCCGTGTTATAGCATTATAGTTCGAGTTTGGAAGTCTGTGTCCTGGCTTAATCTTGATTAAGGATTTTACCAGCCGAGTTTTCATTAACTTAAAGGTCGAAAAATAAAATTCTTCAACACGAACGTTCATTCGAATTATTCTACTATTCTAAAAGACATTATGGTAAAATAAAACCAGCAACTACATAGGTATTGTGGGCGGTTGGCCATCTCCTTGTTTCTTAGCCACATGGATAGGAGGTGGTAGGATGACGACATTCGAAGCATTAAGTTTGGTAGCACAATTTGGCTTGGTTCAACTAGCTACTCTGACTTTAATTGTAACTATTGTCGTTTACCTAAAACAAAAGAAGTAACCGCCCCCATGCATGGTCGCGTTTACTTCTTTTAGTTCAGACACAATTTCTGTGGCCAACTGCTCTTAATGCAGTTTGTAGTTGCCGTGGGACCGGGTAGTAAGAGCTACTCGGTTCCTTATTAATAAGTATATTATATTTCTAATTAATTATACTGTCAATGTGTTTACTTTCTTTCGGGCAGCATTCCGTCAGAGTTGATGTCTGCTGTCGCAAGTTTAACCGACTGTAGCCGATTTTTTACCACCTGGTTTTCATTAACATGACGGTGAAAACTTAAGTTTTAAAAGGTAATTACTCAACCCGAACGTTCATTCCAATTTTTCTACTATTCTAAAGAGTATTATGGTAAAATAAAACCAGCAACTACATAGGTATTGTGGGCGGTTGGCCATCTCCTTGTTTCTTAGCCACATAGATAGGAGGTGGTAGGATGACGACATTCGAAGCATTAAGTTTAGTAGCACAATTTGGTTTAGTCCAACTAGCTACTATAACCCTAATTGTGACTTTTGTCGTTTATCTAAAACAAAAGAAGTAACCGCCCCCTAACCGGTCGCGATTACTTCTTTTAGATAATACAGCTAGATCGTGGCCAACTGCTCTTAATGCAGTTTGTGGTTGCCGTGGGACCGGGTAGTTAGAGCTACTCGGTTCCTTATTAATAAGTATATTATAAATTCAAATAATTATACTGTCAAATGTGTTTGATCCTGTATAACTAGAAAATGCTTGTCTCTGAATTTTCGGGATCCTCACCCGACTTCATCGTCCCATCGCCCGACTTGCACATACCGGCCCATTTTCCATAAACCCTTATCATACATAGAAAGAGAGGAAATCAAATGAAAATAGAAGGAAACCGGATATTCCTACAATCACTTGATAGCAGTTTTGGGGAAGCCATACTGGCGTTAGAAATAAGGAATCAGGAATTTTTTAAGCAATTTACAATCGAGCGTGATGCGGATTTTTATACACTGGAAAGTCAATTGAAAAGGCTGCGTAAAAAAGAGAAGGAAAGGGAGGATGATAAAGGATATCTTTTTGGCATTTTCCAGCAAGAAAGCCAGGAATTAATTGGTGAAATCGACTTGTTTAAAATAGAAAGGGGACCCGCTCAATGTGCGATGGTCGGGTATTCTCTCGATAAAAGTCTAAATGGAAATGGGTATATGACCGAAGCAATCAAACTCGTAGTGAACCATGCGTTCCATGACTTGGAGCTCCATCGGCTTGAAGCCGGCGTCATGCCGCACAACCTGGGCTCAATCAGGGCACTGGAAAAATCCGGGTTTCACAAAGAGGGAATTGCCGAGAAGAATGTTAAGATAAATGGCAGGTGGGAGGACCATCAAATGCTGGCTATCGTAAATCCTGAAGACTGATAGAAATCAAAAATAAACAATTGAGGTGTTCACATGCGAATGGTATTCATCGGCGACAGTATTACGGAATCGGGGAGATTTGCTGAACTTGAGAACCTCGGTACCGGCTATGTACGGTTAATCCATGATTATTTGATTACAACATACCCGGAAAGCCCGCTGGAAATTATTAATAAAGGCATCAGCGGTAATAGAATTACGGATCTGGCAGCAAGGTGGCAAACAGATGCCATTGATTTACAGCCAGACATTATCTCCATATCAATTGGCATTAATGATGTATGGCGGCAGCTTGACCAGCCTGATATCGAACAAATTTTTCCAGATGAATTTGAAAAAATATACGAGGACCTATTGATGAAGATAAAGAATCAGACCAGCGCGACCATTGTGCTAATGGAGCCGACGGTAATTGAAGAAAACGCTGAATCGCTAGGCAACGAAAAGTTAAAGCCATATGTTGAATGCGTAAACAGGTTAGCGGAAAAATATCAGGCCACCACTGTGCCTGCACATCAGTCGTTTAAAAAATATCTAATGGAAGGAACCGGATATAAGCTGACAACGGATGGTGTACATATGAACTCTGCAGGAAACATGCTCATGGCAACCAGCTGGCTTCAGGCAACAAAATCCTTGCTATAGATGTACCTTAGGCAGAAAACAATCTACTAATAATAAAAAAGGTTGTTTTATTTACTAATACATATTCCTTTATCGGACGGAGGGAGTTCGTAATATGAAATTTGGACTCTATCTTGGCGGTACTTTATTAATTTTGACTTTATTTTTCAGTTATATTTTAGACGGTGAATTAAGTAAAGACAATATTCTATATTCAGTAATGTACACTGCGATATTTAGCCTTGTATATACTGTGGGAATACGTTTTAAGAAAAAGAAATAGACCATCTGATTCCTAATCAGGTTCTTCTGTTTCATTTATCGTTGTTGAAATTATAATGGTTATGATATGTTGCAATACATAAGGTAAAGGGTGAATTAGTTTAATCACTTGATTTATGGTTAGATAACTTTGGGAAATTTGGTTTTTTGATGGATTTTTGAAAAAGTGCGTATGAGAAACTTTCCCTTCAGTGAGTAAATGAGGAAATGAAAAAGGAGGTTCAACTATGACAATTGGAAATCAGAATGATATTGACGGGCTAATGAAAATTGGCAAAATAGTTGCATTGACAATAGGCGAAATGAAACGTCAGATACGTGTTGGAATGACAACTAAAGAGTTGGATAATATTGGAGGACGATTTTTAAAAAGGCATGGAGCGGTTTCTGCACCAAAACTGACGTATAACTTTCCCGGTTATACCTGCATTAGTGTTAACAATGAGGTTGCCCACGGAATACCAGGAAATCGGAAAATTAAACAGGGTGATCTAGTAAATATTGATGTATCTGCGGAACTCGGGGGTTATTTTGCTGACGCAGGAGAATCTTTTCAAATCCCTCTATACAATTCTTCTTTGACCCATCTTTGTCAATACACGCATAATACGATGATGAAGGTTATATCGTCACTGAAACCAGGTGTGCGATTGAATGAAATCGGAAGGATTATCCAGCAGGAGGCCAAAAAAGGCGGGTATAAGGTCATTATGAATTTGTGCAGTCATGGAATTGGAAAATCCCTACACGAAACACCTGAAGAAATTCTCCCTTATTATGACAGGAATGATAAACGTGTTTTGAAGGAAGGGTTAGTCATTACTATTGAGCCTTTTTTGTCAACGGAAGCAGATTATGTAGTTGGAAGTCCAGATGGATGGACATTATGTGTACCGGATAATAGCTTTTGCGCACAACATGAACATACGGTAATTATTACGAGAGATCAACCAATCATCACAACCATAGCATAGATATTAACTTTAGGAAGAATAGGGATTGCTTAGAACTCAAACAACGCCAATTTAGAGATGCGTTTAGATGAATCCTTTGTATCAGAAAATAAATAAAAGTCAAGCCTTGAAAGAGAATGTACGTTCCTCTATATTTGTAACTAGAGATGAATTAAATTCTTTTGAAAGTAGGTTAGGATACAGTGAAGATTGACACACCCATAATCCCTGAAGATCTAACGGAGAAAAAATTTACAGATATTTTTTATGAAGAAGATCCAGAATTTGAAATGTGCCTCGTTACAGATTCTCAATTTGAAAATGAGTCCATAGAACGATTGCGGCTTTACCAAACGGTTATCAAAAACTGCAATTTTGTTAATACCGACTTTAGCCGAATTGATTTAACCGATGTGCGCTTTGAGAATTGTGACTTATCCAACGCTAATTTGGGTAATGCCTCCATGAATCGAGTTGAATTTCTTAATTGTAAGCTGCTAGGCAGCAACCTAACAGAGTCTTATATCGGTAATACAAAATTTGGAGAATCAATTCTTAATATGGGTATGTTCGGTAATTCAAAACTTGAAAAAGTGATTTTTGATCATTCTGTGTTAGAAAGCGCTGACCTTTTTGACTGTAAGCTAAAAAAAGTGGAATTTCTTTTATGTAATCTTAATGGCGTAAGCTTTGAAGATACATCACTAAAAGGAATTGATATTAGCTCATCCAATTTTGATTCTTTAGTTGTTTCAATAGAGAACTTACGGGGATGTAAAGTATCAACGTCTCAAGCGGTACAATTTGCTTCGTTATTAGGTCTAAAAATTCAACGTTAGGTCTAAATAATGCCAGCTAATAGTAAAGCAAAAGTCAGAAAAGCGATTTGAAAAGGGCAGTCAATAGTAATATTTCTGAATTATCATTAAAAAATTATTGTTATAAAGCATAATAATGGTATACTAATAAATACAGGAGAAGTACGGAAGGTGGAATCGGATTTGCCAGCATACTTGTAATGGTTAAGTAACTAAATAGTACATTTCTTTTTTGAACAGTGCTGTTCAATGACGGGAGAAGTGTGCCTATTTTTAGCCATTACAGGGAACGCAGGATAGTCCGTTGTTTTCATTCCAGCGGGATACCTATATGGTATTCCGCTTTTTTAATGGGAAATTTTCTCCATTCAACTGTTTTTTGCGTTCCTCTGATTAAATAGGAGGAACTGGTGTATGAGTTTAAATAATTTATTTACGTGTGAGATCATTGCTCAGGAAACACCTTATATCAAACGAAATTGCAGTAAATGTAAAATGAACACAGAGTTTTATTGCAGCGAGAAATTCAGAGTGAATGCGAATCAGAAAATAATTGATAGTTGGCTTATTTATAACTGTATACATTGTGAGGGAACTTGGAATTACCCGATTTTATCGAGAGTAAATATTAATAAAATTGACCCGATGCTAATTCAAAAGTTTATGAATAATGATAAAGAGACAATCTGGAAGTATGCTTTTCAAATCAACAAATTAAGAAAACGATGTAATGATGTAAATACGGATATACGATACGAGCTAAGAAAAGAAAAGCTCGATTTATTAGCCAATGAGGTTACGATTAGACTTTGCTATAAATATGATTTCGGTCTTAGAACAGATAAACTAATAGCAGAAATTTTTGGCATTTCAAGGTCAAACGTAAATAAATTGGCTCAGAAGGGAACTATTTTACTAAATCCAAACATTAAGATGAAGAGCAAAGTTATCGATGATTTACAAATTACAGTCACAGGTGATTGGTACAAAGCTGATGCTTAACAATATCATTCGGGCGCTATCCTGGAACAAGGATAAGCGCTCATTTTCTTTTTCGTATGAAATGTGCTCATCTTTCATATTAGGTCCATTATATGAAATGAAGAGAAGGAATCTTTAAGTATAAGTCGAATGTTTAAAGAAGAAGAAATTTTACTACTTAGAGGAATGAAAATGAATCATTCCATAACAACGTCAGTAAGACAAAAGGTAAAAGAAACATTTAATAATAGGAGTGTTTTCCATTGAAAAAAGTTTATACATGTTGTCCACACGGCGGGAGCGAATTTTACGAGGGGCGAGCGTACGATGAGTGAGAAGATGCACGTTGACGAATTGGAAATTGACGAGCAGCTTGTGCGCAGTTTGCTTGTCGATCAGTTCCCACACTGGGCAAAATTACCCTTACGGCGGGTTGAACCAATTGGAACGGTAAATGCCATCTTTCGACTTGGTGACGAATATTCTGTTCGGCTCGCACGAAGGGGTGGACCGATAACACCAGGAAGCCGCGAATTCACATGGTTGCCAAGACTTGCATCATCAGTTTCGCTTGATATCCCTATGCCTATCGCTCAGGGGCATCCCAACAACGAATATCCATGGTTTTGGGAGGTTCATACCTGGGTTGAGGGCGATACGATGCCTATAGAGGGGATTGACGAGATTCAGGCAGCGTGTGATCTTGCCGCGTTCATCGCAGCACTGCAACAAGTCAATTCGTCGGGTGGGCCGTTGGGACGGGGCATCCCTTTGGCTCAACGTGATAAGGACTTTCGATACTGGCTGGCGCGATTTGATGGTGACCCTGCAGTTTCTGTTGTGTGGGAGTCGGCTCTCGCTGCACCTCCGTGGAACGGCCCCCCAGTATGGCATCATGGCGATCTAGATGTACGCAACTGGCTCGTACGAAATAAGCGCATAAGCGGTGTGATTGATTGGGGTGAGATGGGCATTGGCGATCCCGCGTGCGATGTAATGGTCGCATGGAAGTTGCATTCGCCAGCGGCGCGTGATGCGTTCCGTGAGGCTTTTCCGGTGGATGACGCTACGTGGGCAAGGGCACGTGGATGGGTCGTATCACAGGCAGTCGCAATCCTCGCTTACTACACGCCGCAAAATAATCCGATTCTATACCATGAGGCGAAATCCTGGCTCGATCTAGTGTTGGAAGATTTGTGATAAACCCTATTAAATAGAATGATAATAAGGAGATGTCTTGATGGGTATTGGTTTTAACAATGTTCAGGAGGTTCTGGAAAATTATAAATCCGCGGTATACGAGAAGGATGTTGAGAGGTTTTTGTCTTCATGTGCCTCTGATATCCATGTTTATGATTGTTGGCAGGACTGGGAATATATAGGTATTTCTCAAAGGAAAGAAATGGCGGAAGAATGGTTTAATGGTTTAAATGAAGAAGGTGTTTTACTTAAGACAGACTTTGACAATTTAGTCATTGAAGAAAATGCCAATCTTGCTTTCGTTCATTGTAATGTTACGTACGCTGCTCACAACGAATCTGGAGAAAAACTACGTCAGATGAGAAATCGATTTACATTCGGTTTGAAAAAAGAAAACGACTCCTGGAACATCATACATGAACATTCGTCATTGCCAATAAATATGGAAACTGGGAAAGGTATTTTTTAACTTAAGCCCGAACGATCTATTCTCTAAAAAATCATCTTAACTGCTTCAGACTATGTGATTTTTTTTACCACAAACTTGAGGCTGGGACATAACTAAAATATTTGAGTCAAAGACGAACAATCACAGGGTAGCCAGTTTAAAACGTTAATTTTTAAATAGTCGGATCTAATTCGCAGTTGATATAAATAGCGACATATGCGCTGGGTTGTTTTCCGCTGAAAAAGGTAAATATAGTACAAAATAAGTGGATCTATCATCGCATCTTGAATATACTGCGCTTTCCGCGGGCGAGTGTCGAGTCTCCTCGGACTGCCGTCCTGCGGGGTCTCGCCGATCTCTCACTTCCCGCAGGAGTCTCCGTATATTCAAGATGCTAAGTGAAGGTGAAAATCTATATTTTTAATATCCACCACTTTTTCAGTGCCCTTCCGGCAAGGGGTATGCCGACGTTGCCCGCAAAGGGCGGTTTTAGTCGGCCCTCATCATCACCCACTCTGCGGGGTCTTAAGACTCGTGCTGTTCCCGCAGGAGTCAACGGTCCGGAGCGTAATACACCATCGTAATAGTGGATGGACCAGATAATACCGTTGCTAAGTACCATTAGCGAAGGAAAAACACGGAGACTCCTGTGGGAGCAGAAGCCTCGATGAGACCCCGGAGAGCGTAAGCTCGAGGAGGCTCATTAGCTGCCCACGGAAAGCGCAGTGTTTTTCCGCAGCGACCGCCGGGGTGATAATTTTTAGTTACGTTGCAGTTTATGGACAATTCACAATAAGGTTTAAAAAACAGCCAAGAAAAATATCCGAACTAATCCAAATTCTAATTAAAAAATTTGGAATCATAGTTCGGATTTCCCAATGTTGAATCACTTTTGTCTCAGCCTCAAGTTAATGCGTCGAATCGTTATAATTTCGATTTTCTTCCGACAGAAACATCCTAACTATTTGCCTCAATTTCTGCCCCGGTGAAACTTACCCGGGTAATTTCGGCTCCAGTTGTTTGTGGATCACCACCGGTTAATCTTGCGGTAAGATAGTAGGTATCTGTTCCTGAAGTAGGCGTAACATCTACAAAAGAAAAGGTAGTGGTATTCAAATTCACATGCCCACTATTAACCACTGCATCATTAGCTCTGTAAATAGGCGTTGTAAAAGTTGGATCGTTTCTATATATTTCAAGGGTTAATAGTACATAAGCAGGCACTGGTTCGAATGTGCCCACCACAGACTCAACTGTGCCGGTTAACCATACACGATCAGTTATATCGTCAATGTCCAATACGACAGTCGTTAAAAGTGTTGGTGATGGAGTAAGCATAATGAAAGTAGGTGAATCTATACTTTGATCAAACTCAGTTAATAGTCCCATAGCACCGGTTGCTCCTGTTGCCCCAGTAGCGCCGGTAGCGCCCGTAGCCCCCGTTAAACCGGTTGGTCCGGTTGCTCCAGTAACGCCTGTAGCCCCAGCAGGTCCGGTAGCCCCCGTGGCGCCCGTAGCACCCGTCAAACCGGTTGGCCCGATTGCTCCAGTAACACCTGTAGCACCAGCAGGCCCAGTAGCCCCCGTGGCCCCGGTAGCTCCTCTGCATCTGCCGCAATTCACAATACAGCGCTTATTCAAATGTCGATGTATACATTTCTTACAATACTTTAGACGTTTGTTGCAATAACGACAGTTGTAGTGATACTTACAATGATTCCTGCAATGTTTACAGTTACAAGGGGATCCCCTCGTATAAAAACGATTATCATTCTTCCAAGTCATAAGGCCTTTCACCTTCCTCATAGTTTGTTCTTATATACTATGAGGGGTAAAAGGCGCCGGTAAAGGCTTGTATCCATGTTATTGGTATATTGCGCAAAAAGGGGCGCCACTGGAAGCTGTTAACGGGCCTATATTGATGATGGTAATCTAAAATGTTCTGCATGGTATTGTATTCATTCAGAGGCAGCTAGGATAAGGCCCTCTTCTTCAGTGAAAGTGGACCTTTGTTTCCATCCTTATTAGTTCGAAAAAGGTGGGATGCTTTGCTTAAATCGGAATACATTCATAGGATCTACTTTCGTTTTGACTTTTCGTAATTGATCAAAGTTGTCGCCATAATAGGTTCTCGGCCAATCCCGAATTAAGATATCTGGCCAATTGACATAATTTCCTCGTGTGTACGGTGTCAAATGTTTGCGTAATGAATAAACCCATTGTACATTCCTGCTTGCGACTTCATCCTTCGTCCATCTTGTGTTATATTCCTGAGCTATTAATGCATTCCTATGATAATAAGCTGTTTCAGATGGTGCTTTGTCTTGTACAGCGCCTGCCAATGATTGTTGCCAGATTGCTGCATTCTCATTTGGTGCATTTTCAAGGAATCTTTTCATAATTTTGATCCCTTCATTGGGAAGTGGTTTGTAAATGTATGCACCTGACCGTTTGAAATAAGAGGGGATATTTCCTGCTGGATTGTTGAAAAAGTTAACAGCTTGATTGAAGGGTATTGTTGTCACCTGAACCTTTCTTGGAGAAGTGTTTTTCACGAGTGGCCGAATCAATTTTTTTAATTCATCCTTTGAACCGAGAAATTGTCCAAGCGCCTGGATTGTGTTTTCGCTTTTGGCCTTGAGTTCAATGGATGAGGTTAACCTTCGATCCGCGAAAGGTGCCCAATGCTGCCAGCTATCAAATGCTGTTTCCAATTGGTCAAAATCCCACTCCGCTTGGAAGATTGATACGTTTTTAATTGGATGGATACGGAATGTGAACTCGGTGACGATTCCGAAATTCCCACCGCCGCCACCGCAACATGCCCAAAATAGTTCGCTATTCTTCCTACTATTTGCTTCTAAAACTTTCACATCGTCCTTTCCTTTTGGCACGGCAATTCGAACATTTAGGAGGTTGTCACAAGTTAATCCAAATACCCGAGATAAGTAACCGATTCCTCCGCCTAATGTCAGACCAGCGATCCCAACACTAGACTGGGTTCCAGCGGGGATTGTACTACCTGCACTTGAGTGAATGCCACTAGGGAGTGTACGTCCGTGCTGCCATAATGTTTGATAGACATTTCCGAGTTCACAACCTGCTTTAATGACCGCAATATCCTTTGACGTATCAACTTTTATAGCGTTCAGTTCGCTGATATCAATGACAATCCCATTATCTAGTAATGAGAAATTTTGATAACTATGCCTCCCACTCCTCACACGAAAAGGAACTTTGCTTTCCCGTACATATTTTAATGCATTCAAAACATCCTTTTCTTCCTCACAAAATACAATTGCTTCAGGGAACTTTGAATAATATAGATTGAAATTTTTACGGGCCTCCGGATAGCCCGGGTCACCACGTCGTATAATCCGTCCAGTTAATTCAGTCACTATCGATCCCACCTCTCTCATTTGCCTATCTACAGTAGTATATAGGCCTGGTAAAGGCGGGGAACGGCGGATATAATGGGTTAAGTTACTTTTAGATCATTTAACAATCAATTAAGCTCGGTAGCAGTCGTACAGTTATCTAGCAAAAAACTGGATGCCAAGATTGTAGAATAATACCTTGGAGTGGTGATAAGATAGAGGAGGACATAAGTCTGGAATGAATAGTGCTAAGCAAAGGTAACGTATCATAAATGGGTAATAGAAACTGAATTATCATGTGGAGGGATAAGAATGAAATTAAAGGTAATTTTTGTATTGTTCTTTTTATCGTTAGTCTTAGTAGCTTGTAGCAATAGCGCAGATAAAGGCAATACATCAGAAACAGAACATGCAGAAAATATTAAAAAACTGGTTCACGGATACAGTACCGGTAAACTGGAAGCTAAATCTGCTTCTATTACACCGCAGGAGCTTACTGTTGTTGATGCAAACGAGAATGAAAAGGTATATAAATTAACGGGTGAAAAGTTCTTTGTCTCCATCGCACCATATGTAAACCAAACACATCCCTGCACGTATCATAGCTTAACCGGCTGTCAGGGCGAAATGGCAGTGAAAGAATTCAAGGTGCACATAAAGGATAGCAATGGCAATACTGTTGTAAATAAAAAAATGAAGTCACAGGAAAATGGATTTATTGATTTGTGGGTACCGAGAAATGAAAATTACAGCATAATCATTACACATAATGGGAAAAGAGTCGAGTCGCAATTTTCCACATTTAATGATGATCCAACTTGTTTAACGAATATGCAGTTATCCTAGAATTAACGGTGAAATTGGTGTCATAGCTTTTTTGCGATCGGTGCGCAAATGTGGAATAAATTGAATTTAGAAATGCTGCCTGTAGGAAAGAGAGGACTAGCATATCACCTTACTAGTTTCTTTTTGTATTGTGTACGTAAATCTTTAATTAGGTGTTATCTACAGGCAAAGACACTGTTGACTGTAATGATTATCTTAGTCATCCAGAAAAAGCGCACTAACCGGATAATGTGTCCTTCAGAATAGGATATTTTGTGAAATAAATATTGTTTAGTAAGCAATAAGGGTTTAGTTAAGTTAACTAAATTAGGGGTTGTAAAATGAGAAAAGGAAAGGTTTCAATAAAAAAGAAGCAAAAAAAATTAAAATCCTATAAGTTTGGAATAGCGCTTTTAATTGTTGCTGTTTTATGTTGGCTGACTGCTGCTGTCACAACACTAATACCATTTTCGATTACGGTAAAGGCAAGTATTATAACAGGTGGTCTCATAATAGGGGAAATCTTATTTTGGGTAGGTGCTTTACTCGTTGGCAAAGAAGTAGTATCAAACTATAAACGTTATTTAAATCCCAAAAATTGGTGGAAAAAAGGTGAAAGAAAAAAGCATGAAGAATAAGAATATAGCAGAGCAAATTACGAATACACAAAAGGCTTCGCCCGGACATTCAAAGGGAAATCAGTGTGCTTATGAAATCAAAAAACTGAGCAGTACACTCTAAAATTAGAATTTACACAAATAAATTTTCAAGGAGAGAGAACCGTGAAGGGTTAGCAAGCACGATAAAGCGGGGATAGATACGTAAAATTGATCCCAAGTTTGCAGCTCACGTTTATTTATCGTTAATGAAGGTTGGTTATGACAATTCCGGGAAAGAGCAATTTTTTTCTCCCATAGAAAAAGTTGCCGAAGAAATAATTGAGTTGTTATGGCAAAGTATTAAGACAAAGGAGGAAAAGTAACATGCGCTTATGGCACGAAGACCTTCTCTCAAGGTTACCTCGACAGCAGCTTCTCGGACAACATCGTGAATGCTGTGCATTGCGTGGGAACGGGTGGGGAAAGAGGCATGCAACGGTCAATTATGTTTTTAATTATTCCCCATATAAACTCTTCCTCTATCACCAGAAGGTTATGGATGAAATGAAAAAAAGAGGATATCGTAATGATCCAGCATGGGAAGATCCAACCTATCGAGGAAAGATTAGTGATTCACACAGTAATGGAAGCTTGGGTGATACGAACGTAGAAGCCCGTTACCCTGAACACGATGATAACTATTTACAGGAATGCATAGATAACCTACATAAAAAAGGAATTGATATATAAAATCAGCTGCTTTAGAAAATAAGGGCTGGTTTTTATTTTTGTTTAAGTTGGTTTTCTTCCCAAAGCAATGTGTAGGAAGGATGAGTTTCTCCCTCAACATGCAATGTAATAGGAATGTCATTAAAAGCAGATTTACGGTTCCAGAGCCTGCAACTCATGAGATAATCGATGTGCTGATACTGAGCATGTTCTTCTAGTTTGGCTAATGCCTGTTCTGAATTATCAGCGATTAGATTATTTAAATAGTTGCGGTCTTTTGCAGATAATACGTTTTTGAAGTAGCCAAGTATATGGTATAACGCATTGGAGAGTTCAGGTAGTTCCTTGCTTGAAATGGAATGAAACTCTTTTTCAACTTGTGCTAATAAAGTAAAGGACGTACGGAAATCTGTGGTATCACGAAAAGATTTTCTAATTTCCCGATACCTGTTTTGCCCACAAGCCATTACCAAATATTTATTAGCGGCCCACACGGATTCTGCTCCTTTTTTAACATGCTTTAGTGTACTAATTGATTGGGTATTATTCATAATTATTGCCACCGTTCCTATCCGAGTTTAATAATATTACCACAAATCAGCTGATTTCAAACGTTTAACTAACTTGCTTTAGGGAATTTAACTACCAAATTGTTCAGTTAATGGAAGGGAAGATAAGTATTGAAAATCTATTCGTTTGAAACAACGCTACAGCTACCGTTGTCTTTGGAAGGAGCATGGGAATTTTTTTCAGATCCAAGTCAGCTTTCGGACATTACCCCTCCATGGATGCGCTTTGAAGTGAAAGATGTACCCCCTCAACAAATGTATCCAGGTATGATTATCAAGTACCACCTGCAACCATTATTGGGAGTGAAATTGAATTGGGTGACGGAAATTACCCATGTTGCAGCTCCAAATTATTTTGTGGATGAACAGCGGTTTGGACCGTATCGATTTTGGCATCATCAACATCATTTCAAAGAGAATAAACACGGAACAGAGATGAAGGATATTGTTCACTATGTATTGCCGTTTTCAGTTATTGGAAGAACAGTGCATAAATGGAACATTGAAAAAAAGTTGAAAGATATTTTTCAGTATCGTGAAGATAAATTAAAGCAATTATTCAATGAGTAATTAAGAGGGAGAGAATTCAAATAAGGGGTAGGGTATTTGCAATTAAAAAAGCGTTCCTATTCCTTCCTTATAGCTCCATCGCCACCAAACATAAATTGGTGGCATTTTTTATTTTCCCTAAACCGACACCTTTTCACACCTTCCTTCGATTATAGAGGTGAAAGGAGGTGAGCAACATGGCAGTTACAGCAAAACAAACCAGCTCGACACTTCGCATGGTTTTCAGTGATGGGATTGATCCAATCAGTGGAAAGGAGATTTATAAAACAAAAAGCTTCAGCAACACAAAGATCGCAGCAACTACCGAACAGTTATTTGCAGTCGCAGTTTCCCTTGCGCCATTGCAGCAGCGTTCACTTTTCAAAATTGAACGCAATGACAATTCGGAGTTACGTGATGAAGCTTAATCGGCCACATTCAATTTAGTAGAAAGGAGGAATTCAGATGAAAAAGCTGGAATTGAAATTTGAAAACGAGGAAGGCAAAGTAGTAACATACACACTGGATAAACCAGTTGAGCCAGTAGACCTCGTTGCAGTGAACAACGCAATGGATGAGATTATCGCACAAAACGTATTCACCTCATCCGGCGGCAATCTTGTAGCCAAACAAAGCGCACGGATTGTGGAACGTAACGTATCAGACATCGAATTAGCTTAATGAAAGGGACCAGCGACATGAATAATATTCTGGCGCTGGTCCTTCTTAAATAGGTGCTGGTCATATGCTCTCCCGAGTTTTGGTGGTTCTGTCCCGGGTTCAAACGGCTGTCGCCCGAGTTTAGATAGCTCTCTCCTGAGCTCGAAAGGCTGTCGCCCGAGTGGATCCCATTCTGTCCCGAGTTTCATTGGCCCCAGCCCGAGTTTGCACGGGTCTCTCCCGAGTTAGGGAAGTTTCGTCCTGGCTTCGCTCTGACCTAGCCGGGATTGCTTTTCCCAACTGGCATTTTATAAAAATTAATTGAAATAGAGAGGAGGAAATCATGTGGAGACCTGGATGTCATTCGTGACCGACGTTGGCTTCCCGATTGTAGTGACATTTTATCTATTACACCGCATTGAAGGAAAGCTCAATGACCTAATCGAATCAATCCTCACCTTACCCGATAAAATGGGTGGCTCGTGATGATGAAACTTCAGCTGCGGCTGGAGTTTTATTTTGGTTGATGTGGCAGGGATCATGGTCTATGTATTCCGCATAATACTTAGCGTAAATAAAACCGGCCCCCCTTTAATAAAGTTGTTGAGAGTCATATTGATTTTTATTCCTGCTTCTAAAATAAATTTTGTATCATTTTATTAATGCATGTATATACTAAGTATATACAAATGAAAATGGAAGTGATAAAATGAAAACAAATAAGAGAAAAGGAGTGTTTTCCATGACAACCAAGGTCCAAAAATGGGGTAATAGTCTTGGTGTTCGCATTCCACAAAGGGTAGCTGAGAGATTTGACATTGAAAATGGTTCAGAACTCGAGTTAAGTGTAGATGAAAAAGGGATTATATTAAAGCCTGTTGTTGAAGATCCTACATTAGAGGAATTGTTGGATCAAATAACAGAAGACAACCGTCATGAAGAAATTGATTTTGGTAAATCGGAAGGGAATGAATTATTATAATGGAAGTTCCTGACAAAGGTGACCTAGTATTTCTTAACTTTAATCCACAATCTGGGCATGAACAAGCAGGTCACCGGCCCGCAATTGTTTTATCTCCACAAATATTTAACCAAGCCACAAAGTTTGCCATAATCTGCCCAATAACAAGACAGGCTAAAGGTTATCCATTCGAAGTTGAATTGCCAGATGGTTTAGATATTGGAGGGGTTATATTAACGGATCAAATTAGAAGTTTGGACTGGAAATCTAGAGGACTAAAGATAAGAGGACATGCATCAGCGGAAGTTGTAGAGAAATGCATCAAAAAGATACACGCTTTTCTGCCATTATAATCTTTCATAACAAACCCCCAAATAAAGGAGCAAACCACTATGATCATGAAACCCCGACCAATCCCGAATGAAATTACCACACTGGAAGCACTATTACGCAGATTGCCTCCAGCCTATAAGAGGCGGCGAATGCTGGAGCAGGATTTGGCACATCGTCAACAAGGCTATGACGGCGAGAAAAACGTAGATCGTTTCACCGGCGCGCTTTTGAAAAATAACTTCACGCTACTCCACGACGTCTACTTAGATTCCACCTTCCAGATTGATACCCTAATCATCGGACCGCACTGCATGTTCGTCGTTGAAATCAAAAACTACAAAGGAACCATCACCCTTGACTACAAACTAAACCAATTCACCCGCGAATATAAGGGAGTGGTCACCGGCTTCCGCAACCCCATCATTCAAGCCATGACAAACAAGCTGCTCCTAACAAACTGGCTCGCAGAACACAACATAGATGATATCCCCATCATCCCGCTTTTTGTCATTAGTGATCCAGCCACCATAATAAAAGTAATCCCGGAAACCCACGATATATCCAGCGAAATCATGCACGGAGAGTACATGCCGCAGCACGTCATCAAAGTGAATCATGCACTAAACAAGCCTCATGGTCATCTTCATCAAAAGATTGGCGCAATGATTGTACAAGAATGTGAAACCTATCATTTCGATTATCAGCAAAAATACGCGATCGATCCCAAAGACTTGCTAGGCGGGGTGCAGTGCACTGGTTGCGGAAGGCTGGGAATGCGGCGACAGTACAACAGCTGGATCTGTGAAAAATGCCAAACCGTCTCCAAAACTGCGCATATACAAGCGCTGACAGACTACTTCCTGGTAAAAAAGCCATGGATCAGTAATTCCGAATGCATGCGCTTTCTGGGCATCACCTCCAAAAATGTTGCAACCAAACTACTGAAGGAGCACGGACTTTATTATGATCCGATCCATAGGAGATGGCATGTAAAGCAGGTGAATAAAGTGCCGGTTGGTAAAATCACTGTCTAGCGATTGGGAACGCGTCCTTTTCAACCGGCTCTTTATTAAACAGTGGTCAAACTCGGGAGAACACCTTACAAACTCAGGAGGGACCCCCGCGAACTCGGGCGGCAGCAAGCCCAACTCGGGCCGCAGCACTATCAACTCGGGAGAGAATTTCGTCACTCCCGAGTTTGGTCTATTCAAGCACGAGTTGAAGCGGATCACGCCCGACTTAAGCAGGCTGTCTCCCGAGTTTATCCAATCCTCGCCCGAGTTACCCGTCTCTTACCAACCGGCCCTTCGTTAAATAAATACCCCAAGTGATAACGCTCACTTAGGGTATTTCCACTGCTTAATTCGCTTTCGTTTTCGATGCCATAGAGTTAGGATTAACCTCCCAAACCGAGCCTTCCTTTTTCCCATGCATGAAGTAGTAGATTACCGTGGTTATTAAGACCAGTACGCCCATCATGATATATAAATTGCGATATCCGGTTAATGGGATGATGAATCCGAGCACGTACGGTCCGAATCCGAGACCGGCATCGAGCGCGATATAGTACGTTGACGTTGCAAGGCCAATTCGGCGGGGCGGTGTTACCTTAACTGCGATGGCTTGGGTAGTTGATTGCATGTTACCGAATCCGAAGCCAATCAGAACACCGGCCAACAGTAGCGGCAGGCTGGATTCTGCTGTACTTAAAAGTAGTAACCCTGCTGCAAATAGAACGAATGCTGGATACATGACCGAGTTTGCACCCTTCAAGTCCATCAAGCGACCTGTGAATGGGCGTGATACTAATATTGCCACAGCATAGACAACGAAAAATAGGCTTGCCACTTCCACTAAATCAATTTCAATGGCATAGAAATTAATAAATGAAAGCACGCTGGAGTAACCGAGCGATATGATCAGCACAACGAGGGCAATTGGCAATGCTTTCGGTTCGACAAAGTCGGAAAGCTTTACCTTT
Organism: Virgibacillus phasianinus; assembly: GCF_002216775.1. Taxonomy (GTDB): domain Bacteria; phylum Bacillota; class Bacilli; order Bacillales; family Amphibacillaceae; genus Virgibacillus_F; species Virgibacillus_F phasianinus. The sequence goes on from NZ_CP022315.1 coordinate 1,782,467, forward strand.
TTTGCCCCGCTGCTTTCCACTGGCTTTTCCATAACCGGTATTCTTGCAAAAAGGGAAATAATGAAACTGATGATTCCCAGTGCAAGACAAAAGCCGAAGATTGTCTGATAACCGGTGTGCTGGCTCATATACAACCCAATGAAAGGGCCGATTGCGGTCGCCAGTGTGATGCTCATGCTGTAAAAGCCAATTCCTTCCCCTTTTCGATCCTTAGGTATGACTTCAGCAATAATGGTTCCGGTTGCTGTACTTGCCATGCCTAATGCGATTCCGTGCAACAAACGGGTAATAAGCAGAAAGGTGATTCCGGCATTTACAAAATATAATAACGAGGTCAGAATAAAAAAGATGAGTCCGAAATATAACATTTTTTTATTACCAACCGACGTGATCATGCGTCCAATGAATAGCCGTCCGATTAACGTCCCGATAATAAAAATACCAGTGACAAGACCGGCTTCGCTCTCGGAAACAGCAAATTCATCGACGGCGTAAACAGCCATGGTTACCAGCAATAAATAAAAGACCAGGTATAAGAAAAAGTTGGCCGCTGATACGATGATAAAGTCCTTTGTCCATAGTTTAGATTTTGATTGATTCACTGCAATGACTCCTTACTTCATAATATTATCTCTAATTTCTTCCATTATCCGAATGGTCTCCAATTGTTCTTCCTCGGAAATACCACTTAAAATCGCTTGTTCATATTGATCGATGGTGACACGCACATTTTCATAAACGGTGCTGCCAGCCTCTGTCAGCTGTATTCGTTTTTCGCGCTTGTCTTTGCCCCGAATAGGTTCGACATAGCCCAATTCTTCCAAGCGGCCGACCGTCCTTGTGATGGTGGGTTTCTCCACACCTTGATAATGGGAAATCTCGACCTGCGTCGCCGATCCCTCATTGTATAAGTAGTACAAAATGGTCCATTGCGCCCGGTGCAATTGATGCTTGTTCAGCTGCTCGTTAAGCCGGTTTTCAAAAGGGCGATACAACAAGATCAATTGATGAAAAAACTTTTGTGTAGACTTTATGGGAAAAACCTCCTAAATAGTTAGCGTGGGTAATAGTTATCTTGGGTAACTTTAATAGAGTATCAGTATTTTAGGGGAATGTCCAGTACTTTTTTGCTGGATGCGCTTTCTTAACCTGGGTTGGATAATTTGCATCTAAGGATTATAATGAAAATGCGGAAGGGAGTCCTGAGCCATGGTAGAACAGCGTTATTACGATATATTTGTTGGTACGTATGGAAATGCAATTGAATGGGTTTTATTTGATTCGGAAATAGGGACGCTGAAGAAAGTGGGCGGCGTATCCGGCATTGAAAATCCATCATTTCTAACCGTCAATCAGACTGGGAATCGATTGTACGCTGCGAGTGAAATAGAGAACGGGGAAGTTGCAAGTTTTGAAATTGACTATCCGAATAAAGTATTAACGGAACTGAACCGCCAGCCCACAGGTGGAAGTTCCCCATGTTACATTAGCCTTGCTCCAAATGAGCAGTGGTTATTTACGACAAACTATGGCGGTGGAAATGCCGCGGTTCATCCCTTGAAAGATGATGGGGCAATTGAACCAATTTGCGATTTGAAAAATTATGCTGAAGGAGCACAGGTTTCTCATCCCCATACCATTATCAATATCCCGGGTACAGAGAAGTATCTGGTTACTGATTTAGGTTTGGATTGCTTATATCTGTATGAATTCAACGCTAAGTCAGGCAAACTGATTTTAGTAAATGAAATTTCCGCGATTGCGGGGTCTGGCCCCAGACATATTGCGACGACCAACCAAATGGTCTACGTAGTCAACGAATTTAATTCTCGGATATCCGTTTATTCTTGTCATGAAAAAAGTAATTCGCTAACGCTCGAACAGCAAGTGAAAACAATTCCAGAACATTTCACCGGGGACAACTTCTGTGCCGACATACATATAGCCCCGTCCGGTTCCTATTTATATGCATCAAATCGCGGGCACCACAGTGTAGCGTCATACAAGATAAGGCAGGATGGAACACTTAGTCCACTGGATTATTCATCAACAAAGGGCGAATGGCCACGCAACTTCGCAATTATCCCGAATGGAAATTATATCCTTGCAGCAAACGAACGTACGGATTTCATCGTAGTTATGAAAATAGAGGATGACGGAATTCCAAGAGCAACAGGTCATGTTTATACTATAAAGTCTCCGGTTTGTTTGCAGGTTAGATAAAATTCCCCCAACCGGCTGTTTATGAGGGCACTGAAAAAGGTATAGTTAATACACAAATATGTGGATCTATCATCGCATCTTGAATATACCTCGCTTTCCGCGGGCGAGTGACGAGCCTCCTTGCCCCGGCAAGGGGTAGCCGACGTTGCCCGCAAAGGGCGGTTTTAGTCGGGCCTCATTAACTGCCGTCCTGCGGGGTCTCGTCGATCTCTCACTTCCCGCAGGAGTCTCGGTATAATTCAAGATGCTAGGTAAAGGTAAAAAGTTAAATTGCTAATATCCACCACTTTTTCAGTAGCCTTGCTGTTTATTCCAGTGTGGCTGGTTATTTCTTGCTGTTGTCATGGGGCTGATTAATAAAAGTGAACTGGACGATTAAGCTGCAAGGGGGGAGTAGGAGTAACGGCCAAACTTGAATTTTATCGGCCAAATTCGGAATATAACAGCCGAACTTGGAATATATCGGCTGAATTCCAGAGTTAACAGCCAAACTTGAAATATATCGGCTGAATTCAAAATATAACAGCCGAACTTGGAATATATCGGCCGAATTCAAAATATATCAGCCAAACTTGAAATATAACAGCCAAATTGAAAATCGCGTAAACCGCCCTTACCATCCCCTTTCTGAAAAAACTTAACACCTAGACGAGTTGTAACCAAAAAATAGGCTTAAATAAGCAGTTTGAAAAAGTCCCACTGGTGAAATAGATACAAGTGTTTTTATTTACCCCCATGTCACTTATTAAAAAGACGAATAGTTTACGGTTAAACGACATGGGTACGAAAACCTTGCCGATCTATTTTACAGGAGGCTTGTATAATGATAACCGCAGATTTACTAATTAAAAATGGAATTGTATTAACGCTAGATGCACAAAACACGAGGGCCGGATCGGTTGCTGTCAAGGATGGTCAAATCGCTGGCGTATGGAGCCAGGCAAATCCACCAGAGGGTGAGGTCCAGGTCACGGTGCAGACTAAGGTTGTCGATCTAAAAGGGGAAACATTAATCCCTGGCTTTATCGATACCCACAACCATATTTTGGGGTACGCGCAAATCATGGACTTCGTTTATTGCGGAACCCCGCCAAACAAGCAAATTGATGATGTCCTACAGGCTATTCATGCGAAAGCGGAAAAAACCCCTGCCGGTGAATGGGTGAAAGGATACGGGTATGACGATACGCTGCTCGCGGAAAAGCGTCACCTGACACGCAAAGAATTGGACAAGGCTGCGCCGGACCATCCGGTATTTGTTACGCACGTTTCTGGCCACCTGGCGGTTGCCAATTCCGCCGCGCTGGAGTTAGCGGGAATCGATGAAGGTGTTTCCGATGTGCAGCAGGGACAGTTTGGCCGAGATGATGACGGCCGGCTGAACGGTGTATTGTATGAAAAAATGGCGATGGCACCGGTCGCGCAGGTTTTACCCAAGCAATCGGAGGAAGACATGGTTGAACAGCTGGGGAGAGCGGCGCAGGAATACTTGGCCCAAGGCATCACGATGAATACCGACGCAGCAGTTGGGATGTTAGGAAAACCTGACAGGGAAATGCGTGTCCACATGGAAGCGGCCAAACAGGGTGTGAACCCCATGCGCACGCAACTGATGATGATGCACAACTTTTTACAGGAAAACGAACGATTTGGGGATTATACAAAAGATAAACTGGATCAGGAACTGCGCGAACAGTCAGATGGCCGGGTCCGGCTGGACGGTGCTAAGATGTTTCAGGATGGCTCCATCCAAGCGCTGACTGCGGCGTTACGAGAGCCTTATCACAATGATGCAGCGGTTACAGGGAATTTATTCCATGACCAGCAGGATTTTAATGAGGAAATTATCGATTTGCATAAGCGCGGATTCCGAATCGCGATACATGGTAATGGTGATCGCGCTATCGGTTCCATTATTGAAGGGTATGCCCATGCACTCGAAGCGGAGCCACGCGCTGAGCACAGGCACCGGATTGAACATGTGCAAACTGCTACTCCGGAAGATATCAAGCGAATGGCGGAGCTTGATGTGGCTGGGTCATTTTTTATCAACCATGTGTATTATTGGGGCGAGCGTCACAGGGAATTGTTCCTTGGAACTGAACGCGCCGAGCGAATCAGCCCGCTTGCTGATGCCGTAAAAGATAATATATTATTCACCCTGCATTCTGACTGCCCGGTGACACCAATTTCTCCCCTGTTTTCCGTATGGGCTGCGGTCAATCGGGTAACAAGTGAAGGTAATGTGCTTGGGGCTGACCAACGGATTGATGTGACGACAGCATTGAAGTCAATGACAATTTATGGAGCGGCATTAAATTTCGATGAGGAAAATTCCGGCAGCATTGAGGTTGGCAAAAGAGCTGACTTTGCCGTGCTTGACGAAGATCCGACAATGATTAACCCGAGTAGAATTAAAGATATATCGGTGCAGGCAACCATCATTGATGGAGAGACGGTTTATCAGAAAGGCTGATTTCTAGAGGGATGTTGTTTTCAACACAAAGTCTATAGACTGCGATGTAATGTGCTAGGTTGTTTTCCGCGGGCAAGGAGGCCGTGGAAAACGACTGCCCGCAGTGGAAATCACGTTGCTGGTAGGTCGCGGTTTATCTCAACTATAAAGATATCAGCAACAAACCGTATGAAAACAACCCAGAAATAATAAAAAATGGACTGGATACGGGCAATGTATCCAGTCCATCTCTCATTTATCTATAAAATAAGGAATGCCGCGAGTATGATTACAATTGCGATTGATGCCAGTCCACCCAGCATCAGCAAAAAATCTCCCGAATTCATTTTCCCTATTTTATTTAGTTTTTCTTTTTCATTAAAGTTTTCATTCATCCTGAGATCATCCCCCTGCATCCGATAAAAGCGCTCTTTTTTTCATTTGTTAAACAGGCGGCCATAACCAGCACGGTTAGCCAACTTCCCGCCAAGAAAAGTCATACCCCACTGGACTTGACTAAACTCGGGCGAGGAAGTTCGGAATTCAGGCGAGAATCACTGAAACTCGGGAGAAAATAGGGGTAACCCGGGCCACAACAGGTCCAACACGGGAGAGAAATGGCTGTCTCCTGAGTAGAAGATGCTGACGCCCGAGTCGCAAGTGTTTGGCCCGAGTTCAGCACGCTGTCTCCCGACTTGGCAGGATTCCCGCCCGAGCTTCCGCCCAGCCCTTATTAATTTCCTTTCCCTGCATTCATCTTAATGAAAATAAGCCTTTACCCCTTCAACAATCCCTCTCGCTGCGTTATTTTGATAAGATTCCGTTTGGACGGTGGTTAAATCACTCGGGTTTGTAATGAAGCCGAGTTCGACCAGCACGGCGAGGTCGCTGTTTTCACGTAATACGTGATAATTGCTTTGCATGATGCCGCGGCTGTTCAAGGAAACATTGTGCCGTAGCCCGGTTTGGATATCCTGCGCCAGTTCACGGTCGTTGCCGCCGGCGTAGTAGTGCGTACTGATTCCGTTGATTCCCATGAATGGATAGGCGTTGTAATGCAGGCTGATAAATGCATGTGTATTAAATTTACTGCTGATCAGCACGCGCTCTTCAAGGGAAAGAAAATGATCGCTGTCGCGTGTCATAATTACCGTTGCACCAGCCGCGCGCAGCCGCTGTGCCACGTTTTCAGCTGTGTCCAGAATGACATCCTTTTCCAAAGTCCCGCCAATGCCTAGTGCACCGGGGTCCTTGCCACCGTGGCCAGGATCCAGCACGATGTTATAGCCTGCCAATGACCTCTTAGCTGATGCCGCAGATTTTACCGCAGTCGGCGGGTCATTCTTTACGCTCGCCGTAGTCCCGGCAGCACCTGAATCGGTCAGCCATCCCGCGATCCAGCCGGTTGTGCCGTCATCAAGTACCACTTCATTCCAACCGTTTGCTGTGTTAACTAAGCTGTATGTATGTCCGTTGGAAGTGTGGCCGATAATCGTATACGAAGTACCTGGGCCAGTTCGGATTCGTACACCGGATGCGGTAACTGTTACCTGCTGCTCTGATGTTGCCCCAGACACCGCTGCCGCAGGGTTTGAGCCGCTGTTTTCAGTCTGATATAAAAACTGTGACGCAACCCAGCCAACCTTGCCACCGTAGTATGTTTGCGCCCAGCCGAACGCTTCCTGGAAAACGACTAAGCTGTCACCATCTTTCAACTGCCCAATGACTGGTGCACGATCTGACGGTTGAGACCTGACATTCAGCGTGGAAACGCCAACCTGATAGGTGGTGCTGCCACTGTCAGCATAAACAGCGGGAATGAAAACGAAGAATAATAACATGAAACCTATACCTGCTGTTAATAAACGCATTTATGTAAAAACCTCCTTTACTCTATAATACTTGATAAATACCCGTGTGTTTAGCCGATAAACCAAATTTCTACAAATTTCACACAAAAGAACTAGGCTGCACGGTGTCTATATAGTAGAAGAGATCTTTCAAATAGGAAATTTTGCCCAACCGCGTGCATAACGGCATAAGGTGGAACTTGCGTAAAAAAAGGTTTAAAAAATAGGTAGAGGGGTAATGATTACCTACCTATCTCTAGTTAAACATGAGCCAATGAATAATTTAATGGTACAGGAGGGGGAACAGAGGTTACTGAAAAACATAGAGAATCTTGTCATTGTCGTTATGTAATGAAAGATAAGGCAGAGTTTTATCTGAGTGGTAGTGTAACTGTAATTAAAATCAAAAATTTCGTGTTTAGCAAGCAGAAAACATTCAACTACATGAAATCCACATAGCGGGTTCAGTAAGCGCAACAGGAAATTGGACATAGTTTATGATGCAAAAGTTTTTTAATCAGTTTCATTTCTCCACTTCACAGATTGAATGCAAACTAAGTGGAGAGGAAGAACGGGTGTTGTACAACGATCAAGAATTACGAAAGAAAATAGAGGAAACAAGGCAAAAGATGTATGAAGCGTACGAACATAATCCGGACGATCCGCAAGTACTGACTATTTCACAGGACTTGGACGTTCTCCTAAATAAATATAATCAAGCGGTTAAAAACACGCAGAACGTAAAATAAGACGATTCATGGGAAAAGCTCCATAAGTTTAAGTTTTGTTGCACCTCTAGCAAGGCATGCCCAATACCAAGTTATCCCGGTATTGGGCATTTTTCCGTCTTCAAATGGAGGAAATCAATGCCATATTCGACAAAACCTAACAAAATGTTTAAGAATTTCCTCCCCTGGGTATCAAGTAACTACCACATTTTGAAAGGGGACATCATTATGAATCTCATGAATGATTATTTCTCGACAAACTTTATGGTCGGGCTGCAAAGTTTTGTTATCGCATTAATTGTTTTAATAGTAGGCTGGTTCATCGCCAAGCTGATTGCAGGTGCAGTTGAGAAGGCATTAAAGAAAGCTGATTTAGACGACAAGGTTTTCAACCGGTTTCGATCGGAAAATAATGAAAAACCAATAAATGCGCATAAAATAATTGGAAAAGTAGTGTACTACATACTGCTAATTATCGTATTTATCCTATTCTTTAACCTGCTGAATCTGGATATGATTGCCAATCCATTATCCGATTTAATTTCATCATTCTTCAGTTTCATTCCAGCAGTTCTAACGGCAGCACTTATTTTGCTGCTGGCATGGGTGATTGCATCCGTCGTTCGCTGGTTGATTGTTACAGTAGGCAGTAAAGCAAACATTCAGCGTTTCTTTACTAAACTAAAAGTTGCTAGTAATGACGAAGAAGCTGAACATTTCCTTGAAACGATTGGTAAAGTTGCTTTTTATCTAATCCTGTTGATGTTCATTCCGGGTGTACTAAAAGCGCTAAGTATTGAAGGTGTCGCAGAACCGTTCTCCGGATTGCTCGCAACAATCTTAGCATTTGTACCGAAACTGATCGCTGCCATCATTATCTTCGCAGTTGGCTGGTTCGTCGCCAAAATCATTAAAGATATTGTCGTAAATCTATTGCTGGCAGTAGGTTCAGAAGGCATCGTTGTAAAATTAAAGCTGCAAAAAATATTTGAAGGAAGCAGCCTAGCATCGTTTGTCGGTAATCTATTATTTATTATCATCATGATTCCAGTTACCGTTTCTGCCTTGCAGCAGCTGGAATTAGCAGCAATCACGAACCCACTGGTAAGCATGCTGAATGATGTAACCAACATGCTGCCAAACATTCTGATTGCTATTGCATTGATTCTAGTTGGCATTTGGTTAGGTAAATTTATTGGTGGATTCGTTGAAAGCTTCTTGCAGCGCATGGGCTTTGACCGTCTGTCAGACAAGCTGCAAATTGGAAATAAATCTAGTAAACTAACACCATCTGGGGTAGTCGGATACATTGTGCAAGTGCTAATTGTATTCTTCCTGGCTGTTCAAGCATTGAATTTAATCAAGTTGGACTTCCTAGTAGATATCGCGGCAGCAATTACCGCTTACCTGCCAAACGTACTGGCAGCCGTGCTAATCCTAGGCATAGCAGTGATTCTAGCAAATATCGTTGCAAAAATATTATCCAATGTTCTGTCCGGCTCGGCAAGTGGCATCCTAACCGTTTTTGCCAAATATACGATTATCGTACTAGCGGTATTTATGGCATTAACGCAACTCGGAATTGCCACCGAAATCGTCACTTCCGCGTTTATCTTAATCCTTGGCGGCTTTGCACTAGCATTCGGCCTGGCATTTGGATTAGGCGGAACAGACTTTGCTAGAAAGCACTTAAGCAAATTTGATAAAACAATTGAAGAAACCAAAATCGACCATTCACAAAAGGGCAACACAACTAATGATGAGTTCGGTGAAGGTCCTGAAAATAAGTAAATGAATCGATGGAGGAAAAGGCAGTCCTGAGGGGCTGTCTTTTTTTGCGCGTGTGAAGGCAAAAAAGTTGCCATGGAATGCCGTAAATGGAAGATATTGTTCGAATTTGTATAGGATGTAAGACACTATACGAAAAGTCACGAAAACCAGGTTTATGTTTCAGGAAACGGGGTATTTAGTACCATGAATATTGTACTAAAATCATAGTTGACCGGATATATAACTGAAATTTGTAAAGGAATTTAAAATAAGGCGGGAAGAAAAGGAGTTTGGGTCAGCATGAAAGAACTGTCGGATAAGGCGTTAGTTGAGACCTTAGCACAAGCAAAAGCGTTAAACCTAGATCCTGCGTTTATTTCCATTATTAAAAGTGAAATGAAAGTACGTAAGATTACAGTGTCCGATGCGTGCGCATTGAATGTAAACGAGGATGCTAAAAAAATCAGTTGTTGTAATCCGAAATTGAAAGGATAGTAATATTGCTTTTTCTGAATAAACGTTCGTGGTCAGATCTTTTAAAAAGCCTAATTTTTCACTACACGAAAAATTAGGCTTTTTATTATAAAATATTGGTTGAATATTCTCTGGAAAACCACGCAACAACTTTCAATATTTTAATCCTGGTATTGCTGGACCATTGTTAACGAACCTATTATGTTTGCAATCCTGTGTAACCAGATGACACCCGTTAGTCATGGGAGTCCTTCACTTCTACAGTCTGATTGTTTTGTTTAAGATGTGGTTATCCTATTCTTTTGTTGTTTTATATTCCCCGACCAGCATTCTTAGGTGTCCCGGCAGAATTGAAATCGTAGTTGGGGTAGAATAGTGACTTTCTCCATCACAATCAATCTCCTGAGTGGGGTTGGCTGAAACACTGAGTCGTTTTGTTTGAAAGTAGATCATGCCGTTTTCGTTCGATATTTCAGGAGTCATTTTTGATTGTATCATGGACCAGAATGTCTGCAAAGATGTTTCTTTAATTAATAAAACATCGAGCAAGCCGTCTTGAACGTCCCCATTTGGAAAAAATGGCTGAATACCTCCCGTAAATGTCCCGTTGCCAACGATGAGCATGACTGATTCCCCGTTGAATTGGTAATCCTCTGATTCAACCTGCAGATGAAAAGGATCCACATCACTCACCGTTTGAGCCGTTCTTAAATAGTAAGCCATACGCCCTAAGGTGGCCTTGGAATCAGAGTCAACTGCTGAGGACACCTCGGTAATGAGACCTATTCCCCAGAAGTTTAAAAAGTATTGTTGATTTGTTTTGCCGACATCGACTGATTCCACTTTTTGCTCTAATAATTGATCAGTTGCTTTAAGTGGATTTTGGGATATTCCAATCTCTCGTGAAAAATCGTTACTGGTACCGCCTGGAATAATTGCAAAGATGGGACGATTTTGCAATGCACAAAGCGCATTAATAATCTCGTTGACTGTCCCATCTCCGCCAGCGGCAATGAGCAAGTCCACATTTTCGGCTATTTTGTCCACGTAATCAGCACCATCTCCGGGCTTCTCAGTTTGATAGATGGTGACCTCTCGATAGCTTTGAAGAAGCTTTTGAACAATGGTTCCAATTGATTGCTTCAACTTGTCCTTTCCTGCATTTGGATTAAAGATGATTGCAACGCGTTCCATATTAATTCTCCTTTTTTAAACGTGATTAATGCAAGTTCCGTACCTTTCTTTTTCTTAAAAATGTCAACCTTTCTACGCAAGCTTCATCATAATACTGGTGAAAAAAGTCGGGCAAACGATTCTTTGGATTGAATGAGTAACCCTCGCTTGTAATAAGTTTTCGGGTCTACCTTGCGACTGTGTTTGATATCAGCTTTGTAGTTCTCAATAAGGCTTGTGACACTTGGGCTATGAAACAAAAAGACATTCACTTCGAAATTTAAGTTTAAGCTTCTAAAATCAACGTTTGCGGTCCCTATTGAAGCAAATTCACCATCAACAATCATGATTTTTTGATGCATGAAACCTTTGTGGTACAAGTGCACTTCAATCCCTTTATCAAGAAGTTCATCAAAATAAGAACGCGTGGCATACTGCGTCAGAAACCCATCACCGACCTCTGGTACCATCAATTTGACATCGACGCCTTTTTTTACAGCCAGTGAAAGAGCGGTGCGAATGTCTTTGTTAGGAACAAAGTAGGGTGTTGCAATCCACAGGGAATGCTCGGCGGAAGCAATCATATTGAAATACAGTTCACTCATTATACCTTGATTGGCATTAGGACCACTGGCTACAACTTGAACACATCCATCGTCGGAACTTGGACTCTTAGTAACCGGGTATTGATCGGGGTCTAGTGACTGATTGGTTAAATACGACCAATCTGTAAAAAAGACCGCATGGAGACTTCCTACAGCTTCCCCCTTTACCATTAAGTGTGTATCACGCCAAAATCCTATGCTTGGATCGCGGCTTAGATACTCATCACCGATATTCAAGCCACCTACAAATCCAGTGACACCATCCACTACAATGATTTTTCGGTGATTACGAAAGTTGATTTTTTGATTAAAAAAACCATGCTTAATCGGGAGAAAACAAGCCATTTGTACTCCGGCTGTTTCCATTTTACGAATCATTTTTCCTGACATTTTCATACTTCCAACAGCGTCATAAATAACTTTGACCTCAAGACCTTGCTCTGATTTCTCAATTAAAAGGTTAATAATATCCTGACCAATTTCGTCATCACGAAATGTGTAATATTCCATATGAATGTATTCTTTGGCCTGCATTAGGCTTTCTTTGATAGCCGGAAAGGTCTCCTGGCCGTCTTTCAACACAGAGGTTTCAGAAAAACAACTGGCTGGGAAATGGGTTTCCTTTTCAATCACGTGGGAAATAAATTGTTCATGATTGCCTAGCTGATGCCAACAATCGGAAGGAATATTTTTAGTATTCTGTTTCAAATATTTATAATTATCTTCCCTTTTTTTCTGGAATAGATGCCCTCTAACCTGCAGCTGACCTGAATAAATAAAAAAAAGATAACCAATTATCGGTAAGAAGAGAATTGCATATATCCATAAAAGGGTCTTGTAGGGTGATCGGTTTTCCAACATCAACCCATAAGATACGGACATTACAATTAGAAAATAAATTGCAAAAGCTAGTGTCCGGATAACAAACGTTTCTTCGCTGAAGAATGCTAAATAAAATGTAACAATCAATAAGATAATGAAAAGGATTTGTCTATTTTGTCTCATTATGGCATTTCACTCCTTCCAGGTGCCCCTTAAGCTTTCCTAGCATTATAGTTTCACTTTAATTCAATATCCACTTTGAGGTCAATGAATTCAACATGAAACGTATCACTTAATAGAAGCATGTAGCAAAGGTGGAATTATTAAAAATGAAAGATAAACATGTTTGGCGGAGAAACCTTCAGGGTATTATTTTTTATGTAAGCAACCTACCTAGTATCGGTAAAACTTATGCTTTTTAAAAAGTTCAAAGAAGAAATTGCTAGTGTTGAAGGAGGAAGCAAAATGGCAGATGAAAAGGAAAACCAAGCAAAAGGAATCTTTGATAAGGTAAAAGGCGAAACGAAAGAGCAATATGGTAAACTGGCAGACGATAAGAAAAAACAAGCTTCCGGTAAAAAGGATAAAGCAAAAGGCGAAGTAAGACAAAAGTTTGGAAATGCCCAAGAAAACATGAAACAAGATCAGGATTAGTAAGAACAGACAAGGCTAGTTTTAAATAAGAACAGAGCTAAATGAAATTGAGGAGGAGATTAAATGAAACCTGCAGTAAAAGAGTTTCAGGATGACAAGGCATTAATGGAAGAGGTCAAAACGCAAACACAAAAAGGAATTTCCAAAGATAATTTGTATGTCATTTCGCATGACGATGATCGCACAGACAGGGTTGCTGGAAATGTCGATGCAAGCGAAATAGGAGCAAAAGAAGAAGGTTTAGGAACTGCGGTGGGCAACATTTTTCGGAAAAAGGGTGATGAATTACGTACGAAGTTTAAAGAGCTAGGATTTCCCCAAGAGGAAGCCAATGAGCTGGAAGAAAAATTAGATCATGGTAAGATTTTATTACTTATTAAACAAAACTAATCATAAAAATCAGGCTGAGTGTTTCAAGCTAGAACGGAATCCGAACTATATTCAACATTCTTTAATTAGAATTTGGAGTAGTTCGGATATTTTTTGGCTGTATGTAGTAGCTCTCTTGCTTAAACAGTATTTTTGTCTTATGCTAAATATACTACACAAGGGGGATATGTTATGGGTGAAAACATTTCAGAAATTGATTATGAGCAGGTAGTGGAATATGCTCTAGATCCGGTCATCATACACACACAATTAAAAATACTTTATATTAATAACGCAGCTGAGAAATTTTTTAAAGCCCCAAGGGAAGAGGTTATTGGCGAAAGTCCACTCGATATATTTAAAGAAACGTCACGTGCTGCGATTGAAACACGAATTGGCTCCGCTTACAATCAGCCTGCAGCAGTTATTGAAGAAACCATTTATAAAATGGATGGTACAGCAGTTGACGTGGAATTATACTGCCATCCGGTTAGAATTGGCGATAAGAAAGCAATACAAACATACATTAGAGATATTACAGCTAGAAGAGCAGTCGAAAGTAACCAAGTTGAATTAGAAAATGAAATTTACAAACTCTCATCGACTGTAGTACCACTCATGGATAAAATTGCCGTTCTTCCTTTATTGGGATCGATTAATGAAGAAAGAGCTATTCAGATTTTACATAATGTACCGGTAAATGTACAAAAGAAAGATATAGAATATTTAATTGTTGATTTCTCGGGAATTTATAGATTGGATAACATAGTAACGGAATACATTTTTCGAATTACAAGTGTTTTGTCGATGATTGGTGTTCAAACTATTGTAACAGGTCTACGCCCAGAATTAGCCTTAACCGCTACCCAACGGGGGATCAATTTTCCTTCCACACCAACAATGGCATCCGTTAAAGACGCACTCCATTATATTGGTTTTTCATATGATAGAAAAGAGAAGGCATAACGATATGTGGATTGGAACATGGGGGTATAATCAACACGTTTTTACAACTTGTGAAAAGTAATTTGTTATAAAAATTCAATTGAATAATAGTCAGTTATCAAGGTTCCTGTAAAGCAGGAACCTTTCTTATGGGCACGTGGGCAGTTAGGTTTTATGTGGATTAAACAACTTTTTTTAAAATACATAACTGGGGCATCCTATTGTATTACTAATTTATTTATTGGCGATGATAGACTTCTGGGCACCGTTTAAGAAAAATCATGATCCTATTCGCCATTTAGTGGTGTAAATTTTAGTGCCTTTATTGGAAGAATCGATTGAGAATTCATCCATGATATTTTTGACACCTGGCAATCCTGCTCCTAGGCCTTTGGAGGTGGACATATTCGTTTCCAATGCTTCTGGGATGTTTTCGATTCCAGGTCCTTTGTCAATTGCCACTATTTTAATACCCGTTTTTATGGTATCGCTGCATAACTTGACGCAAATATGACCTCCATAGGTATACATTAAAATGTTGCGCGCTAATTCAGAAGCTACCGTTGTAATCCTTGCCTGGTCAACTGTTCTGAATCCGATCTCTGTCGCAACCGATCTAACGAGCGTTCTGGCATGTATAATATCCTGGCTGGTGCGTATTTCTACCTGGTCCTTTTTCGGCGTAATTTCTAATGTTTTGTCCATCTCTTTAGAATCTTGATTCATCATTACACCTCCCCAACCATCTACATAAATTCTAAAGAGACAAACAGAAGTTTGACAAGTAGGTACTTTTTAGTTATATAGTTTCCAAAGTATACCAATGCCACTAGACCAGACGTGGTTATTTATAATCAATTAGAATACAGTCAATCATGACTACATCCTGCACGCTATCATTGGTAAAAGGAGGTTTACTAAACCTCGCCTTCCTTTTCCGCAACTAAGACTGCTTTACTATCAGTTACAACTTCTACATGATTCTCTCCCCATTTACTTAACATAGTCAGTGCTGGCTCTAAATCTTTTCCGTAGGGGGTAAGGGAATACTCTACTCTCGGTGGAATTTGATTATATGCTACCCTTTTTACTAATCCGTCATCTTCCAATTCATGTAGTTGTTGGGAAAGCATCTTTTGGGAGATTTTTGGTATTTGTTTTTTAAGTTCCCCAAACCTTAAAGTCCCCTCAAGAAGCTTACATAAGATGACTCCTTTCCATTTCCCGCAAACTACCTCCAATGTAACCTCAATTGGATGATCATACTCTATTCTAATTTCCAATTTCCCTTCCTCCTTCACAGTTTCTTAAAGTAAGTGTAAAGCATAAGATTACAGTTTACCAAATAAAACTAATGGTCCTGGCAAGACATCCCATAAGTATATTTTAGTAAGCAGATTACCTATAAGTTGCTACTTGTCAACCTAATGCCAATGTATTTACACTGATTATATAGCAATCTACTAAGTTTTTTGGATTCAATTACGGGGAAAGAATATAGAAAGTGACTAAAAGAAACCATGGGAGGTGACACGATGCTTTGGACCATCTTGATAGTTTTATTGATTTTATGGGTACTGGGATTCTCCTTTCACATACTCGGTGGGTTGATTCATATTTTGCTAGTTATTGCAGCAATTTTACTGGTGATTAAAGTAATTCAATCCATAGCAAAAGGTTAATCTCAGAGGTTGCACTCTGGTGGAATAATAGAACGAGTGGATTCTTAAAAAAACGCAGACAGGGTACTTTATCTATGTAATTGTGTCGTTAACGTATTTACATGGCAGATTATATCAAAATGGAGGTGAGGTAGTTGGCAGAAATAATACTCGGGTTAGTCCCATCGCCCGATACCCCGGAGAAGTTAGCAGATAACTTTATGGAACAATTATCTGATCTCTTAGCCGAAAAGGTTTCAAATCAAGTGGATTGGTCATTAAGGGTTAAAACGGATGTGTTAATTGGCGCAGCTGAAGACGCCAAAGAATTATTGGATGAAACAGCCGATTTGAAAGAAAAGGAAGGATGGGATATGGCAATATGCCTGACCGACCTCCCGTTATTTGATGGTAAGGATTTAGTGTTGGCGGATGGCGATTTCGAACGTGGAGTTGGACAATTATCCATTCCGGCGTTCGGATCCCTGCCAATAAATCGCCGGGTAAAGAAAGTACTCATCCAGGTTGTAAAGGAAATATACGATCATAAGTTCAATATGTCTTGTAAGGAAACAGATTCCACAACACAATATGGTATGTCAGATAATAAAAAAGCCAATGTATCGAAACAATTTTTCCTATCATTTATTCGGAGGAACCATTCCACTCCCATCGGGAAACAGATGGACTTACACCTGATGATTCGTCCTCGTTTTCATGCGAAATTGCGGGTACTATCGGGAATGACAATCGCCAATCGGCCGCAAAGTATTATTCCATCCTTTAAGCCAGTGGTGGCTGTCGCCTTTGCCACAGGAGCATATGGACTGATATTTCCCACCCTGTGGAAGTTAAGCGGTGCATTTGAGAACTGGCGTTTTTTCGGGCTAATGATTGGCGCAATTTCGAGTATCGTTATTTGGATTATCGTTTCACATAACTTATGGGAAAAGTCGACGGAACATAATGAAAAGCATATAAGAAAGTTATATAACCGTACAACTGTAGCTACATTAGTTGTAGCTGTACTATGTTATTATGGAGCGTTATTCTTTTTATTTCTATTGACGGTGTTATTGTTTGTACCGCCTGATCTATTTCATTCACTAGCACAGTTGAAAGATCCGATTGATTTCTGGAATTATGCCAAGCTTGCATGGCTTGCCACTTCGATCGCGACATTCGCAGGCTCCATTGGTGTTGGGCTAGAAAATGACGAAAAGGTCCGAAACATTATGTATGGTTATCGGCAGGCCAATCGTTCTAAGAAATATCAACGTGAAGAACAGGAAAAAAATCAATATGAGAATAAGAATGCTGAAGGTTAGCTACTTCAAAGGATAATATTATTTACTAATAGAATAGAAGGGTCCTATGCTAACGTAGGACCCTTCTTAACTCATCTTATTATCTTTGGGAAGGGAGTTAGGAACAACATGAAAGAACTATCAGATAAGGTATTAGTAGAGACCTTAGCTGAGGCAAAAGCATTAAACTTGGACTCGGAGTTTATTTCAATAGTTGAAAACGAATTGAAAAGACGCAGAATAGTGGGGACGTAGGGACAGGTTCCTTGTCCCGCTCCGGCCCGAAAGACAATTTAATAAAAAACCAGGTATTCGAAGACGATCGAAAGGGTTTCTGCTGACGCAGAAACCCTTTTTAAACTTGGCTTTTTGTTAAGCCTAGTACTTGAAGTTGGGAGAGAAGTGGTTCAACTGGGAGATAACTACTATTGGTTATTCAATGCTCGAACTTCTTCCTGCTCAAGATCTGTCACTCTAGCAATTACATCAGAAGATAATCCTTCCCTAAGCAGTTCAGTAGCAATTTTTCTTTTCTCTTCTTTTTTTGTTTTTTCTTCCCAGGAGATAGGTTGATTTAGTATTTCATCTTTATCATCTGCATATTTAACATCTTCCATCATATTTCCTCCTCTTGTTCGTCTAATTAAAAAGAATACCATATAATTTTATTACGAACAAATGATCTAAAAAGGACGAGGGGACAGGTTCCTTGTCCCGCATTTTACTTCGGGAGCGAAACAAAGAACCTGTTAAAAAAACAGTTTAATAAAAATACAGGTATTAAAAGACTAAGGAAAGGGTTTCTGCTGCCGCAGAAACCCTTTCCTTAACTTGGCCCTTTATTAACTCTAGTACTTGAACTTGGGAGAGAAGTTGCTCAACTCGGGAAAGGCACACTAACACATGCTATTGTTTCTTTAAAGCTCCAATTTCTTTCGTATCCAGTTCCGTAATCCTTGCAATAACGTCAATGGGCAAGCCTTCTCTGAGCATGTCTAAGGCAATTTTCTTTCTTTCATCCATTCTTCCTTTTTCAATTCCCTTTTCTTCCCAAGAAATAGGCAGTTTCAATATCTCATCTTTTTCATCCACACGTTTAATCTCCTCCATCAACCTTTCCTCCTCCTGTTCATCTAATTTCAAATAGCTTTCAAAAAAGCCAAAGATTAACCTTGTCTTAGCGGGATTTATATCGACTTTTGTCATTATACGTAAAAATTCTTTTCTGACCTGTACTCTTTCTTCATCAGTATACCCCATTTTACTTAGTAATGCTGCTGCAACGGGATTATTTGAACTAATGTACTTTCTCCAGTTTTCTTTTTTTAACTCCAGCATCAGAAAGTTAAAAGTTAGTACATGAAAGAAAGGAAATTCAATGTTTTTCATCGTAACTAAAAACCGCAATTGGTAGGATAGGCTTCCTATATTTATTGTACAAAAGGCTAAAATATTCATACATCCGTTCATGAAAATTAGTTTGACCATAACTCTGTGGTTCAACATGAATAATTAGCAGTGTATCTGTTTCCTTTAGCTTAGTTTCAATGACTATATCTGCTTTTCGACTTTTCCCTTTTAGAAGATCGGTAAACATTTCATCTGGAAGGGGATTGGAAGACGTGAAGTCGATATGGTGATGGACATCAGGAAAAAATACCTCTAAAAACTCTTCGAAAAATGTGTGGATTAATTCCTTAAACAATTGATCATGTGGCAAGTACTGGGTGGTGTGTTCACGTACTAATGTCATTGGTGACATTTTCAACACGTCCTTTGCAGGTATTATAGAGGAAGTCGCTGAGGTGTGAATCTATTTTAATAATACCATAGTATCGGTATGCGAACGAATGTTTTGTGTTTTTTCTGCGCTAGCAGAAAGCTTCTCGATAATGGTGTAAAACCAAAGGGAAAAGGGAGGATTAAGCCCCACCCTTCAAGCTCAACAGGAATTTTATTGAAATCCACCATCTTTGAAAGAATCATAAATAATAATTCCATCCGATACTAATAGTAATACTTTGTCTGAATTGACAGGGTTCATTACTGCCACCCCAT
This sequence comes from Virgibacillus phasianinus, assembly GCF_002216775.1. GTDB lineage: Bacteria > Bacillota > Bacilli > Bacillales > Amphibacillaceae > Virgibacillus_F > Virgibacillus_F phasianinus. The sequence continues at coordinate 1,801,561 of NZ_CP022315.1, forward strand.
ATCCTTTACCTAGTACTTTCGTTACTGATTCTGACATGCTTGCCATACTGGATGCCATTTCATTCCAATCATCAAAGCTTTTCTTTCCTTGAATCATCAAATCCAATTCTATTATAAATTCAGAATCAGTCGGTGTGAGTTTGTATATTTTGCTTTCTTCGTCAAAACTGACGGTCATGGTTTCTGCAAAGGTATCCTCCAGTAATCCCGTAACCGTCTTTTCCAACGAAGCTACATCTTCGTCCGCTGTTACCACTTCTTCTTCCGTTTCCGATTGAACATCACCCGTTGATTCATCTTTTTGTTCTGATTGAATATCACTCGTTGATTCTTCTTGTTCCGGTTGAGCATCACCAGTTGTTGCCTCCTTACTGTTGTCTTCAGAACAAGCACCTAACATAATACCAATAGCCAATAAAACACCTGACACACAAAATAGTTTTTTCATAGCTTACCATCCTTCGTTTTAAATTTTCCTAAACCAGTTAAATATTGTGGTAATCTATTACAATCAAAAAGGTGAATACTTAGGACTTTCTAATGACATACGCCAATCGTCCGTGGAGAATAATTCTGGCTTTAAAAAGCGTTGTAGCTGTAGCTGTAGCTGTTGCGACAGATGCTTATGGGTTGGTGTTCACGACACTATGGAGTAATAGAGTATCTTATGGATATTTGCGGTTTATGGTGCTTATGGCTGACGGGGGACATGGGGACAGGTTCCTTGACCCGCTCTTGTACATAAAACGTGGAATAAAGATCTTGCTGTAAAAAACTAATTTAATAAAAATCCGGTTATTAAAAACATCAAAAGGGTTTCTGCGCTAGCAGAAACCCTTTCTTCACTTACAACCGGCTCTATTATTAACTTTAGTGTTCATAAGATAGGCAAGTGCCCATAAACGGGAGACAGCCTACACAACCCGGGAGAAAATCCCACTCACTTGGGAGAGAACCCCACCCACTCAGGCCACAGCATACCATACTCGGGAGACAACTGCCTCAACTCGGGCCACACCACCCCAAACTGAGGACACTGAAAAAGGTAAATGTAGTACAAAATAGATAGATCTATCACCGCATCTTAAATATACTGCGCTTTCCGCGGGCGAGTGCCGAGCCTCCTCGGACTGCCGTCCTCCGGGGTCTCGCCGATCTCTCACTTCCCGCAGGAGTCTCCGTATATTCAAGATGCTAGGTAAAGGTGAAAAGCTAAATTTGTAAAATCCACCACTTTTTCAGTGGCCTTCCCCAAACCCGGCCATCCCCGGGCACCCCCACAACCCCACATAAAAAAACCCCCCGCCGTAACGACGAGGAGCTTCCCAAAAATTAATAAAACCGTTTATAACTATCGAAATGTTTACCCCAATAATACTTACCATGCACTGGGCTAATTTCAACACCGCTTGATCCGGCGTGAATGAACTCACCATTGCCAAGGTAGATTCCCATGTGAGAGATCCCAGCCTTGTAGGTATTTTCAAAGAATACTAGATCGCCAACTTGTGGATTGTTCACGTAGTAAGAGCGGTTGAAATAACCGGCGCTTGATGTACGTGAAATATCCATGCCAGCTTTCTCATACACATATTTGATGAAGCCACTGCAGTCGAATCCGGCTGGTGTGGTGCCGCCCCATTGGTAGTCGACGCCTAACATGCTTTTTGCGATGCTGACAACTTTGCTCGCGCTATAGTCAACGTCAGCGCTAGGCGTTTCAACAGAGCCAGTGCTGCCGCCAGAGCTAGTACCCTTCGAACCAATGTTCAACTTCTGTCCAACAATAATTAAATCAGACGACAAGTTATTCCACTTCTTCAAAGCAGATACGGTTACATCGTGGCTGTAGGCAATTCCGCTCAATGTATCGCCAGAACGCACCGTATAGACAGAAGCTGATGCAACATCCTTCTCCGGCTCAGGCGCTGGTGTGTTTTCCACCTTGCCACTCTTCGAAACAACAAATTTATCGCCAGGATAAATCAAGTATGTATCTAAATTGTTCCAGTCCATTAAGTTTGATAAAGAAATGTCATATTTTGCAGCGATACCACTTAGTGTGTCGCCGCGTTTCACTGTATATGTAGTAGATGTGTTAGCAGATGGTTTTGATTCAACTTTTCCGCTGTTGCTAGATTTAGAAGTTTCGATGATTTGGTTTGGAAAAATGAGATCACTAGATAAATCGTTAATAGATTTCAACTGTGAAACACTGGTGTTATATTTCTGTGCTATGCCCCATAGTGAGTCACCGCTCTGAACTTTGTACGATGCTGCCTCCGCTTGCGTTGCGGCAAAGGTTGAAGCTATTACTGCACTTGCTGTTACCGACATAATAATTTTCTTATTTGCCAATTTACTATTTCCCCTCTCACAATTCAATGTTACAAATTTCTACCATTATAGCATTAGTTTGGTAGATTTGTGGCAAATGTTACAAATATTATGCAATAGTTACCAACTTGTAATATAACTGTAATAGTACAACCCCTAAATCGACAATTTCATAAAATTTTTTCAAAAAAATAGAATCGGACGGTCATAAATATGTTATAATTTCGTTTGTGATTGTCGAAGAATGGTAGAATAGAAGAAATATACCTGATTATTGGAGGTTCACAAATGGAAGAAACGATATCCCTCAAGGAAATTTTTGAGGTTATTAAGAAACGTCTCTTGTTGATTATTTCATTAATAGTAGGGGCTGCCTTGATTGCTGCTGTTGTCAGCTATTTTGTCCTGACGCCTACTTATCAAGCAAGTACACAGTTTATTGTAAATCAGGAGGCACAGGATCCGAAAGTTCCATATAGTACGACTGATATACAGACAAACATCGAACTGATTAATACGTATAATGTCATTATTAAGAGTCCTGCCATATTAGAGGATGTTGTCAAGGAGCTGGATTTACCATATACGGCGGATACGCTGAAATCGAAGCTTGCGGTTTCGAGTGCGGAGAAATCCCAGGTAGTGAATGTAACTGTTACAGATACAGATCCCGAAACGGCGGTTAAGATTGCCAATACAACGGTCGAAACCTTCCAGGAAAAAATTCCAGATATCATGAGTGTCGATAACGTCAGTATTCTTGCCAAAGCAGATCTTGCTGACAACCCAAGCCAAGTGAGTCCAAACCCGTTACTGAACATTGCAATCGCGGTTGTACTTGGGGCAATGGTTGGTGTAGGTCTAGCGTTCTTACTAGAGTACTTGGATAATACAATTCGGACCGAGGATGATATTGAAAATAAGCTCGGCTTGCCGTTATTAGGTGTGGTCACGCATATTAATGACGAGGATGTCCGGGATAGTCGTCTTCCGGAAGCGAACAGAATGAAACGGGGTGGATACAATGGCTCGCAGAAAAAAACAGTCTAAAACAACAAGTAAAATCAGACACTTGATCACGAACCTTAATCCGCGTTCGCCAATATCCGAGCAATACCGGGCAATCCGAACAAACCTGCAATTTTCATCTGTTGATCAAGAATTAAAAACAATTGTGGTTACGTCATCCGGACCAAGTGAAGGAAAGTCCATGACAGCTGCGAACCTTGCCGTTGTTTATGCACAGCAAGGAAAACGGGTACTGCTTGTTGATACCGACTTGCGCAAGCCAACGATCCATTATACATTCCGGCTCGATAACCTAGCGGGGTTAAGTAATATCCTTGTTGGCGAGAAGGCGCTTGAGAATGTCATCGTTTCAAGTGAGATTGATAATCTGGATCTCATTCCATGTGGCCCGATTCCGCCAAACCCGTCAGAACTATTAGCATCAAAAAAGATGCAAAGCACCATCCAGGCTGCAAGTGAAGTGTACGATATCATCATCTTTGATACACCACCAGTGCTGGCAGTGACCGATGCGCAAATCCTAGCAAATATTTGTGATGGTTCCGTGCTGGTTATTAAAAGTAAAGATACAGAAGTAGAAGCGGCCAAAAAGGCGATCGAAACGTTAGAGCAGGCGAATGCGAGAATACTTGGAACGATATTGAATGACCGTGAGAAAAAGGCTTCTAATTATTACTACTATTATGGAACGTCGAAATAACAGAAACTCCTTGTCCATTGGGCGGGGAGTTTTTTTCGGGGCAAATTGAACTCGAGCCACTGAAAAAGGTAAACCTAGCACAAAAAAGGTGGATCTATGATCGCATCTTGAATATACTGCGCTTTCCGCGGGCGAGTGACGAGTCTCCTCGGACTGCCGTCCTGCGGGGTCTCGCCGATCTCTCACTTCCCGCAGGAGTCTTCGTATATTCAAGATGCTAAGTTAAGGTGAATAGCTAAATTTTTAAAATCCGCCACTTTTTCAGTACCCTTAATTGAACTCAGGCGAGGGAGTGAGAAACTCAGGATTTGCCTGTTTAAAGCTTAACACCCCGCTCTGTTTTTACCTTAGTACTGTAAAAAATGACTTTCACACCACGAATATGACTTTTTCGTGACTTTTAAACCGACAAAAAACTGTTATACTATAAAAATAAGAATAGATATACCTAGATACATATAACTAGGAACGAGATAGAGAGAGAAAAGAATCGCTATGGGAGTGAACGGAATGATCGATATTAATTGCCATATCCTTCCTGGGATGGATGAAGGCGCAAAGTCTTTAACGGAAAGCTTGAAGATGGCTGATATCGCGGTTCAACAGGGGATTACACATATTATTGCAACACCGCATCACACGGAAGGGGACGCGGCAACTTCAGCGGATAATATAATTGGGGCAGTTGATTATCTGAATGGAAAACTGAAAGAGCAGGATGTGCCGCTAAAGATATTACCTGGTCAGGAACCGAGAGTATATGGGGAAATGCTCAAGGGGCTGCGGTCAGGGGAAGTGCTGCCGTTAAATCAGACAAGCGAGTATGTATTCATCAACCTACCAAGGGATTATGTACCGCATTATTTGACACAGCTGCAATTCGATCTGCAAATTGCCGAGTATAAACCAATTATTGTTCACCCGGAGCGAAATCAGGAATTGATCGCGAACCCTGATAAATTATATCGAATGGTAAAAAACGGGGCATTAACCCAAATCACTGCTGCTAGTATCGTGGGGAAATCTGGAAAAAAGATTCAAAAATTTGCCCACCAAATGATCCAGGCGAACCTAGGACATTTTATAGCATCTGAGGCAAATAATGGTCATAAAAAGTCCTTCTATCTGAAGCAAGCTTATGGTACTATTAAGAATGGTTTTGGAAATGCGATGGTTTATCAATTCATGGAAAATAGCCAATATATTGTTGATAACCTTACCGTACCAAAAGAACAACCAGAGCGCATACGAATAAAAAAAGGTTTACGAATCTTTAGCTAAGACCACCTATAAGTGATAGATAGGGATCTAATATAAATTAGTTCCCTTTTTTTACGGTCTTTTATGTCTAGCTCCAGCCTCCGCTTCTAAACGGAGCACTTACGCTTTTCTAACCACATAGCGACAAAATTCTAGTTTATTATCACAAATAAACATGTTAGAATGTGAGAATAGTTCGAAAAGTTATAATGGAATGTTAGGAAGTGATTTTCATGATTGATATACATTGTCATATATTGCCAGGAATTGATGATGGCGCCCAAACGGAATCGGACAGTATCGCGATGGCGAACGCTGCGGTTGATCAGGGGATTGATACCATCATTGCAACTCCGCACCATATGAATGGAAAATATGAAAATAGCAAGCAGGATATTATAACGCATGTGAACGTGTTAAATGATTTATTTCAGGAAGAGGATATTCCGCTAACCATTCTTCCAGGGCAGGAAATCCGCATGAATGGGGAGATCATCGACGAGCTTGAAGATGGCATTATTCAATCGTTGAACCATTCGAAATACCTGTTTGTTGAATTTCCGTCCAGCAGTGTTCCACGCTATGCGAAGCAGATGCTTTTCGATATCCAGCTTGCCGGCTATAAACCGGTGATTGTGCATCCTGAGCGTAACCAAGTACTAATCGAACATCCATCGATGCTGTATGAGTTTGTTAAAAAAGGGTCATTAACCCAAATAACGGCAGGCAGTTTATGCGGCAAATTCGGCAAAAATCTGCAGAAGTTCTCCCACCAACTGGTTGAGGCGAATTTAACCCACTTCATTGCTTCTGATGCGCATAATACAACATCACGAGGGTTTACGTTGCAGGAAGGGTACAAGGAATTGATGGATCAGCATGGAGTAGACGCGCGGTATATGTTCATGGAAAATGCTCAATTGCTGGTCGAAAGCAAAACCGTGAACCGCCTGGAGCCTGCAGAGGTTAAAAAGAAGAAGTTTCTCGGAATCTTTTAGGGTGTACACGATTATGTATGTCCTTTGTACTAGACTAATAGGCGGAGTGTTTGTATGATACATGTTCTACTAGTAGAGGATCAGCAGCTGTTTCGCGAGGGAATAAAGGCCTTAATCCATCATGAAGAAGACCTGGAAGTGGTTGGCATGGCAGAGACTGCGGATGATTCTTTTCGATTAATCGAAGAAAAACAGCCACATGTTGTGCTGATGGACTTACATATTGCCGGTATCGACGGGGTTAAAGCTACCAGGTATATCAAAGATCACTACCCCGGAACAAAGGTAATTCTGCTTACGACCTATGTCGAGGAAGACTTGATTATAGCGGGGTTAAATGCTGATGCGGACGGTTTCCTGTTTAAGAATCTGAACGCAACAAAATTGATACAGGCTATCAGGGATGCATTTTATGGTGACATGGTTATCTCCGGTCAAGCGGCCAGAATCCTAGCGAGAAGGATTAGACACAACATGTACAATAAGAAGCAGATTCTGGCAAGAAAGCTTGAACATCGATCCATCTACTTAACGGAGAAAGAACTCGACATCGCGTATTTGATGATGGAAGGCAAAGCGAATAAAGTGATTGCCGAATACATGTATTTGAGCGAAGGCACGATCAAGAACTATATCAGCGACATTTATACGAAGGTAAATATGCGAAGACGGTCAAAAGTGATCGAATATTTCCGTGGCTTTTTTCATTAAAAAAGCACTTTTTATTGGTATTGGCCTTACTTTTTGTAATAGAGTCACGTTAAGTATGGTTATGTACGTCATTGACCGACTTTTTGTGTCGGTTATTGCCAAAATATACGAAAAAAGTCTTACTTTTTTCTGTGTAATATGCGAAAATAGAACCAGATAAAACATAAATGAAAATATTTCCAGTAACATCGTAGCATTAACTAATTTCAAGAAAGGAGTGGACATCGTGACTTATCATAATAGATTGGCATTATTAGTAATCATGGATTCCATTATCGTCAGCACAGCCATATTCATCGCCTCCTGGATTGTCTATCCATACGTACCCGTCTTCAATATGCCAGCATTGATCATTAGTTCCATCGCACTCTTAATTTTCCATCACGTCTTTGCATCCATCTATAATCTTTATAATAAAGTATGGTCCTATGCCAGTGTAGGTGAGCTTACCGCAATTGTTAAAGCCATTACATTCTCTATTATTTCAGCGGGAATTGTTCAATTCCTGGTAAACGACTTTTCCATTTATAGACGAGCACTTGTCGTTACATGGATGTTACATATTATCTTAATCGGAGGATCACGATTCATATGGAGGATATATCGTGATCAATTTATGAATAACGCCGAAGACAAAAAACGCACATTGATAATCGGCGCTGGCTCAGCTGGAGCAATGATTGTGAGACAGCTGAAAAATCAAAACAACTCGGAGTTATTACCGATAGCGTTTATCGACGATGATCCTTCCAAGCAAAAAATGCAATTATATAATTTACCCGTTTTAGGACAAGCGAAGGACATCGAAACAGTTGTCAAAAATCACAGCATTGAACATATCGTTATTGCGATTCCGTCACTCAGAAATGGTGAGTTAAATAAACTCGTTACGGAATGTAATAAATCATCAGCTAAGGTGCAGATGATACCGAAGATTGAGGACTTGATGACTGGGAAAATTTCTGTTAGCAATTTAAAGAATGTCGAGGTTGAAGATTTACTTGGGCGTGAACCAGTCGAACTTGATATAAACGCCATATCGGAATACGTAACAGGTAACACAGTAATGGTAACCGGGGCAGGTGGTTCGATTGGATCGGAACTTTGCCGCCAGCTTATGCGTTTTACCCCAAGTAAAATTGTCTTGCTCGGTCACGGAGAATTTAGTATTTATACGATAGATATGGAGCTTAAAGAAAAATACGGTGACATGGATATTGAAATTGTGCCGGTTATTGCAGATGTGCAGGACCGCAAACGCATTTTTGAAGTCGTGGAAAAACATAAACCGACAATTGTTTATCATGCAGCAGCGCATAAGCATGTTCCTTTGATGGAATATAATCCGCATGAAGCGGTGAAGAACAATGTTATTGGTACGAAAAATGTTGCTGAAGCAGCGGATACATTTGGTGTAAGTACCTTTGTTATGGTATCAACTGATAAGGCCGTTAACCCAACCAATGTTATGGGGGCGACTAAACGTGTTGCTGAAATGGTCGTTCAGGATATGGCTCAACGAAGTAAGACAAAATTTGTAGCTGTTCGATTCGGGAATGTATTGGGAAGTCGGGGTAGTGTTATTCCACTGTTTAAAATGCAAATTGAAAGAGGTGGCCCTGTTACCGTGACTGATCCTGAAATGACAAGATATTTTATGACGATACCGGAAGCATCTAGGCTTGTCATTCAGGCTGGTACCCTTGCGAAGGGCGGAGAGATTTTTGTCTTGGATATGGGCGAGCCCGTGAGGATTGTGGATTTGGCTAAGAATCTAATAAAACTTTCAGGTTTTACAGAAGATGAGATTCCCATTAAATTTGCTGGTATCAGGCCAGGTGAGAAGTTGTATGAGGAATTACTTGGTAAGGATGAGATTCACCCTAATCAGGTTTATGAGAAAATATATGTTGGTAGAACGAGTGAAGTTGAGGAAAACATCCTCTTAGATTTAATCGTGAGTTTTAATGGGTATGATTCTGAGGAATTAAAAAATAAATTGATGGGGATTGTATTTTTGGAAAAGACTTTGTTGGCAGTGAACAGTGGGCTTTAATTTCGTTTTAAATATAGGAGCAGTACAACAACACAATAAGATTCATGTAGTCCTGTTTCTAGTTGCAAAACCACATAAACATAGCGATTTCCCGTTTTGAGCATAATTTAATTTTATGATTTTTACTATAAGATGGAGTAATTTATGAGAGAAAAAATAAGTAATCTAAATAAAGTTATGACATTTGTTAGTCAAATAAATAAGGTAGTGACTTTTGCACTTTTTTTTATTCTATTAGGAAGGTATCTTGGTCCAGAACAATTTGGAATTTACACAACAATTTTGGCGATTGTCACTATATTTAGTGGTTTTAGTGACTTGGGATATGGACATCTGATTATTCAAAGTGTAACAAAAAACAAAAAAAACTTTAATGTATACTATGGAAATGGTCTATTTATATTGTTAATTAACATATTACTATTAATCATCTTTCTAACCGTTTTTAATAATATTGCATTTGGGTTTCCAACAAATATAGTATTAATGGTTATTATTGCAGATTTATTATTTTTTAAAATAATTGATTTGAATTCTAAATCGTTTCAAGCATTTGGTAATTTAGCTGTAATGTCCTTGTTCATCATTTCTATTGGGATAGTAAAAGTGGCATCAGTATTCATAATCATTTTAATTACTTCTTTTAAACCTAGCTTAGAAGAATTTCTAACGTTGTATATCCTATTGTATGGTGTTGTAACACTATTAACAACCATTTATACAATCAAAACTATAGGAGTTCCTCGTCTTAAAATAAGGGATATAAGGTTTAATGTGAAGCAGGGCATACATTTTTCAATTGGTGGGATGTCACGAACTATCTATATAGATGTTGATAAAATAATGCTTACCAAATTTATTAGTGCTGATGTTACTGGCATGTATTCTGTAGCCTATAAAATTATGAGTCTTGCGTTTTTTCCAATCCAATCATTACTCTTAATATATTATAGAAGCTTTTTTGAGGCAGGCAAAAGCCATATAAATAACGCTGTAAAGTTGAGCAAAAAGTTAGGTAAGTTAACAGTAGTTTATGCTGTTGGTGCATCCATTCTTGTCTATTTTTGCGCACCTTTAATTACATTATTTATGGGAAGCCAGTATGAGGAATCGATAACTATGGTTAGGTTGCTTTTACTAATGTTAATTATCCAATCACTATATTATCCATTTGCAGATGCAATGACGGGTTCAGGCCATCAGATGGAAAGAAGTAGAATTCAAATAATAGCAGTAATATTAAATGTTTTTTTGAATCTAATACTTATACCACTAATATCATGGAAGGGAGCAGTGATTGCTTCTATAATATCTGAATTTAGTATTTTCCTTTTTGTAACTATATTTATTATCAAAAAAAGAAACAGGTGAACTTTATTTTGGCACAATTAAAATCATTAGTTTGGATGATCGTAGGAAGAGGAATTGCAAGTGGAACTGGATACTCTCGAAGGGTGTTCTTTGAATTAGAAATTTTAAAAAAGGAAGGGATAGACTCTATTTTGGTTTATCCGGATGACGTTACATTACCTAAAGAATTTAGTCAATTGTGTACCCCTGTACCTGTAAAATTGAATTTATCTAGTTATTTAGGAGGTAAGTTAAGCACTTCATTTCATGAAATTATTCATGAACATGGTAAACCAGATATTATTTATGGTCAAAGTTTAGTGCATACTTTTATAGCTTCAAAATTTGCTAAAAAAAATAAAATTAATCTTATATTTGACTACCATGGTAAAGCTCCAAAAGAAAAGTTTGAATTAGGAGTTTCGAAAAAGTCACCAAAAGATATTATTTTATCTGTGGCTTATAAAATAATTGAAGCAATTAATATTGAAAGATCAAATGAAATTGTATTGGTTTCTGAGAACTTCAGAAATAACTTGAAAGTAAAAGACAAAGCTATTGTGCTGCCGATGGTTCCTTCTGAAATTTTTATTAAGTATAAAAAGGAACTAGTTCGAACTAGTATAAAAAGTGAACTTGGTATTTCAGAAGACTCGATAGTCTTTTGTTATTTAGGACAAGCACAATTCTATCAAATGGCTGAAGAAACTGTAAATTTATATAAAAGTATTGAAAAAAAGTTTAACAAAACTCATTTATTAATAATAACTAAGGACCCAGACAATTTCCAAAGTATTACAGGTAACCATGAATTGGTAAATTACACTATTATTTCTGCGGACCATAAGGAGGTCCCGAGGTATCTGGATATTAGTGACTTTGGTTTTGTGCTAAGGGGGCCTTCAGTTTTAAATACAGTTTCATCTCCCACAAAAGTATTAGAGTACCTATCAATGAATGTAGTGCCAATTATGACGCAATATGTAGGTGATTTCCCAGCCGTTTTACCGGAAAATAGCAAAATAGTGTTAGATTATCATTCTTTAATTTTAAAAACTAACAATAATGTGCTTAATCCCGAAAAAGTTTATGCGAGATATAATAATAAAATTGATATAAGTACTTTTGTTCTAGATTATTCCAATAAATACATCGAAAGTTATACTAAAACGATTAAAAAATATATAAAAACTACTGAGGAATGATGGGTATGCTTGAATTTTATAACATAATAACTTTTGCATTTTTAAGTATACTTTCTTTATATTATTTAAAAAGTATAATTCAGGGTCAAATTAACATAGGGCATATAGCTTATTTTGTATATTATATTGCTTTTGCAATTCCAATTTTACTGGATTTGGTATTAGGAATACCGGTTTATTCAAATCGCCCTGGTTTTAAATTGGCTACTAATGACACTCATACAATCTTTATATATGATACTTATATGATATTTATAGGAATACTATGGTTTTTATTTAGTACAAAAAAAAAATTAAGGTATAGTGATATTGAAAAATCAAATCGCAGACAACAAAAACTATTTAAAGGGATATTATGGATTTTGGTTGTTTTTCCAATACTTCTTGTACTATTCGCACCTGAAGCGGGTTTCTATCTTGATTACGGTGCAATTAATCAAAAACAATTAGTAAGCCAAAAGATTATCGACTTTCATGGTATTATTCATTTATTTAGTTTAATTAGTATAGTATCTGGTATTTTAATTTTGCTGATAGATAAAATGAAATTTAATCGCTTTCTGATGCTTGTTATGCCGTGGGTTTTTATTGCTATTTGGTTGAACGGTAAACGTTCAGCTGTGGTGATTTTCATTGCTCTACTAATTATTTCCTTAGTAATAAAAGGATATATACAAGGATGGAAGCTTGTTATTTTTACTTTTATATGTCTGATTTTGTTTTTAGGGTACAATACTTTTTACACAAATCAAATTAAGTATGAAACCCTAGATGTGAAACTAACCCAAGCCGAAAAGTATCAAAACTTTCGAATCAATTATGGTAGGGATGATGTAACAAAATTATCGATTTATTCAATGCTTAATGACAAACCCGAAATTCTAGATTACCCTGGCCAAAGTATTCTATTTTATTTAACCTTTTATGTTCCGAGAGAGCTATGGAATAACAAACCCTGGACCTATCCGGTATATTTAACATCAGCGGTGTTCATGAATAGGGTTGATTCCGGTTATATCGGATGGACAATGACTACAAGTTGGTTTGAAGAAGCTATTTCAAACTTTGGGATATTTGGGTTTTTAATCGGGCCAGCTTTATTATTATTTTTATGTCGTTTAGGTGATCGATATCAAAATCGCATTATTCACACAGCTACCTTGTTAATTGTGATTTTATTTATTATGCTTCCTTTGAGTAGTTTTATTCCTTTATTTTTAATATGGATGATTATTTTAATTTATTTTCAAAAGTTTAATAACGTAATTAAGGTTTCTAATTAAATATAAGGTGTGAGAGAAATGAGCGGTAGATCACTTTTTCAAAAATATAATATTATTTTAAGAATATTTGAATTAACAAGCAAATTAATCCCGAAATTTGTTTTTAATTTGTTTTGGTTTATATGCGATAATTCGGAATCAAAGCCCTGCCTATTACTAAGATATCTATATTTAAAAAAGTACATAAAAAATTGCGGGGAAAACATTTTTATTGGAAAAGGGGTAGTGCTCAAGAACAGTCGTAAACTAAGTATTGGGTCTAATGTAAGTATACATGCTTATTCCTACGTAGATGCAATTGGAGGAATTACTATAGGCGATAACGTTTCAATAGCAAATCATACCTCTCTTATTTCTTTTGAGCATACTTGGGAAAACACTGAAATACCGATTAAATACAATAATACAAAAAAAGGTAGTATAAAAGTAAGTGATGATGTTTGGATAGGATGTGGATGTCGAATTTTATCAAACGTGACTATTCATGAAAGATGTATTGTTGCAGCGGGGGCCGTTTTGAATAAGGATACTAAATCAAATACATTGATGGGCGGTGTCCCAGCTAGAGATCTTAAACAAATTTAATGAAAGGAGGTGGGATAATGAAAGCAGTTTTTGTCCATAGTCATATATTTAAATATGATAATGATTACAATTTCTACTCGGATGGAAAATTAACTTATCAAATGTGGGAACAAAGATATTTAAAATACTTTGATAACCTAATTGTTGCCGCTAGAGCCAAAAGAAAGCTAGGGGAAAATTTAAATATTTCAAGTGGTAATCGAGTAGAACATATTATCCTGCCAAGTCTATCAAAAATAAAAGGTAGATATAAAAACAAAAGTGATTTAAAAAAAAAGTTAAAAACTGTAATTGAAGGATCCGATGCTTTGATAGCAAGAATGCCTAGCGAACATGCATATCTTGCAATAAAAATTGCCAAAAGATTAAATAAGCCCTATACGGTAGAAATTGTAGGAGATGTTTTTTCATCTTTTTGGACTCATGGAAGTGTAGTTGGGAAATTACTTGCACCAATTTATTATTTCAAATATAGAAAAGTGATAAAACAATCTGCATACCTAATTTATGTGACAAAAAATAATTTACAGAAAAAGTATCCTTATAATTCCAGTGCAAGCTTTACTAATATCTCAAACGTTGACTTACCATCTGTATCAGATTTAATACTATTTAATAGGCTTAGTAAAATAAATAAACTTGATGTACGAAAAGAAGTCAACATTGGATTAATAGGCTCATATTCCTCAAAATATAAGGGGATTGATAGAGCGATAAAGTCAATTAAACAATTAAATAGCAAAGGCTTGAAATGTAACCTAATAGTACTCGGAGAAGGAAATAATAGATGGTTATTAGACCTTTCTAAAAAGTTGAATGTCGAAAATAACGTTGTTTTTTTAGGAAGTTTACCTGGCGGGAAAGAAGTATTTGAATGGCTTGATAATATAGACTTGTACATTCAACCTAGTCTAACTGAGGGTTTACCTAGATCTTTAATAGAAGCAATGAGTCGTGGACTTCCATGTGTTGCTTCATCCGTAGGGGGTATCCCGGAATTAATTGATAAAAAATTTATTCATAACCCTAAATCATATAAAGAGTTAAGTGAAAAGATTTTTTATTTATTAAGTAACAAAAAGCTTATGCTTGAACAAGCAAAAAAAAATTATTCTTATTCAAAAAGTTACACTTCTGATGTGCTAAATGAAAGAAGGAAAGATTTTTGGGTTAATTTTAATCATAAGGAGTTTAGTGGAAAATGAAAATACTAGTTACAGGAGCAGCGGGATTCATAGGATCCCATTTATCTAGACGCTTACTTAATGAGGGCCATCAAGTTATTGGAATTGATAACGTAAATGATTATTATGACCCTGAATTAAAAAAAAACAGGTTAAAACAAATTACTAATGAAAACTTTAATTTCATAAAAATGGATCTAGAAAATCTTGATATAATCAACCAAATATTTGAGAAGTATAGACCAGAAATAGCTGTAAATCTTGCGGCACAGGCTGGGGTACGATATAGCCTAGAAAATCCTCACGCTTATATTAACTCAAATATCATTGGTTTTACAAATATACTTGAAGCCTGCCGTCATTATAGGGTAGAACATCTAATATACGCTTCATCGAGTTCAGTATATGGGGCAAATACATCTAAGCCATTTTCAACAAGTGATAATATTGACCACCCCCTAAGTTTATATGCAGCAACAAAAAAATCTAATGAATTAATGGCTCATACCTATAGTCACTTATATAACTTACCTACAACAGGATTACGTTTCTTTACTGTATATGGACCATGGGGGCGCCCCGACATGGCGTTGTTTTTATTTACAAAGGCGATTGTAAATAATGAGCCAATCGATGTATTTAATCACGGAAATATGATGCGTGATTTTACGTATGTAGATGATATAGTAGAAAGTATCACAAGGTTAACTAAACGACCAGCTCAGCCAAATCCTGATTGGTCAGGTGCAAATCCAGATCCAAGTTCAAGTTACGCACCTTACAAAGTCTATAATATTGGAAATAACAGTCCTGTTAGATTGATGGATTTTATAGAGGCTATTGAAAATAAATTAGGAAGAGAAGCGAAGAAGAACTTTTTACCACTACAAGCTGGGGATGTTCCTGAAACATATGCTAATGTGGAAGATTTATATAGGGATATAGACTTTCAGCCACAAACATCTATTCAAGATGGAGTAAATAATTTTATTGATTGGTATTTAGAATATTATGGGGTGAAATTATAATGGAACAAAAGATAGCGGTAGTAGGGTTAGGATATGTAGGATTACCATTAGCAGTTGCTTTTGGAAAAAAACAGGATATTATTGGTTTTGATATTAATGAACAGCGCATCGAAAGTTTAAAACAGGGTTATGACAAAACAAATGAAGTTGAATCTTATGATTTAGAGGATACTTCAGTCACTTTCACCTCAGACCCAACAGACCTTAATAAGGTAAATTTTATTATTGTTGCGGTACCAACGCCTATTACTGAAAATAAACAACCGGATTTAATACCATTGGTCAAAGCATCTGAAACAATAGGGAAAAACATATCTAAAGGAACAATAGTGGTATATGAATCTACAGTATATCCTGGCGCAACTGAAGAAGAGTGTGTACCAGTATTAGAAAAAGCATCAGGTCTGAAGTGTGGGGTAGATTTCTTTGTTGGATATTCTCCTGAAAGAATTAATCCTGGAGATAAAGAACATACATTTACTACAATTACTAAGGTCGTGTCCGGGCAAAATGCTGAGGTTCTAGAAATAGTTGCTAATGTTTATGGGTCTGTAGTAGAGGCCGGGGTCCATAAAGCAAGCTCTATTAAAGTAGCTGAAGCAGCGAAAGTAATTGAAAATACACAACGTGATTTAAATATTTCTTTAATGAATGAGTTGGCAGTGATTTTTGATAAATTAAATATAGACACAACTGAAGTATTAGCTGCGGCAGGAACAAAGTGGAACTTTTTGAATTTCTCGCCAGGGCTAGTAGGTGGACATTGTATAGGTGTTGATCCATATTATCTAACACATAAAGCACAGAAAGTAGGCCACCATCCAGAGGTAATTTTGGCGGGTAGAAAGACAAATGATAATGTCGGTAAATTTATTGCAACATCTTTGGTAAAACAAATGATTAAGAAAAATATGCCTGTTCAAGGCTCTACTGTTACTGTTCTTGGATTTACTTTTAAAGAGAATGTACCGGATTTGAGAAATACAAGGGTAATAGACATAGTAACTGAATTAGAAGACTTTGATATAAATGTGCAGATTACTGATGCCCATGCCGATAGTGGGGAAGCGTATGAGGAATATGAAATAGATTTAACGTCATATAGCGAGTTAAAACCAGCCGATGCTGTTGTTTTTGCAGTGCCTCACAAGGTCTATTTGGAAGAAGGCTGGGGAATGTTTGACCATTTATTAAAACATGGTAAAGGAATTGTATTTGATGTAAAGAGTAAACTAAATAAGGTAGAATGTCCAAACAATATTGAGTTGTGGAGATTATAAGAAATGAGAGGCAAAATACTTCAAATATGTGCTATTGATTTAACTGTCGATAAGCTGCTGAAACCGCTAATTATGGAGTCGGAACAACAAGGTTTTGAAACGCATGTCGCCTGTACAGACACTGGATTGTTTAATAAATTGAATCGGGAAATACCAAATTTGAAAAATATTCCTATTGATCGGTCTATTAATATAGCATCTAATTTAAAATCCATTATTGCGTTGTATAAATTAATGAAAAAAGAAAAATATGATATTGTACACGTTCATACACCTATTGCAGCATTACTAGGAAGAATTGCGGCTAAATTAGCTGGCATAAAACATGTTATTTATACTGCACACGGTTTCTATTTTCATGATGATATGTCCAAAAAACAGTACAGGTTTTATTATACTATTGAGAAATACGCAGCAAAGTTATTGACTGATTGGTTACTTCTTCAGAGTGAAGAAGATTATAATTTAGCTTTGCATGATAAATTTTTGAAAGAGGACAGAACTATTCATTTAAGCAATGGAGTAAATGTCAATGAAAAGTTTAACCCTGATAAATTAGATGAAAATGACTTGTTGGAAATAAAACAAGAGATAGATATTAAAGAATCCGATGTGGTTTTTACTTTTATTGGACGTCTCGTTAAAGAAAAAGGGATAATTGAACTTTTAGAGTCTTTCAAGAATATCTCTGCTAAATATTCAAATGCAAAGCTAGTATTAATTGGAGGACTGCCTGAAAGTGAAAGAGATACGACATCAATAAAAGAAATTAAGCAATTAATGAATCAAGACAATGTTACTTATCTAGGTTTTCGCGATGATATTCATAATATATTGGCTTTAAGCCATGTTTTTGTTTTACCTTCATATCGTGAAGGGTTACCCCGATCCATTATCGAAGCTATGGCAATGAAAAACGCCATCATTGCTACAAATATTCGCGGATGTAGGGAGCAGGTAATTGAGAATGAGAATGGTCACTTGGTGGGAAGAAAATCTGTTGATGAACTTACAGATGCAATGGAGAATATGTTGATTCAACAGAAGCGAATTCAGCAAATGGGAGAACGGGCTAGAGAAATTGCAATTAATAAATTTAATGAATCTATAGTATTGGCGAAGCAGATAGATCTTTTTGAATGGTTGTTGGAAGAAAATTATAATTACAAAGTTACAGGGTATAATTACAAGAGTTGATTCCATAACATGACTTTACTAAAAAACCATAATATTTATTTTTATAAAGATAATAGATTTGAAAAGATTTATAGATAGGCATGGTGATTAAAATTAAAAGGTGCTTTGATTTTATAGTTTCTTTGGGAACCCTAATTATTTTATCCTTATTTATTGGAATAACTGCAATAATTGTTAGATTAAAATTAGGATCGCCAGTTATATTTAAACAAAAACGACCTGGATTAAAAGGTAAACCTTTTTATGTTTACAAATTTAGATCCATGACAGATGAACGTAACACAGATGGAGAACTATTACCTGACAATGTCCGCTTAACGAAAACAGGAGAAATAATCCGTAAATTAAGCCTGGATGAACTGCCACAGCTTTTTAATGTGCTTAAGGGTGATATTAGTTTGGTCGGCCCACGTCCATTATTAATGGAATACCTCCCTTTATATACTTCCGAACAGGCTCGACGCCATGATTTAAGACCAGGTATTACCGGGTGGGCACAAGTTAATGGCCGTAACGCAATTACCTGGGAAGAAAAATTTAAATTAGATGTGTGGTATGTAGATAATCAAACATTTTGGTTAGATATTAAAATATTGTTTTTAACTGTAATAAAGGTTTTTAAGTCTGAAGGTATTAATCAGGATGGCCAAGCAACAATGGAGAAATTTAAAGGTAAATATGATAAAAGGGTTTCTGGAAATGATTAAATTAGTATTAATAGGTGCCGGTGGCCATAGTAAAGTAATTAAGGATATTGTAGCTGAAAATGATGATTTGGAATTATATGCGATTGTTGATGATGCATTTGATCAAACGAATGAACTAGATGGGATTATTTATGCTCATCCCAACTTTTTGGATAGTATAAACGTGGATTTATATAAGTTTTGTATAGCTATAGGGAACAATGCCATACGCCAAATGCTATTTAAAAAATTTAATATACCCATTGATAAGTATGTTACTTTAATTCATCCAAGTGCTGTAGTTAGTAATACTGCTAAAATTGGACTTGGTAGTGTAGTGATGCCTAATGCTGTTATTAATGCTGATAGCAGCGTTGGAAACCATTGTATTGTTAATACTAATGCAGTTGTCGAACATGATAATGTTTTAGAAGATTTTGTACATGTTTCTCCTAACGCTACTTTGTCTGGAGTAGTTAATGTTGGAGAGGGAACCCATATTGGATCTGGTGCTGTAGTAATACCAGTAAAAAATATTGGAAGTTGGAGTACTGTTGGGGCAGGTGCAGTTGTTGTCAACGATGTATGTGACGGTATAACAGTGGTTGGAGTGCCAGCTAAAGAATTGATGAAAAGGGATGAACCAAATGAGTAATAAAGATAGAATCTTCCTCTCATCCCCTCACATGAGTGGAAACGAACAAAAATATATACAAGAAGCATTTGATCTCAACTGGATTGCTCCACTAGGTAATAATGTCGATGCATTTGAAGGCGATCTTGCTTCTTATAATTTGATAAATGATGCAGCGGTTGTAACATCTGGTACTGCAGCAATACATTTAGCATTACGATTATTAAATGTGTGTAAGGGTGACACAGTATTCTGTTCATCACTGACTTTTGTAGCAAGCGCAAATCCTATTCTGTATCAAGGTGCAAAACCAGTCTTCATAGATTCAGAACCAGATACATGGAATATGTCACCATCTGCATTAAGAAGAGCCTTTCAAGATGCTGCTAAGCAAGGTAAACTTCCAAAGGCTGTTATTGTAGTGAACTTGTATGGCCAGAGTGCGAAAATTGACGAATTAATAGAGATATGTGATATTTATGATGTTCCGGTAATAGAAGATGCTGCCGAATCACTAGGCAGTGAATATAAGGGGAAAAAGAGTGGCACGTTTGGACGATATGGTATCTTTTCGTTTAATGGAAATAAAATCATCACCACTTCCGGGGGTGGCGCGTTAGTCTCTAATGATGTAGATGCTTTGAAAAAAGCTAGATTTCTAGCAACACAAGCTAGGGATAAAGCTGTTCATTACCAGCACAGTGAAATTGGCTACAATTACCGAATGAGTAATATTGTCGCCGGAATCGGACGTGCACAGTTGGAAGTGTTAGATGACCGAGTAGAGCGACGTCGTGAGGTCTTTGATCGATACAAGGAGGCTTTCGCTGATCAGCTTGGGTTTGAGTTTATGCCCGAATTAGAAGGTACCAAATCCAATCGCTGGTTAACTGCATTAACAATTGATCCTGAAAAGGCTGGTATCTCTAGGGAAGAAATTATTGAAGCATTAGGAAAAGATAATATTGAGGCACGCCCAGTGTGGAAACCAATGCACTTACAACCTCTTTTTGATGGAATGGACTATTATTCACATGAAAAAGGCAATAGTGTATCAGACAATCTATTTAAATATGGTCTATGCTTACCATCTGGATCTAATATGACAGAAGAACAACAGGATAGAGTAATTACTGGGATTAAAAGTTTGTTAAATAAAAAGACACTATCTAGGAGTTTTTAATGGAACGTTCATCACACAAAAAGTCAAAAAAGCTTTGGATCAAAATACCACTTATCGTTATTCTGGTTGTTCTACTCGGAGTTGGAATTTATGCATATTCCATTTACAACAATGCAAAACAAACAGTTAATGGAGAAATGCATAAAAAGGTAGAGTCCATTGATCATGAACTTACAAAGAAAAAAGTGAAAGCAACTAAACCATTGAATATACTGTTACTTGGTGTTGACGAACGGGCAAATGATGTTGGTCGTTCCGATGCACTTATGGTTTTATCGCTTGATCCGAAGTATGACAAAATGCAATTGGTAAGCATTCCACGTGATACTAGAACATTGATCGTGGGCAAGGGATATGCGGATAAGATTAACCATGCCTATGCATTTGGTGGTGCCGACATGTCAGTTGCAACCGTGGAGAACTTTCTTGATATTGAAATGGATTACTATGTCCGAATGAATATGGAAGGTTTAGAAGCACTTATTGATCAATTAGGTACTATCACAGTGAATAATGATGTGGCATGGCAGTATCATGAATACAATTTCACAAAGGGTCGTATTGAATTAGATGGAGAAAAGGCCATGCGTTTTGTACGTATGCGGAAAAAGGACCCAGATGGTGGCTTTGGTAGAACCGAACGTCAACGACAGGTGATACAAGGTATTATCGATAAAGGTGCAAGCATTGCATCCATAAGTAAAATAAATGGCCTAATTGATATACTTGGCGACAATATGACCACTAATTTGGACTTTGATGAAATGAAAAAGTTGTTAAGTGGATATAAAGGGACAAGAAAGAATGTCGTAAGTTATATGATGTCAGGGAGTGGTACTAAGATTGATGGTATTTATTACTTGCAGGTGCCGGATAGTGAAGTTGAGAAAGTGCATGAGATGATTGTTGGGGTGAAGTCTTGATAGTAGAAATGACGAAGGTTTAGTTAATTCATTACACTAATCTATTATTCTATTAAATCAATAACTAATTTTGGGACTATCCTGTTTGGGGTAGTCTCTTCTTTGCTTTGGGTGCTTGTATATACACTGGTCATTAGTGAATTAATCAATTTGGGGAGTAATTTTTTGAACTTGGTAGCTTCAATATAATATGGTAATTCGCGACAAGTCACAGCACCGATTCCCTTGAATTTTAAATATTTATAGGATTAATTTTGACAAATATTTATTTTTCTACATGAAATTAATTAAAAAAACGTTTTATGAAGGTATTGTGTACGGTAAAATGTAAAAATATAAAATACATAGTAATGAAGGAAAGGGTTTCCATCACTTTTGTCGAATTATTATAGATAATAGATAAAGGAACATATTGGAAACCAATATATTAAAAGGGGGATTTATATGGATTTCATAGCACTATTGGGCTTTCTTAGTATTATCTTTTCAATTTTTTATCTAATTTTTCATTTTATTAAAAAGGCAAAACACAAAGAGAAAGTGCTTTCAAAGAAAATATTTTATCCCGCACTAATAGGAGGTTTCGTCTTCCTTATTCTAGGGATAAGCTTTATGGACACAGGTGTTCAAGGACAATTAAATAAGGCTTTAGAGAAAAATGAAGAGCTAACTAATAAAAACACTAACTTAAAATCAGAAAACAAGGAACTTAATAAGCAGGTTACGGCACTTGAATCCGAAATAAAGAAAAAGTCTTCAAAGGTTACTAAATACGAAAATAGTTTAAAATCATTAAAGGAGGAAAAAAGTGAATTTGATAAGGATAAGGAATCGTTAAACGATAAGATTAGTGATTTAACAGAAACAAAAACAAATTTAAAGGATAAAGTAATAAACCTAGAGTCAAAACTTGAAACCACTAAATCAAAATTAGCAAGTGCGCAATTGGTGTCTTCTAGTTCAAGCAAATCCACTACTGGAAATTCAAATTATGATTCTAGCACAACTAATTCATCAGAAGTAAATTCAAACGTTTACTATGATAATTGCACAGCTGCAAAAGAAGCCGGTGCAGCCCCTGTTAGACGAGGTGACCCTGGATATGCTTCACATTTAGACAGAGATGGAGATGGGGTAGGGTGTGAATCTTAGAAAGAACATAACCTGAATTTTCAAGTTAGGTATTAAGGCGAGTATCAATTTATTAATTGATACTCGTTATTGTATGCCAGGTATGCTGGGCATGCATCCCTTCGTATGTGCATCACGAAAAGACTGGTAATAATGCTATTCTACTATCATTGATATTGTAATGTGAAACGATTTTTTCCATTTAGAAAGTTGCTTTCTTAATGACTCTGCTTATTACTTATCCTGCACAACCCCTAGAATAATCTCCCTTATCATATAAGAACGAAGCCATGTTTTGCCTGCTCCGTTCTTATATAGGTTAAACTTACTTCAATTCCAAATCACTATCATCCATAAATTCCTTACCATAATATAACTCTTTCATCCCTACCCCCATCTCTTGATGAAACATTGGGCCGCTTAAGCGCGAGGGGAATCTTAATAAACACATATTCGTTCGATGCATTTGTTTTTCTAATATGTGATACGACTCGTTCATGTCTAGATGTTCTCCATTTTTGAAAGTTATAACTGATTGAATGGTCGGTTTTTCTATAGAATGCCTCCGTTTAATTTCCATCACGTGGTTAGAAAAGATCCAAGCACACCGGAAATGTGTCGGAGCGTGGGTTGGAAAGGCGTAAATGCTTTTATTCTTATTGATGGGAATAGGAACTTTTTTTTGCCAACCGGTATGATGCATGACGGCACACCTTATCCCTTCATATGTGCAGAATTCAGCCAAACAAGCTAATTTGATCAGCTCGAGTGGTGTCTTTCTAACAAACAACCGCCGAGACTGTTCGATCACAATTGTGTCGTATTCGATATTTTTAGCTGGCAGCAAAGCCATTGTATTACTGTTTATAGTATAATTTGTTACGATTTTTTCCATTGATAATGTTGCCCCTTTTATTTTAAGTAATAGGAAATGAATGTGGTGAAGGATGATGCCAAGGTAAATTGACTCCATTCTTTCTTTATTTTTTTGTAAACATGGTCAACGATAAAGTTTTAGGGCTGTGTCAGCGTTTAACGCGCAACTTGTTAAGCAGTTTATCGCTTCTCTCAAAATTATCCAAATGCTTTTCATCCATGTTTGTTTGCGATGCTAGCCGCTATTATGTATTATTGGGCTTTTTACGTCTCAGGTGTAAATGCTTCTCTAGTATAACCTTAAACATCCCTTATTCTTCCACTTTTACCTACTTAAGAACTATTATAGCTTCTTTTTCGTCACTTGTGTAATACTTTTGAATTATTGGTTATATATGTAACTAATAAAGGCAAAATGTCTTTTTTGCTCCTTATATTTAGCCTTCTTTTTATTCATTTCGCAGCAATTGCTGAAGTTTTGGTTTCGCCTGTTTTGCCCAGGTTTTCACTGCTTCAATGCTTACTCCTTCAATCTCTGCAATGGTTTTGAGAGAAAGGTCCTGCAAGACAAACAAGGTGAACCACTTCATCTCTTTGTGCGTTAAAACCTGTTCAATTCTTTTAAGTTGATAAGGATCAAATTCTGTTTCAAGCACATAGGTTAAGCTCTTATCCGTATACCAATCCATCAATTCTAGCTTCTCAGGCTCCTTTGGCATTCGAATCAAGCTCAGGAGTGACTTTTCAATGAGGAAATAAGCATAGGTTGAGAGTTTTCCTCGCTTAGCGTTATGAGTTTGTACGGCCTTCCATAGTGCGATAAGCCCCTCTTGATAAAACTCTTTCTCTGGATCACGGATTTTTAATTTTTTCATCAGAAAATAAATTATAGCTTCATTTTCTTTTAATACATCATTAAACTCACTAGACATTACAGCCTCATATTCGATAAAGGACCTTTATCCATTTATTCCGCGGTAGGGTTATCATAGTGCAGGATTCAGCAATGGTCATCCTGGGAAACATAATCTTTCTCATATGAAAGTTCAATTATCTCTAGGAGAAAGTTGAAGAATGTTGGCGAAAATTAGGTTTTGATGCGGAGAATCTTCTTGTATTGCTGTTTTTACAATTTTTTTGAAAATGATGCCCCCTATTCGATGGTTTCTTACGATTATACTAGTAGGACCACAAAATATGGTTCGTTCAATATTGGAATGGGGGATAAAAATGGACAAGGACATGAATGTGACGTTTGAAGAAGTTTACGAACAAAATAAGCGGAGGATCCATTACCATATTCATAAATTGCATATCCATGATCCACATCAAGAATTCTATCAGGAAGGGCTTTGTGCCATGTGGAATGCTTATCAAACCTATCAGCCTGATAAAGGTGTTATGTCTACGTATTTCAACTATACGATTCGTAACCGATTAATCGATATACTTAGAAAGAAGACGAGAGAACAGCAGCATGATGACAGTTGTGTACAGGAGGTAGGGGCTGCCCTCTATAGTGGTAATCGAAATCGAAAAAGTGAAACACCGATTCCCGATTATACCGGTATTTCCGTAGACGATTCATCTGATGAGATGTGGGAACAAGTAAAATCCCAGCTAACAGAGGCCCAATGGAATTGGGTTTACCATTACATTATCTTAAACATGTCCATCAAAGAAATAGCCGAGAAACAAGGAACTACCATCGACGCCGTAAAAAGCCAAGGCAAACGAGCCCGCCAGAAACTGAAAGAAGTGTGGATTGGGACGGAGGGACAGGTCCCTCGTCCCGCTCGTTAACCTAAGGGGGTGGTCCGGGGGACGGGTTCCCTGTCCCGTTTTGTAAACATAGATAAAGCTAGCATTCCATGCGTTATCAAGGGGTGCTGGTTTTTCGTTATATCTTTATAACTTTAGTAGATATGATTAGGCATCAGACGATAAAAGGCCTGGGAATTGTGGGACAGGTAACCCATGTCCCTTTAAAATTTTTTTATTTTTGATGCCACCTAATTGGGTATTTCTTTCGATTATAGATAGTAGAGAGTTTTTTATAAAAAGGGTGGTTGACGATGAATTATATTAAACAGCTGAACGAATTTCATTTTAGAATTGATTTGGAGCCGATTTCGGTTAATGCACGCTCACTATGGTATACATTAACGGATATTAATAATAAATTATGCTGGCGCGAGGAATTTACAGTTGCTGCATCAAAGTTAAGTGATAAAGCAGGATTGACGGAGAGCAGCTTCAAGCGTGCTCGCAAAGAATTAGAGGAAAATGGATATATTCAGGTGACTTCCAGAAATGGAAATCAGTCTGCGTTGTATAAGATGGTTTGTTTATATGCGAATGCGGTTAATAAAACGAATGCCCCTGATCCACAGCATATGCAAAAAGTGGACCACAATCTGGACGGCAACCTGGACGCATTAACTAAACAGAAACAAAAAAGAAAACAAAACAATACAACAAATACAACTACAACAGACGCGGTGGTATTTTTCCAAGATAATTTCGGTTTGATCAATCCGTATGTGGCGAATGACATTATTCAGTGGGTTTCGGATGCAGGCGAACCCATTGTTTTGCATGCGATGAAGCGTGCTTTGGAACAGGGGAAAGGAAATTGGGGATATGTGAAGGGGATTCTCCAGGCGTGGGCCAAAAAGGGAATTACCGAGGTAGAAGCTGCCCAGGAAGAAGAGAAGAACTTTCGTGTTGGGCGTGAGAGGAAGCCGCGTTCGTATGGCGGGAGTGGGACAGTTATTAGTGAAGTGATACCAGATTGGTTTAGGGAACAGAAGCGCAAGAAGCGGAAACAAGTGGTAGAGATGGTGGAAGTGATGGATCCTGTTGCGGAGAAGGAAGAGGTTGAGAGATTGCTGGCGGGGTTGAGGCAAGGATGATTGGTTGGCTGGTGAATGGGTGAGGGTGGAATGATAGCAGGAACAATACCGGAACCATTGCAGGAACAATACCCGGAACAATAAAAGGAACCATTTCCGGATCAATACCGGAACATACTTATACATAAATAAAATAAAAAGAGAAGAGGGGAAGGGGACAGGTGCGAAACAATAAAAAGGTGGGAGTTTCAGGATAAACCCGAAAAAGATAAAAGCACTGAATGTTTGATGGTGTTAGTGCAAATACAACCATTTCAATTTTTAATTTTAAATTAAAATTATAATTTTCTAATTTATATATTTCCATAATTTCACATAATGGTATAATAGTCCTATAACCATTAGAAGGGATGGTGTATAACTTGGATTCTGCCTACCTACATAATTCCGTTTTTAACATTGAACTGAAAAGAAGAGAATTAGAACAGAAAAAACTAACAAGGTCAGAAGTTATACGTTGGTTCGAAGTCAATTATCGTGTTTTTTCAAAGAAGAGTGCTTTTACCTGTTTATGCTGCAACAAACCGGTAAATATGAATTTAATCAAAGAAGAAGGAAGACCCTTTTACTTTAGGCATATTGATGAAAGTGAATGTTCTTATTCTGAAAACACAAACACCTATCATAAGCATGTCTCTAAGCATGAGGATAAATCTAAAAAAGATATTGGACTCACCATTTTTCGTGAGTTATTAGAGGGAGAGTTGAAACCTTACAATGCAGAAATTGGGAGGGGGTATCATTACAGAAAGAAACTCTCGTTTATTCCGGATTTTATCATAAAGTTTCCGAATTCTGATGAACGTTGGGCGATTGATTATTTTACTGCCATTAATCAAGGGTTAACATCCGGAAGTTATGCCCGACACCTTTCCAAACGAATGAAAACCTATAAAGAAGAGGAATTTAAGCACTTTTCATTTGTTGATAGCAGTTGGCTTTCCTTTTTAGACGAAACGAATAAAGGCACCCTCCTAAAGGCTGAAACCTATGTAACTAGTAAGACACATGAAGATGATCTTTGGGATACATTTCTAACCGAAAATGTACAGGGTGAACTATTAGACTACTTAACACAAGATACAGGTACAGAAGTGGAAGAGTTTAATACGATGAATATTGCATATGTAGATGTTTTTAATCGATTATGTACCATCTTCCGTTTCATACCAATATCGCAACATGATCGCACTATAACGTTTTATAAATTATCTTCTTCAGAGGTGCCTCTGGATCGGGCTTTGTCGATGAATGCACAACAAAACCATTTTGTATTTTCAAAGGAGAATGAGGACGGAAAGAGAAACGATTTTCTTAAGGAACTAATTGAACGGAAAGCACAATTTGAGCTAGAACAAAAAATGTTGGATGAGGAGCAACAAAGAATCAAAGAAATGGACGAAGAAAAGCAAAAACAAATTCAGAAAGCAAAGTATCTGGAAGATGAAAAATTTGAAAGAGAAAGACAAGAAACGATGAGAATAGCCGCTCAAAGGCCAATTGAGGTTCATCCAGATTATTGGGATTATCAAAAACAAAGAAAGTTCCAGTTTGGTAAATATACCTATCAACAAAGCCAACCTGAATCCAGTTACAAGAAAACTGAGGATAGTATAGACAAAAAGAAAGAAAAGAAGGTTAGAGAAGCGCTTCTGTCGCATCCTATTAAGGGTGAACTGTATATTGATGGGGAAACTAGGGCTTGGCGGAAAGCAATATTGAAATGGATAGATGAAAATCAATCTGGTGAAACGATGGTTGTTTCGTTAGAGAAGTTAATTGGTCATATGAAAAGTTCTGGGGTCTCTTTTAATCAAAATGATAACCTTGCAAAGTATCCGGTTAAGGTATTTCTTGAGTTTTATGTGAAGACGATAAAAGCAGAGCTTAAGAAAAGGATTAATCTTTCTTTTCAGGAATAGGCTCCCCGTTTCAAACAAAACCATCCAAAAGAGATAGTCTATAACTTATGAACTGAATAGGTTTATTTTGCATTAACACAATAGCAAATTGATAATACAGTTATTGTTCTAAATGAAAGGCCTACAAAATGGAAATGTAAATGCTGTCCTGGGGGATTAGTGTTATGGAGAAAATTAAAATTAAAAAAAATGTGTTTACTTATAATGTTGATGAAAATAATAAACTTGTTAAGCCCGTTGACGTATTTAAATCATGGATTCAAGGTTATCAAGAAAAACGTTCTAGGGCGGAGGAAGAGGAGGGATTGAGGTTTCCTCAATATGGTGCGTTGAATGCAATCAGAGCTCATTGGACAATAAGTAATGAGACTGCCACTATAGTCATGCCAACAGGTACAGGAAAAACGGAGACCATGTTTGCTACAATTCTTTCAGAAAGACTAAAAACAACCCTAATTGTTGTACCCTCAAACTTATTAAGGAAACAAATTTATGAAAATGTCCAGCACTTCGGGATATTTCCAAGGATAGGTATGGTGGACCCATCAATTTTAATGCCTAATACTACCATTTTGGCTAGTATTCCATCAAATATTGATGAACTAAAAGAACTAGTAGAAAATTCAAATGTCATAGTATCGACAATGTCCTTATTAGCTAAATTTGAAGGTTCATATAAAGAGCATTTATCTACAATATGTGACACATTAATTATTGATGAGGCCCATCATATTGCAGCAAGCACGTGGTCTAATTTTAAAGAGTATTTCAGGGAGAAAAAGATACTTCAATTCACCGCTACACCATATAGAGATGATGGGAAGCGAATAGCTGGTAAACTCATATATAACTATCCCTTGGCTTTAGCCCAGGATCAAGGGTACTTCAAAAACATAGAATACTATCCCGTTGAAGAATTTGATGAATTAAAAGGGGATATAGCTATCGCAAAAAGGGCTGTAGAGATCCTAAAAAAAGATATGGATAAAGGAAATAAACATATAATTTTAGCAAGAGCAGGTAATAGGGACAGAGCAAAGTTTCTTTTTGACAATATTTATAGCAAATATTACTCAGAATTTAACCCCGTGTTGGTAATCAGTGGACAACCTAAATCAGTAAATACCTCGTCTATGAAAAAATTACGGGAATACAAATGTCAAATTGTAGTTTGTGTAGATATGTTTGGAGAAGGAGTAGATATTCCTTCCTTAAAGATTGCTGCTGTTCATGATAAGTATAAAACGCTGCCAATAACGCTTCAATTTATCGGTAGGTTTGCACGTTCAAAGGAGAACTTAGGTGATGCCAAGTTAATTACCAATATAGCTAATGATGACCTAAAAAATCAAATGGCAGAATTATTCCAACAGGATTCTGATTGGAACAAACTTCTAAGTGTAGTTTCTACTGAGAAAATTGCCGAGGAGATAAATATACACACCTTGTTAGAAAGTCTAGATAATAAAGATATTTCTGATATAGATATTTATCAATTACAAATGAAAATTAGCACAAGAATGTTTAACTATTCAAAAAGCGAATGGCTTAATGAAAATTGGACAAAAGTTTTAGATCCCGATAACGCTATGTGCTACTATTCAAAATCAGAGAAACTAATGGTTTTAGTTGAAAAGGTTGAATCTACTGTTGCTTGGTCAACTCAAAAAGCTATTACTGAACTAGATTGGAATCTGTTCGTGATTTATTATGATACTGTCAATAACATAATTCATGTTAATGAAACCGATCAAGGAAAAGGAAACAGACTTATTGAAGCCATGTTTCCTGAAAGCAATAGAATTCAAGGTGATGTAATTTTTAGAATACTAGATGGTGTGAATAGATTGATGATTGGAACATTAGGGTTGCGAAATGAACTACCTGGGAAAGTAAGTTATAGAATGTTTGCAGGAACAGATGTGGCTGAGGGAGTTTCAAACGCAATTAGGGGAACATCAACAAAATCAAACCTATTTGGTAATGGCTTTAATGGGAATGGAAAAATTAGCATTGGTTGTTCTTATAGAGGGAAAGTTTGGTCCAGATGGATTGAATCAATAAATTATTGGAAAAATTGGTGTAACCATATGTCAAAGAAAGTTAGAGATAATAATATAAATCCCGTGGATATCTTAGAAGGATCTTTAAGAGGAATAATGGTTTCTTCTTTTCCAAAGGGAATTTTATATAAAGCTGAATTAGCAAATGATGCTGAACTAGAAAATTCACCAAGAAAGGGATTTATTGTAGAAAAAAGTGATAAAATAGTACCCCTATCTGATTGTGAACTGAATATCAATAATGAAAAGAGTGACAATGAAAAGCTCATTTTAACGTTAGAAATTCAAGGTAGAAAAATTGAGTTTCAGTATTCGTTAACCGAAGACTATTTTAAAATTACTAAGATAAGTAAAACGGAAATATTTTATGTATCGGGGAAGACTAAAATCACTGCACAAGAATATTTTATGAATGAGCCTCCAAGAGTTTGGATTATGGGGGAAGGTAAAATATACTCATTAGAGTCAAATATACAGGTGGAATTATATGGACCAACTAGTGGTAAGTTTGGTGGAAAACAAATCTTTCCAATAGATTGGGAACAACTTAATGTTAATATAAAAAAAGAGTCCCAAGGGAGACATAAAGATTCAACCTCAATTCAATATTCTATGATTAATCATGTTTTGCAAAAAGATGACTATCAGATTATTTTTGATGATGATGGTTCCGGAGAAGTTGCTGATATTGTAGCAATTAAGGAAACAAATGAAATGATAGAATTCGACTTTTTCCATTGTAAGTATTCTAGTAAAGAAATTCCAGGTGCGAGAACGAAGGATTTATACGAGGTATGTGGACAAACCGAGAAATCCCTACGTTGGGCAAATGATTACGTGTCATTGGTGGAAAGATTGATGTATAGAGAAAATAGGTATTTGGCGAAAACGGGGACAGATTCTAGAATCGAAAAGGGTTCTCTTAATGACTTGAATACTATCAAAAATAAATTGAAGGCTGGTAAGAAAGCTCGAATAAACATGAATATTGTTCAACCTGGTGTACAAAGTAAAATAATTTCAGATGAAATGAATATTATTTTATTAGCATGTGAATCATTTTTGCGCGATACTTATGGTTCCAATGTAGTTTTGTATTGTAGTTAGATGTATAGAGATTCTATGTAGAGTTCATTTTGGAAATAAGATTAAATTGTTTTGAATAGGAAGATACAGGTCTAAAAGCAGGCATTTAGGTTTTTAATCAATGCCTTTAGTTAATGTGTAAATATCCAAAAATATAATCTATATCCAGGAATGAAGAGGTATTGTAAAAAGCACAATACCTCTTTTTTAATTAAATCTATTAATAATCTATTTTAAAGAAATATGGGATTCTCCCAAATATGAAGGAAAGGAAAGAACTTAAACATTAGAACCTATGCTACTAAAACTAAAGTTAACCACCCAAATCCAACTCCCTCGTACTATCCCGTAACTTTAATCGTCAAACCTTAAAACAATTCTGTAGTGGGACAAGGAACCTGTCCCCACGTCCCACTACCCTCTATCCACAACTTTTTCTCCACGAAAATAAACCTTTCTTATATCTTCAATATCCACTATTTCCAATCCAGGGATACCTTTGGCTACCAAGAAGTTTGCATCCATGCCTTTTTTTAACCTTCCAAATCGGTCAGCTTTACCCAATATTTCAGCTGGATTTGCTGTTAGTAATGCAAGAATCTGATTTTCATCATATCCGTTTTCCTTTAGCTGTTTCATTCCAGGGTTGGCGATTAACATTAGAGTGTCGGGACCTCGCAATTTTTGATCGTCAAAAGGTAGCCATTCAACATTTTGATACGGGGGTAAATAGGAATCTGTTGCGATGGATACATCGATATTATTATTTAGCAGTTCTACTATGTTTTTGGGTGAATTTGGTTCTAGATGGGTCCCTCCTAACGGTGTGGCGACAATTTTTACACCATGTAATGCAGCCTTTTCTATTTGTTTCTTTGAAATACCGTGGGCATGATGAAGCACGTCAATACCGGCCTCAAGAGCCATTTCTATACCCTCTACACCTGCAACATGGACACCGATTTTTTTATCGTGTTCGTGAAAAATCCTGACAATTTGTTTTAATTCATTCAGGGAGTATATGATTTCCCCAGCGCGTGGAACCTCATCAGGTGTAAAGTTAGCCGGTGTTGCATTGATGAATAGATTTTCTCCTGGGTAGTCAGTTTGTTCGGCCATTATTTTCACTAATAAGGGGTCAGAAAGGTCGGACTGGTGTACTGATTTTGATTTGGTAATCGACGTAAAATGAGCTAATCTATCAAATCCAATGGAAATACTTGTGGCTGCGAATGAAATATCTAGTGGGAAGTCCTTGATAAAACTGCGATAATCATCCATCGCAAAATCACTGTTCGGGTGTCCACAGATTTGTTCACCTAAGGCCGTAATTCCAGACATTAGAGCATGGAGCAATATCGATTTACCTGCTAATACATGCGTGCTGGCTGTTATTGGGTATAGGGATGAAGGGGCGAATTCTAACAAATGTGTATGACAATCTACCAAAGATGGGGTGATAACGTAGTCAGAATAGTCATGTCTCTGCAATGTCGGGAAGCGTTTTTTTAATGTGAGCCAATCTCCAACTTCAGCTATTTTTCCATCACTAATCATCATTCCCCCGTCATAAATGGTCCCTAAATCACTTATCGTTACGATTTTTCCTGCGTGAATCAAATAAGAATCCTTCATTTTTTACACCACCAAGTAAGGAGTTAAGAAATAACCGAGTATGCAAGCAGTTGCAACACGGATCAGAATCCCGATTAATGAAGCATAGATAACTTCTCTTTCACATAAGTCCGATGTTTCAGCCCATATAGCGGGTATCTGTCCAATAATGACGTAAATCGGAAGCCCCGAATTTGCTAGAACAAATGATCCGACAATTAGGCGTGGGTCAATGGTTGCAGCCAAATCAGCAAGTTGTGCTACTGCTAAGGTTGGGGCAACAAGAAATGAAACAATTCCTGTGTCTGGCTCAATGCTAACCATTGTAAGTAATGCTGCCATACTCGTTTCAATCGTATCCCAAATGCCCGCAAA
This sequence comes from Virgibacillus phasianinus, assembly GCF_002216775.1. Taxonomy (GTDB): domain Bacteria; phylum Bacillota; class Bacilli; order Bacillales; family Amphibacillaceae; genus Virgibacillus_F; species Virgibacillus_F phasianinus. The sequence continues at coordinate 1,835,172 of NZ_CP022315.1, forward strand.
TTTTAATATTCCAATGAAGAGGAATACAACCGAAACTGCGGGAATAATAACCAAAAACAGTAACTCAGTTCCTTCTTTTGCAGATGAAAAGAATGTATTCAACATTGTAGTTTTAGGTGTAAACCTGGGAAGTTCTTCTAAGGTAACTTTTTTGGTGTCGCGATAAATCGTATTTGATAAAACAAACGGAACAATAATTAATGGTGCAAATATAGATAAAAGGATTAGCAGAAATGAATCGATACCAAAGATAGATAATGCAATAAGTCCCAATACAAATGTCGCAAAGGATTGCGGGGACTGGATCATGGTTGCTACAGCAATTTTTTGTTCAGCTTTAGTTGCTTTTGCTTTTACCAGGATTGGCCCAGCAATTTTCCCCGCCGCGTTAATATCACCAAGAATGTTGTAGGCGCTAGGAATAATAACAGCCGGATTAATTTTGAACCATTTCATTATAGGGACAAAAAGACGAATTAGCCCGTCAGTAAAACCAAATCGTTCTAATACCCTCCCTACGATCACGCTGGCAATGACAGCAATCCCAACCTCACTTGTTAAGAAGGTGTCAACAACTACTGGCTTAATTTCCTTCACGATAGTATCAAATAGCCGTGATAGTGAATCTGGTGCAAAGAAAAGTACTGTGAGGGAACCAATAACGATTAAAATACCTATCACTTCAAAGAGATGCCACTTTGATCGGTTCTGGGGAGTTTTTGAAACAGACTCCTGCTCATTAGCCATATCCATTCCTCCATAACGTTTTATTATAGAGTATGATGGGAGGGGGGATATGTGCCTGGGTGTTAGAAGGGATTAGAATTTGAATTTAGTCAATATTTAAGCAAAGAGGGGGTTATTGAACAGGTAATTGGAGGAACAATTGATGTTACCACAATATCAATTTCCACGAAAAGGATTTAAGGTTAGGGAAATAGAAGATGATGAGAGGGAGCAAATTTTTCTTTCTAAGAACTTAACAGGAAGGAATTAGATAGTTATGTGCATTAATGACAAAAGAACAGAGGAGAATCATCTTAGAGTGATCATTGAGAAGCCGAAACAGGCGATGGTAGAAAATAGTACTGTACAAAAAAACCGAAAAATATAAAATTTTATGTTTTTTTGTAAATACACTTTTTCTATCTCATTGTATTCTAATGTTAAATAATACAAAGGGGTGAAGTTAGTGAAAAAGTCGGTACTATTAGTATTTACATCAATGATAGTTATGCTTTTGTTAGTTGCATGCAACAACAGTGATACATCTGAAGCGAATAGTGAAAATGGTGGGGGAGATTCATCTGATAAAATAGTTGTAGGTTTCTCACAAATTGGTGCAGAGAGCGGATGGAGAACCGCTGAGACCGAGTCAATTAAAGAGACTTTGGGGAAAGCCCTGATTTTGAATTAAAATTCTCGGATGCTCAGCAAAAGCAGGAAAACCAAATTAAAGCTATTAGAAGTTTTATTGCTCAACAAGTTGATTTAATTGCATTGGCACCAGTTGTAGAATCTGGTTGGGAAAAAGTGCTAACTGAAGCTAAGGATGCAGAAATCCCGGTAATCTTGTTAGACCGTGGTATTGATGTAGAGGATGAATCCTTATACACAAGCTTTATCGGCTCCGACTTCATAACGGAAGGTGAAAACGCTGCCAAGGAATTAATTAAATTAATGGGTGAAGAGACAAAAGTTAATATTGTAGAGTTACAAGGTACGGTAGGAGCAAGCTCTGCAAACGACCGTATGGAAGGCTTTGCAAATATAATAAATGAAAATCCAAACTATGAAATAATTAAATCGCAAACAGGTGAGTTCACACGTTCCAAAGGTAAAGAAGTTATGGAGGCATTTTTGAAATCAGATGGGGAAAACATTGATGCAGTATACGCTCATAATGATGACATGGCTCTAGGTGCTATCCAAGCTATTGAAGAATACGGGTTAAAACCTGGAGAAGATATTAAAATTGTATCTGTAGACGGTATAAAAGATATTTTTGAAGCTGTTGCTGCAGGAAAGTCAAATATTATTGTAGAGTGTAATCCGTTATTAGGACCACAGCTTGCTCAAGCTGCAAAAGATCTACAAGCCGGAAAAGAAATTGAACGATGGATTAAAGCGGATGAAAGTGTTTTTGTAGGAAAAGAAGAAGCTGAAGCTGCATTACCATCACGTAAATACTAGTATAAAAACGGAATTGTTTATAGCAATTCCGTTTTTTATTTCACCGATAAACTAATGAAATATTACGATAACTATTGAAATATGAATGTAATATTGTTAATAATATAAATAATGAAACAATAAGGAGGGGAGAAGAAGCCAATTAACCTTGATAAGCTATTAACCCATTTCAATAATAAAAGTATCCGTTTTAAACTGTTATCCTATTTTATTATTATTATTATTTTATCTGTAATGACATTGGGTATTTTTGGGGGGAATATGTTCAAAAGTACGCTCGAGGAAGAAACCAATAGAAATACCGATCAAATGATTGATCAGGTATGGAATAATATAGAGATGCTAATACAAATGAACGACAATATTATGTATTATTTGTCAAAGGAAGAGGCAGTTAAGCAATTTATGAAGAAAAATCCTTCCAAAAAGTTGAAAACAGCTGTAAATGAAGAAATGGAAATTTATACAGACAGACATCCGGAAGTTGCCGGCATACTATTAGTTAACAAGTATGGCGATTTTACTAGTAGAGAGATCGATCGTATTTCCAGAGACCCGCTTACAAAGGAGTCATGGTATAAAAAAGCCGTCCAATCACCGGAAACAATTCAGTTAATAAGCAACTCTATTGGTAGAAACATCAAAAATACCTCTAATTATCAAAGAAACAATGTGCTAACACTCGTAAAAGCAGTAGTAAATCCAACAACCAAAGAGGTCCAAGGTGTACTATTAATTGATTTAAAATTGGACTCTATAAAAGAGGTTATTGAGTCTGTAAAGATTGGGAAAAGCGGATTTATATTTATCATGGATGAGGATGGAAATGTTGTATATTCACCAGTAAATCCAATTGTCTATAGAATTCACCCGGATTGGCTAGCGGCTAAGGAGTCGCCTCCCATTGAAAAAGAGATTGAAGGAAGCAGATACCAATTTATTTATAATACGATACCGGATATCGGCTGGAAGATAGTAGGGGTATTTTCAATAGATGAAACGACAGAGGTTGTTTCTGATGTTATGTGGTTCACATTTGGTATTGCAGTTATTACGCTGATAATTGGATCAATTGTTTCGGTGTTCTTCGCAAGTACTATAACGAAACCCGTGAATAAGCTGAAAACACTCATGAGAAATGTTGAAGATGGACGATTCGATATGCGTTTTAATTCAAAGTATAACGACGAGATTGGACAATTAGGTAATAACTACAACAGGATGATTCAGGAAATTGAAAGGCTTATTCAATTAGTTTATATGGAACAAAAAAGAAAAAGGGAAGCGGAACTTAAAATATTACAAGCTCAAATAAATCCTCATTTTTTGTATAATACGCTAGACACCATACAATGGATGGCTTATGAATACAAGGCAAACAAAATTGTGGAATTGGTAAATGCACTTACAACTTTATTTCGAATTGGGCTAAATAAAGGAAATGAAATTATTTCCGTAGAGGATGAAGTTGAACATGTTGAAAGTTACCTTATCATACAAATGACCCGTTATGAATCTAAACTAGAATATGAAATAAACGCTGATAAAACAGTAAAAGAATACAAAGTATTAAAGCTTATACTGCAGCCTTTAGTTGAAAATGCCATATACCATGGAATTCGAAACAAAAGGGGCAAAGGGAAGATTACTATTTTAGTGACTCAAAAGGCCGATATGCTGATATTAGAGGTGAATGATACTGGGATTGGGATTCAAAAAGATGTACTTGACCGCCTTAACGATACATTGAAAAACAAAACTGATGAACAAAAAAAAGGTTTCGGTTTGTATAACGTAAGTGAACGAATAAAACTTACATACGGGTCTGAATATGGATTAGAAGTTTTTAGTGAATATAATGAAGGTACAACCGTTATTGCAAAACTTCCTATCAAGAAAAAATAAAGCATTTTCAATGACCGTGGGGGGTTAATTATGTGGAAATTATTAATTGCCGAAGATGAAACTACAATCAGAAAAGGGTTAAGACATGCTGTTAACTGGGAAGAATACGCAATTCATACAATCGATGAAGCAGAGGATGGAGAAATAGCCCTGGAAATGGCAAAGGAGAAAAAGCCGGATATATTATTTATCGATATCAATATGCCGTTTCTCAATGGCGTTGAATTGATGGAACAATTGCGTAAACATCTTCCGAACTCAATTTTTATTGTAATAACAGGCTATGATGAATTTAATTATGCACAAAAGGCATTAAAGGTTGGTGCGTTCGACTATTTATTAAAACCTGTTAGAAAAGGAGATCTGGAGAATACTGTTAAAAAGGCAACGGAACAATTAGAAAAAATCGGGATAAGTGGAGATAGGGATATTCTGTTAGAGGGCAATCAGCAGTTACTTAAAGAAAAATTCCTTCAAAATTGGTGTTTAGGCTTAAGTTCAGATAATGAAGTCAAAAAACAATGTCGGTTGCTAAATATTAATTTAGAGGGCAATATTGGTATAAGTATATTTAAAGTGTTACCAGAAATAGATGTCAGTGGAAATGAAACATACTGGAGCGATACCTTAATAATATTTTCATTGAAAAATATTATTGGAGATATTGTGAGCGCTTACCCATCTGCTGAACTATTCGAAGATCATTTGGGTAATATTACGGTTCTAATACCAGAGATTGGAATAGACCAGCTTATTCATATTAATAGAGAAATAAAAGAACAGGCTGAAAGGTTTCTGGGAAAAGTTATTGTTTGTGCTGAGAAGATAATAGATGACTATCTACGTTTACCAAAGCAATATAAATTTTTAGCAGAGGAGGTGAATCCTGAAAGAAATTTATCTCCAATGGTTGTACTAGCGAAAAATTATATTGATCAGCATTATTTTAAACATACTATTTCATTACAGGAAGTTGCTCGCAATGTCCAGATCAATTCTACTTATTTAAGTAAACAAATTAAGAATGAATTGGGTGTTTCCTTTGTGCAATATCTTACAAAAGTGAGAATAAGGAAGGCGCTTATGTTAATGCAGGATCCTTATTTGAAAATCTATGAAGTAGCAGAGATGGTTGGATATAGTACACAGCATTACTTTTCCAATGCGTTTAAGAAAATGGTAGGTATTTCACCAACACTTTACAGGGAAGGTGCAATGAGTAATGACTAAAAAGGCTATTTACGGGGCTATAGTTACGGGATGCATAGGTTTAGCCGTTTTTTTTGTGTTTAACTACCTAGTAAAGGATAGCTTTGCACATACAGAATCAGAAATAGATTATGTCATTGGGGTATCACAGCCGAATTTAAGGGAACCGTGGCAAGTTTTGATGAATGAAGAGATAAAAACGGAAGTTGAAAAGCATAACAATATTAGGGTTATCTATACTGATGCCGCCCAAAGCACCAAGAAACAGATTGAAAACATTCAAACCCTAAGGTCATATGGGATTGATCTATTAATTGTATCAATTGATGATTCTTCGGCATTAAGTCCGGTTATCTCCGATGTCTACCAAGATATTCCTGTTATAGTTTTAGGAAGAGGAGTGGAAGGGTATAATTATACACTTTATATAGGTTCTGATAACTACCTGATTGGAGAGATGGCAGCGGAATCCGCAATCGATTTACTAGGTTATAAGCATCGTAAAAATATTATTGAAATACAAGGATTGCCTAGTACTGCTCAAGCAAGGGAAAGAAGTAATGGATTCAGAAATACAATATTTAAAGAATCGAATAATGTAATTTCCGATGCAATTGTCGCTAACTGGCAAAGGGATAAGGCTGAAGATGGGCTAAAGAAGTTATTAAAAACTCGTAATAAACCTGATTTGATATATGCACATAACGATGCCATGGCTTTAGGGGCATATAGAGCAATTAATTCTATGAATCTTTCAGATGTAATAATAATTGGCAGTGATGGCGTAAATAAATCAAATGGTGGTTTACAATTGGTGAAGGAGAAAAAAATCAATACAACATTTATAACACCTACTGGAGGAAAGGAATCTATAAGATATGCCCTTGACATATTGAGCCAAGAGGTTGAAATACCAAAAAAAGTTATTCTGAGAAATTACGAGGTAACAAAGAAAAATGTAAGTCATTACCTTAAGGGTGAAAGCGCATTAACGAAGTCGGATTCAGATCAAAAGGTAAATCTAACCCTAGGTTTTGCGCAGGTTGGTAATGAAAGTGAGTTTCGCTCTGCTAATACAAAGTCCATTATTGCTGCGGCTGAAAAAGAAGGGATAGATCTGATATTTGAAAATGCAGAGAATAATCAAGAAAAGCAGATTGCAATTATCAAAGGTTTTATTGATAAGGGAGTTGATGTAATAGCATTTTCCCCGATAGTGGAATATGGTTGGGAAGAAGTACTGCAAGAAGCAAAGGATGCTGGAATACCTGTAATTCTATCCGACCGGGAAATAGAAGTAGAAGACCCATCTTTGTGGACTTCCTTCATTGGATCTGATTTTGTGGAGGAAGGGAGAAGGGCAGCCAGATGGTTAGTAAATAATATGCGTACATCAAAAGAAAAGATTAATATAATTGAATTAGAAGGTACAAAAGGTTCTGCACCTGCGTTAGGCAGAAAAGAAGGATTTAATGAAATCTTACGCGATAATCCGAACCTCCAAGTATTGGAATCCCTATCAGGAGATTTTACGTTTAAAAAGGGAAAAGAAATGATGAAAAATGCATTATTACGTTATGGTAAAGACGTGGATGCCGTTTATGCGCATAATGATGATATGGCGATAGGTGCAATTGAAGCAATTGAGGAATTTGGTTTAAAGCCAGGGAATGACATTAAAGTTATTTCAATTGATGCAACAAAAAAGGCCTTGTATGCATTAAGTTCCGAGAAACTAAATTTTTCTGTGGAATGTAATCCATTGTTAGGTCCACAATTAATGAAGGCGGCCATGGATCTAAAGCAAGGAAAAAATATCCCAATGAAAGTGATTACCTCAGAAGAAACATTTACACAAGAGGAAGCAAATAAGGAAATAAAAAGAAGAAGTTATTAAAATTAGAGAAACCCTAAGTGTTACTAAACACCAAGGGTTTTTCTTTTTGCACCTTTATAATGAATAAATCTTTCGGTATAAAATATGTCTAGCTTCTGGGCGCTTACGCTTTTCTTGGTAATCATTGACTGAAAATTGTAAGAAAAGACAACATTTTTTAAATACATTTTGTAATTCGTTCCTTATACTCTAGGTAAACCTTAATTTCACTTGAGGTAAATAGGATTAATCATAGATAAAGAGGGTGTACAAATGAGTTCGAATTTGATGTTGAAAGCTGAAGGCATTTCAAAATCATTCCCTGGTGTTAAGGCATTGTCAGATGTAAGTTTTAATTTGAAAGGGGGGGAAATTCACTCTTTAATGGGAGAGAATGGTGCTGGCAAATCTACATTAATCAAGGTGTTAACAGGTGTTCATGAAAAGAACGCCGGTACCTTTTATTTAAAAGGCAAGAAAATTGAACCAAAATCACCACAGGAGGCACAAAAGTTAGGGATAAGTACTGTTTATCAAGAAATAAATTTATGTGGAAACCTTACTGTTGCAGAAAATATATTTATCGGAAGGGAACCCAAAAAAAACGGAAGAATTGACTGGAAAGAAATAAATAAACGTGCTGGGAAGATTCTCTCCGAACGATTAAATATTTCTATTGATGTAAGTAAGTTATTGTCATCCTATTCTACGGCTATCCAGCAAATGGTTGCTATAGCAAGGGCAGTTGATATCTCTAGTGGGGTCTTAATCCTCGATGAACCAACATCCAGTTTAGATAAAAATGAAGTTCAGAAATTATTTGAAGTAATGCGGAACTTAAAAAATGAAGGGATGGCCATTATTTTTGTTAGTCATTTTTTGGACCAAGTTTATGAAATAACTGACCGTATTACTGTCTTAAGAAATGGTCACCTAATCGGTGAATATGAAACAAAAAAGCTATCAAAACCAGATTTAGTATCGAAAATGATCGGAAAAGAATTGGGAGAAAATACTAGTCAGCCCAAGAAAAATTCAAAAGGTCTCAGTGATGAATTATTTCTAGACGCTACTGGCTTTGGCAGAAGAGGGACAATAAGTCCAATTGATTTAAGTTTACGTAAAGGAGAAGTATTAGGTCTAGCGGGACTATTGGGCTCTGGAAGGACAGAGGTTGCCAAGTTGATTTTTGGTATAGAAAATAACGATCAAGGTGTTCTTGTAATTGATAATGAAAGAATTAGGGCTATGAATCCAAGAACTGCAATAGAAAAAGGCTTAAGCTTCTGTCCGGAAGATCGAAAAGTAGAAGGCATTGTGAACGATTTGACCATTAGGGAAAACATTGTATTAGGTCTGCAAACAAAGAAAGGGTTATTTAAATACATCCCGATGAAAGAACAAAAAGAAATATCTCAAAAATATATTGATTTGCTCAGAATCAAAACACCAAGTATGGAACAAAGAATAGATAATTTGAGTGGCGGAAATCAGCAGAAGGTAATTCTAGCAAGGTGGTTAGCCACTAACCCTAAACTATTAATATTAGATGAACCAACAAGGGGAATTGATGTTGGTTCAAAGGGTGAAATTAGAAGGCTAATTTTGGATTTGGCAAATGAAGGAATAACCATTTTATTTATTTCTGCGGAATTAGATGAATTGGTAGCTTGCTGTGACGAAGTAGTTGTACTGCGTGATCGCAAAAAGATTGGGCATTTGGAAAAGCATGAAATCAGTGTATCTAACATTATGGATATGATCGCAAAAGGGGATGGTCTTATTGAAACAAATCCTGTATAAATTCACTCGAACCAAAATATTTTGGCCAATCCTTGCCCTTGCTGTACTTCTAATCCTTAACCTTCTGCTAATTCCTGGTTTTTTTTCAATAGAAATCAAGGATGGTCACCTATTTGGAAGTCTAATTGATATTTTAAATCGCGTTGTTCCATTGTTGATTATTTCTATTGGCATGACCATTGTTATTGCAAAAGAAGGAATTGACATATCGGTTGGATCTGTATTAGCTATTTCAGGGGCATTGGCTGCTTCTATCATGGAAAGCTCTTCTGTTTGGGTGGCCTTGATTGCCGCAATAGGTATTGGTATTGTCTGTGGGCTATGGAACGGCATGTTGGTATCAGTATTTGATATACAGCCTATGGTTGCAACTCTTATTTTATTGATTGTTGGCAGGGGAATTGCTCAATTAATTACTGGTGGACAAATCCTAACAATTGACAATAAAATCTACGACTATATTGGTTCCGGATTTCTATTAGGTCTTCCTTTCCCGATATTTATAGGTTTAGCTGTTTTTCTCATTTTGCTATATATGAAGAAAAGAACAGCATTGGGGCTATTTATTGAATCCATCGGAAACAACATGACTGCAAGTAAATTTGCAGGAATTCAGCCTAAAAGAATTATCTTAATCGGATATGCAATCTGCGGTGTGTGTGCTGCAATCGCAGGAATTATTGTCAGTGCAAATGTGAGTAGTGCGGATGCCAATAATGCCGGTTTATGGATTGAATTGGATGCCATTTTGGCGGTTGTAATTGGTGGGACATCCATGCGTGGGGGAAGGTATTTTCTTAGTGGAACCGTTGTAGGAGCATTGTTTATTCAATCCTTAACGACGACTATCTATTCTGTTGGAATTAATCCACAGATAATAATGGTAGTTAAAGCTATAGCGGTTATTATCGTATGCCTTTTCCAGTCAGAGAAATTTAGGTTGGCGTTTTTGCAGTTTGGAAAAAAGAAGGTGCCATTACAATGAAATACTTCAAATTTAACATGAAAGAGAACCATATTTTCATTTTAGCAACGATGATGCTAATTATACTGATGTATGGATATGGATCTATTTCCTTCACAGGATTTGCAAGTACACAGGTGTTCCTTAATTTATTTATCGATAATGCATATTTAATTATTGTAGCAACCGGTATGGCATTTGTCATTATTACTGGAGGTATTGATTTATCAGTTGGAGCATTTGTTGCGTTTATCAGTATGGTTTCAGCATCACTATTACAACTGGGTTTAAATGCTTATCTAGTTATTTTGATATCTTTACTTATCGGAATTGCATTTGGTGCATTCCAGGGCTATTTAATTAGCCAGTTTGATCTACATCCGTGGATTGTAACACTAGCAGGGATGTTCTTAGCAAGAGGCGCAAGTTTTCTTATTAGTACAGACAGTATTGTAATTACAAATGAAACTTATAGCAGTCTTTCCCAGTTCAAATTGTATTTGTTTGGGGACAGCTACATTTCAATAGGGGTAATAATTGCAATAATTGTTGTTGCTGTTTCCCTCTACATGGCGAAATTCACGAAGTTTGGAAGAAATGTATATGCTATCGGCGGAAATGTCGGATCGGCAAAATTAATGGGATTACCAGTTAAAAAGACGACAATTTGGGTCTATATCTTTTCGAGCTTTTGTTCAGCATTAGGCGGAATAGTATTTACATTATATATGCTTTCGGGTTATGGGCTGCATTTAATGGGGATGGAAATGGATGCTATTGCGGCCTGTGTTATTGGTGGCATTCTCTTAACTGGGGGATTTGGCTATCTAATCGGACCAACCCTAGGTGTATTGAGTATGGGAATTATCCAGACCATTATTATGTTTCAGGGCACTCTAAGCTCTTGGTGGACTAAAATTGCAATCGGAGTTCTTTTGCTCTTGTTCATCGTATTGCAACGACTTGTTGTCATGAGAAGAGGAAAAAGGGATGCTATTCAGTTGGAAAAACAGGCAGATACTTTGGAGGTTGAACCCAAGGTTGCTTCCGGTGAATATAAATAGACCTTATCCCGCCTGGTGCTCCAGCTTTGGGACTTTAACGTGAAACCATCTATATGCATTCCGATACAGGTGGGAAGTCGCAATTTAAAAAGGGTACTGAAAAAGTGGTGGATATTAAAAAATATAGCTTTTCACCTTCGCATAGCATCTTGAATATACGGAGACTCCTGCGGGAAGTGAGAGATCGGCGAGACCCCGGAGGACGGCAGTCCGAGGAGGCTCACCACTCGCCCGCGGAAAGCGCAGTATATTCAAGATGCGATGATAGATCCACATATTTGTGTATTAAGTATACCTTTTTCAGTGCCCACCAATTTAAAGGGGGTGTTTTATAAGGGGATGGAAATAGATTAGAGGAAGAATTTTGGGTGCATGTTCATTAATCAAAACAGGGAGGGTATTTATTTGGTTACAGGATTAAAAGCTGGCAGATTCGTCTTTGCAATTGTTCTTACTCTGTTTTTTTCAATTGCAATATATTCGCTAGGATTAGCACATGTGCAGGCGAAAGAGGATAGTTCTCAACAGAATGGATTAAAGGGAGACTTTTATATTAGCTCGGAACCCGGAGCCTTTGACTTTTCAGAGAAAAAGGCAACCATTGTTTCTCCGAATATTAATTTTGGAAACTTAAATCCAACGTTAAAAACGTTAACAGGACAGGAGGATGACGTTACAGTAAGATGGACCGGTCAAATTAAACCTGAATACACAGAAGACTATACATTTTCAATGATTGGCGACAACGGCTTTAGACTATGGATAGATAATCAACTAGTTATTGATCACTGGGTAAATGATTGGGACATTGAGCAGGTCAGTGAACCTATTTCTTTAGAAGCGGGAAAAACGTATGACATAAAAATTGAATACTTTGAGGACCATGGGGGCGCGCATTTGAAATTAAATTGGTCCAGTGCCAGTCAGGAGAAAGAAATTGTGCCTAACAATAGATTGTATCTCCCTGAAGGTTTTACTAATGAAGGACCTATCAGCTCAAGCGTTTCCGAAAGCGGAAAAACAATTGAGATGAATTTTCAAAGCGAATTAAATGAAGTCCCGGAAAATGCAAATGATCACTTTACGACAATTGGAAATAGCAAGCCTACATCTATTTCGCTAAAAGAAGATGATCCTTCCACACTTATACTCGAATTGGACTATCCAATTACCAGCAAGGATGATGAAAACTTATTGGTGACTTACGATGGCGAGGGTCAACTAACAAAAAAGGATGGGGATGTGCTTCCTTCATTTAGCACCATGGTAAAAAATAACTCTACCTTTATTATTTCATCAAAATGGGCAGATGAGGTTACGGCTGATAATGTTCTCCCTGAATATCCGCGTCCGCAAATGGTGCGTGAGGATTGGATGAATTTAAACGGCGAATGGGAGTTCCAAGAGGCTTCTGAAGGTGATGATTTACCTGCTGGGAAGACTTTAGATGAAAAGATTCTAGTCCCGTTTGCAGTTGAGTCCAGGTTATCAGGAGTTGAACGCCACGAAGATCATGTGTGGTATAAGCGTAACTTTACTATACCAGAGGGGTGGACCGGTGACGATATCCTATTACATTTCGGTGCAGTTGATTGGAAGACTGTAGTCTATGTAAATGGAGAAGAAGTTGGTTCCCATAAAGGTGGTTATGATTCTTTTGATTTTAACATAACCGATTTCCTTAAAGAAGGAAATAATGAATTAATTGTTGAGGTTTACGATTCTACATCAACAAGCAGAGCTCTGGGAAAACAACGGCTGAATCCAGGAGGTATCTTTTATACTTCGGTAACAGGAATCTGGCAAACTGTTTGGCTTGAGCCAGTATCAAATGCGCATATCGAAAACCTTAAAATGACACCGGAGATTAATGAAGAATATTTGGAATTAGTTGTTGAAGGTTCGGAACTTAACGGTGAAACTATCGAAACGATTGCCTATAAAGATGGAGAAGAGGTTGGTAGAGCTACTGGTGCTGTAGGTGAGGAAATTCAAATACCGGTTCCAGATCCTAGGTTATGGTCCACTACCGATCCATTCTTATATGATCTTAAAGTTAAATTAAAAGATGGTCAGAATACGATTGACGAAGTTTCAAGTTATTTTGGAATGAGGGAAATTTCGCTTGGTAAAGTGGACGGTACACTTCGTCCATTATTGAACGGCGAATTTGTTTTTCAAATGGGGCCGCTTGATCAGGGATACTGGCCTGCAGGACTCTATACTGCACCTACAGATGAAGCCTTAAAATTTGATATTGAGGCTGCTAAGGAACTAGGGTTTAACATGATTCGAAAGCATGCAAAAGTGGAACCACAGCGTTTTCACTATTGGGCGGACAAGTTGGGTATGCTCGTATGGCAGGATATGCCTAGCATGTTTGACAATAACCCTTCCGATGAAGATGCTGAACAATTTGAGCATGAATTTGATGAAATAATCAAAGAGCACTACAACTCGCCATCTCTAATCGTATGGACTGTTTTTAACGAAGGATGGGGACAGTACGATACAGAAAGAATTACGGAATGGGTAGAAGATACTGATCCTACACGTCTTGTTAATAATGCCAGTGGTTGGACAGATAAGGGAGTCGGGGACATGATAGATTTTCATTGTTATGTAGGACCATGTTCACCTACACCGACAGATGATAGGATTGCTGTTCTAGGTGAATACGGTGGACTTGGTTTGCATGTTCCTGGACACGAATGGAATTCAAATGTATTTAATTATGAAATGCAGGATAGTAAGGAACAGTTAACCAATCGTTATCTCGGGTTGATTGAACAGATAAAACAATACAAAGAAAATTCTGGCCTAAGTGCAGCAGTTTACACGCAAATTACTGATGTTGAGATAGAAATTAATGGTTTGCTAAGCTACGATCGTAAAGTGGAGAAGGTTGACTTTGACAAGCTGAGAAAAGCCCATAAAGAACTAATTGGTCAAGTAAATGTTAGCGACCTTCTTGAACTAATTAATCAAACCCAATCGTTACTGGATAATGCAGAAGCAGGTGAAGAACCGGGTCAATATCCACAGGATTCCATTGATGCATTAGCAGCTGCGATAACAAAAGCACAAGATGTAGCGAACAAAGACGATGCAACACAAAGTGAAATAAAAAATGCTATTCATGCGCTGAAAGACGCAGTATCTTTATTCAAGGACCAAATCAATCCACCGATTCCTGAAGGGGCTGAAGTAGATCATTTTAACAATGGCACTTTAGCTGAGGAATGGATGATTTACAATGAAACGGAAGAGAAAAAATGGAGTCTGACTGATGTTGCCGGTAAATTGCGGCTTCATACATCACAAGGAGATTCCTATCAGGAGCAGAATCAATTAAAGAATGTTTTCTTAAGGGGAGCTCCTTCCGAAGATTTTGAAATAACAACAAAGGTAACTGCTCCAATCAATCAAAATCATCAACAAGCAGGTCTGTTTGTTTGGGAAGACGAAGATAATTATGTGAGGTTTGGCCACGTCTGGGATACAATTGCAAATACAGGATATAGCTTAGAAACTGCAAAAGAAGAGGGCGGGCAATATTCCAAAGCGGAAAACATGGTCTCCCATCCAGGTAACGATACGATGTATTTAAAGATTAAGAAAGAAGGTAATCTATTTACTACGTATTATTGGGATGGAAGCGAATGGGTACAGGCAGCAGATTCGATTACGGCTTCACTTGACGATATTAAGATAGGATTCTATGCAACCTCTACTTTTGCTGATGACATCTATGCTGACTTTGACTACTTTACTATCAAATCACCAGAGGACGTAAGCATTGAATCGATACAGACTCTTATTAATGAGTATGAAAATGGAGGCGAAATTGAGCAGCCATTGGCTAAAAAACTAAGTAATAAACTAGATCAGGCTGAGCACCAATTAGATAAGGGCCACATAAATCAAGCTATTAAGAAGATGAATGGCTTCCTGAAGCATTTGAACAATAAAGCGATGGATAAATTTATAACAGATAACGCGAAGGAGAACCTTAATAAGGTGGCCAATAAATTAATAGATTCATGGAAATAGATTTATAAAATGAAAAGCCCCTCATCTTAAAAAGATGAGGGGAAATATTTTAATGGGTTAGTGAAGGAGGAACAATAGTGAAAAGAGTATTTGGAATACTTACAGCAATCATCCTCTTAACGGGCATGTTTAGTGCAACTCCAGATGTTCATGCTGCTGATACAACGATAGAGGGCCATGGATTGTTGGGTGAATTCTTTAATTGTGAAAGAAACCCTGATAACCGAGAAGATATTAATGTATTTAATTTTGACGATTTTCGTGGAGAAAGTACTGTAGAAAATTTAAATGGTGACTCTTTTATAGGCATTTTTAATGAATTAATAGGAAAACCTGATTATAATACTGCGCGTTTTACAGGGACCATCGTACCAGAATATACGGAGGATTATACCTTCTATATGGAAGGTGATGATGGGTTCAGGCTATGGATTAATGGAGAGTTAGTCATTGACTTTTGGGAGCAAAAGTGGGAAATCGAACAAAGTAGTGCTCCGATATCCTTAGAAGCTGGAAAACATTATGATATCAAGGTTGAATATTTGCAAGGATGGGGTGGTTCTTGGCTTCGTATGGGCTGGGAAAGTGCAAGCCAGGAAAGAGAAATTGTTCCAGAATCTGCACTATATTTACCGTTAGATCATATTATTTCAACTCAAAAGGATGAATTAAGTGGAGAAATCGGAAAGATAGATTACCTGATGGAAAACTTTGCCGATAAAGTAAATGAAGGTGCATTAAATAACTTAAATACAGTGAAACTAACCACGCAGGAATTGCTTGATACAATTGATGACAAAGCGATTAGTGATAGGGAAAAGGCAGACCTATTAATAGATGCTACTGAAAACGCATCTATCGCTCGTTCCGATTTTATGAAAGAAATGGGAGTCACAAGTTCGTCTGTACACGACAAATTTAACAACCCTTTATATCAAGGACAGGACCCATTTGTAACCTATAAAGACGGGTTTTATTACTTTGTATCCTCTAGTAACTTAGACTCTAACAATAAAATTTATGTGTCCAAATCCCGTACCTTGACAGACCAAGGTGAAAAGGTAATGGTATTTGATTCACAGGGAACACAGACCCGTATTTTTGCTCCAGAAATCTTCTTCTTTGATGGCAAATGGTATATTTATTACTGTGCCGACTTGGAAGATTATGATTACAGACATATGGCAACTGTATTGGAGTCTGTCACTGATGACCCACAAGGGGAATATGTGAATAAAGGTGCCTTATATACTGGTGAAGATGGTCAGTATAAACAAGCAAACGACTTTACGGTACTAGACTATAATGGACAATTATATGCTATTTGGGGTACTTTGGGATCCGGAGAACCAATTGGCCCGGCAATTGCTCCAATGGATAATCCTTATACGATTACAGCAGACCGCTCTATCATAGGTGGTGGTGGGGAAGGTCCTCGTATATTACAAAGAGATGGAAAAGTATTTATCGTAGTTTCCGAAGGTGATTATCAATCAAATGATTATCGTTTATCTTATTTAATGAATAAAGATGGGGACATTTTGAACAAGGATTCTTGGACCCGTACAAATGATGTTTTCCTTTCTACTGATGATGTATCAGGACCTGCCAGGGCAAGTTTTGTGAAATCGGCAGATGGTACAGAAGATTGGATGATGTACCATTCACGTGTGTATAAAGATACGGAACGAAACTGGTGGCGTCAAGTAAACATTAAGGAATTCGGTTGGAATGAAGATGGAACTCCTGATTTTGGCGAGCCCGTTTCTCCATATGAATGGCAAGACTTGCCTTCTGGCGATTTGGGACAAGGCGATATGTATCAAGCAGAAGATGCAATTCATTATGGCGATATTACAAAAGACGACAGCCATGCAAATTATCAAGGAACTGGTTATATTAACCTGCCTAACAAATCTGGCGCGGAAGCAAGTTTTGTAGTAAATGCGGAAGAAAAAGGTGATTATATTGTAGGTGTGAGATATGCCTATGGTGTACAAGTGGATGGAGAGTCGACAAGTAATCCCACGACACAATTACCTGCAAGAGCAAAAGTCAATGTATATGTAAATGGTGCACATGTGAAAACAATAACACCAGATAAAACAGCAATCAGCTGGGAGGAATGGTTTACCGCATCTGAACGTTTGGCCTTAAAAGAGGGTAAAAATGTAATCAGTTATCGTATCGATAATGACAGTATAGGTAATGTAAATTTAGACTACTTAACTATGTACAAAGCAGATGTACCAAATCAAATTGCTCCAACAGTACCTGCAACGGATTTGGCTATGGATTCACATGCACAGGTAAATGTAGGTAAAACATTGCAACTAAATGCAACAGTAGAGCCGGCAAATTATACAAATAAAATTATTTGGACTTCCGACAATCCAGATGTAGCAGTTGTAAATTCAGCAGGCATGGTAACCGGTAAAGCAGCAGGAACTACTACGATCAAAGCAACCATTGATGGTCATGAAGTATCCTGTGAACTGACAGTTCTAAATCCCGTTAATGTTAGTTCTCTCGAAATCATGGGTGAACATGGAGATTCGGAGATTAGAACTAAAGGTGGAACACTTCAATTATCAGCAAATGTTCTGCCGGAAAATGCAACTGAAAAGTCAGTAACATGGACAATTGAAGAAGGTGGTAAGTACGCAAGCATATCGGAAACGGGGCTAGTGACTGCAAAAGGAAAGGGAACTGTGGTCGTCAAAGCAGCATCTGTCAGTAATCCTGACATTACGGACACCTTTGAAGTGAAAATAATCGGGTTGGATTCCGTAACTGTTACTGTCGATGAATCAACATTAGTTAGAAACCAGACAATAGACCTAGAATTAAATGGAAAAAACAATAAGAATGCGACAGTTGATTTAACGAAAGCAACCGTTAATTATGTTAGCAGCAATGAGAATGTTATAACTGTTGAAAATGGAAAAATAATCGCACATAATACTGGAACAGCTGAAGTATATGCGGATGTAACGCTAAATGGTTATTCTGTTCAATCGAACAAGCTGAAAATAACCGTAACAACCAATATCAAATCCATACAACAGCTCATTGATCAATATGTGGATGCCGGGGAAATAGGTCATCCTCTGGCTAAAAAACTAAGCAATAGGCTAAATCAAGCTGAACACCAATTGGTAAAGGGCCACATAAATCAAGCTATTAAGAAAATGAACGATTTCTTGAAACACTTGAACAATGATGCGATGAATAAATTTATTACCGACAAGGCGAAGGAAATTCTTAATAAGGATGCTGATGCTTTAATTAAGTCTTGGGAATAGGCATACGGAAAGTACGGGTTTTGGGATTCCGTTAATTTAGAACTGCGGAAGAAACGTTTTCTATTCTTGATGAAGAAGATTAAATAGAGCAGGAAAAGGGGAAGCAATTTTAGCATTGTCTCTATAAACGAGGGTGTTTCGATAGTTTAACTAGGGGTATTAAAAAAGTTTCCTATAACTAAAATAACTGAGCGCAGGTGATTCATTGCGCTCAGTTATTTTTTTGCTTAGTCAAACGGGATCCTCCACATTCCAATCCATGTAATTGTATTCGAGTGGGGCAGGGGCCGTCCATATTAGTGTTTGCATTAGTTAGAATGGAACAATCTAATTTATCAATTCATGGAAAAAATCATATTTTTCGATTGTACTTCGGTAAGTTCCTTGGTCAAGAATAGCTTGGGCACTAGTATATCGTCCATAACAACTTTGATGAACAACAGTATTAAATTCATCTAAAAACACTTTGTCTTTATTTTTGTAAAACCTTTCACATACAGGACATTTTAAACGGTAGAAGTCATTATTATTCAATTCGTTTTCCCCCATTGGTTTCGTTATTTTTGTGTTACGTTGTTACTAAGTACACGACGAGTCCCTTCTTTATTATGCTTCAAGGAAAAATTCCCAGTACTACCTTCATGATAAGTAATCAGTTCCTCTTCATTTGAAAAGAATAGTTTGATTATGTATTTCGCGAAGTAGTCGCCAATACATTTATCTAAATATTTATCTCTATAAAACTGGTTGACGGTTTTTCAAACAACCACTGATTCTGCTCAATCACAATTGTGATGTAGTTCATATTTACCACTTGCACTAATACTATTGTACTATTTATCTTTGTAATGTGAAAGGATTTTTTTAAGAATGTTTTTTCGTAATGATCACGCTGATTCATTACCATACTTAGCTCAAAAGAAACCCTAGAAACTTCTATCCG
The DNA here is from genome assembly GCF_002216775.1 of Virgibacillus phasianinus. GTDB lineage: Bacteria > Bacillota > Bacilli > Bacillales > Amphibacillaceae > Virgibacillus_F > Virgibacillus_F phasianinus. The sequence goes on from NZ_CP022315.1 coordinate 1,854,487, forward strand.
GTAATTTGATTACGGCCAAGGAAATGTATCGGCAGACAGGTGATTACCACCTCACATCTTCTGTTAAAAAGTCATACGTATATAGAATTATAAATGTTATACTTGTTGTACTATTTTGACCAATTTTCAGTTGGTCAATCTTTATCAATCAAGCCAGATTGTATGAGTTACCTTATTTGTGTTTTGGACAAAAATACGGGGAGGAATCCAAATGCAAAATAAATTAAGAAAATCTGCAAAAGACAAATCTATATCTGGAGTTTGTGGAGGCATTGCCGAATATTTTGGTATATCTTCCCTTGGGGTAAGGATTATCTTCATTGTTTTAACTCCTGCCAATCTGCTCATATATATAATTCTAGCAAACACAATCCTCGATAGTCCGCCGTCACTGTAAGTAGTACTTTTTTCAGTGGCGCGATTGTTGAAGACCAAAGCCTAATTAGGCTTTTTTATCCTTCTTTATTTTAAAAATATCCCATTGTTAGTATAAAAAATATTGCTCCCTAGGCTAAACTTATTTTCTTTGTAGACAGTAAATACAGTTGAATAGGAAACAAGCGATTTCCTCTGCTAATGACTCATCAAGATACATGAAAGTAGTAAACGGTACATAAATATGAAGGTATACTGAACATTAATGAATTTAGTCAAGGTTGTTTTTTGCACATTAGTATAAAAATAAATATCTTAGGCTTTCGCCATTCATTCTTGGCGATAAGCCAAGATTTTCTATCATAAATATCAAAGTATTACAGGGGGAATAGCCATGAGCATTGAACTTTTTTCACAGGCTCCAACAGCTCTTCAGGTATATAAAGCTGGAGATCCAAATCCCAAAAAAATAAAGCGAATTGTTTATGGACAGGCTACATCAGACGCAAATGGCATAGCTAAACTTTATTTTACAGACAATGGATTGGCTAATGGTAATTCGTTATTGCAAACTATTGACCATGCGACATCAAGTGTATATTCTACAAGTTCTACTATAAACGCAAGACCAAGAGTACAAATGCGAGAGAAGAATGTTACTGCAAAATATGTGTCTGCCAATGTTACCAATATTAGTGGTGTAACATTGTTGGGAATTAAGGTATTAGGTTCAGAAAACCCAGTAAGTGGAATTGTTGTAGATTTTATGATTCTAGGTAGTTTTAATGGTTAAAAAAAACGCCAAAGGGTTTGAGTTGTTTGGCCAACCCCAGCTTGAAGCGCTAAAAACCGATTCCCCTAATGTAAAGGATAATCGGTTTTTCGTTATATCATAGGATGATGTGATTCACGTTGTAAAATCGGTGGTAGATGTTGGTGTGAAATTGACAACTTGCAAGACCACAGGACTATCAGCGATGATCGGATCGCCTCCGGCCGGAACATCGATTGCTAATGAACCAACGCCAGTAGCTCCGGGTGTGTACGTTGACAAACCTTCCATTTGGGCCACACCATTAACATACACAGTAAAATAACTGTTATCCGTTGCTAATTGTGGAAGCTCAGTTACTGCTGAACCATCATCTTGGAAAAAGTCAGCTGCATCAATGGTTAATGTGCTCCCGGGAGCGGTATCGGTGGTTGTGACATTGAAAAAACTGGCTGCATTAGGTTCGACATTGGTCGTGACTGTCCCCCCAATTTGCAACTTCATTAATTGAAGAGCTATATCTATTTTCACCTCGCTAATTGTGATTTAACTATTACCACTATTAACTTATGAAAATGAAAACAAGGATGTTTGGACAGTAGCTGTGTTTTATCAAAATCCACCCATATCCATTAATCATATAATAAATAGGGAAGAGAACTGCATGGAATAAGTGGGGTCATCCTTTAACAATTACAAATAAAAGAATAATGGGAGCATCGGTTGGGGGAGGGTCGCTTGATTTTAAGTGAAGGGCGCTTCCTCCAGATCGTAAATGGATGGGGGCTGTAAAACGCCATTTACAAACAAATTTGTATAGGAAACGTTGTTAGGATTTAGTATGTCGCCACTTCCGTATTGTTTTAAAGCGTCCTGATTCGTATAAATCTTTTTATCCTCTTTAGCAAGCGCAATATATTGGACAGTCTCCAAGCCAATACTGGGATTTGGAGTGGATCCCGTGGATACATTGATTGTGATGGAAGGGTTAAATGACGGATTGAATGTATTTGTATTTACAGGGCTGTTTTTGGGACTTCCCCTGCACTCCTTACAGCAATGCTCGCATGTCCCTTTGCAACGAAGGTCTTCGTCAAATGAACTTTTTTTGGTATATCTGGGATGACAATATTTCTTTTTCAATTTGAGTGTCTCCTTTCCTCAACGTGTTGTTTTAATTATCATATTTAAGCAACAAAGGCAATGCTTGTGCGGATGCCAAGATTGTAGAGGAAAGTGCAGTCTGATGACGGAGTATTTGTTTTACATAGTAAAAACCAGGATTGTTTGCTATAAAAAACCGATTTTATCCGTTTGTCCAGACTCTATTTTAAAATCAATTATTCTACCATCTCCTCATTGTTTTTAATCATCTGCTGAACCAGCGTACTGGAGTTAAAGTCGGTGTTACCACGCAGTAATTCCAAGTAGAAGTTATGTGTTTGTAACGTCCGCTTGATGTTGCTTGTGTGTTTGAAATGGATCATATTCGGCTTGATAATTTCATAAATAGTTTTACCGATTTCGATGACAAATGGGTTATTTGTTGCTTCCAGAACTGCATGATGAAATTCTAAATCTATCTCGGCGAGTTCCTCAGGACTTAAGCTAGAATTCATTCTTTCCTTTTGCGACTGATAGACTTCTTCAATTTTACTGATATCCTTGTTTCCATCTGTGATGATCATGTTTATTAATAGAACCTCAAAGTGCTGGCGAAACTCGATAAGCTGCTCCATGCTGTTACTATGCATAATCAAACTGAATATTAGCGGATTTAATGAAAAGTGAGAGGGGTTATTTGTAATAAACATTCCTTCGCCACGTTTAATTTGGATTACCCCAATAGCTTCTAAAATCTTAATTGCTTCTCTGACAGGGGTTCTGCTTACCCCTAATTTCTCCATTAATTCCTTTTCAGTGGGCAGTTTGTCACCTGGTTTTAATTCTCCGCTGAGAAGATTATCTTTAATAATTAATACAATTTCTGAGGATATGGTGCGATTTAAGCTGATTTTATCAATGGAAAAAGTCATTATGATCATCTCCTTATTTCACAATGGCTGCGCCTACAATTGCGCACTTCAATATTTGATAAATAAAATTTTTCAGTCAATTTATATTTACAAACGAAATTTAATTTGGTAGGATGTGTACAACATAGTACATCATACGTAGTAAGTAGATATCCCTAAATATACTATATATTTTGATTTCTGTATAGGGGAAGAAAATTCGCTAGTATGTGAGCGTACAAGAATCACATTAAAAATGGGGAAGGAAGCTAAATTATACGTAACTTTGGATTAGTAATTTGTGCCTTTCTGTAAGCGTTGCCAATAAGTAATCACTTTTTTCTTTGGAAGGGGTTGAAGTCTTTCTCAAATGATTAGGATAAAGGCTTTCGTGTCAATTAACATCCAAGATCAAATTCCATAATAGTTACTCATATTACATTGTGAAATCACATGAATTTACGAAGGGAGTATTGACTTTGGAGAATAAAAAAAGAAAGCAGGAACGCCGTTTTGCAATAGCTAACCGGGAAGCCATTATTGGTTGTATATTGGCCGTCATTAATTTTGTATGGTGGTACGGTTTTGCCTATGGACTGGGTTCGAAACCGCCTGAAGAATATACTTACATACTGGGGTTTCCGGCATGGATCTTTTTCAGTTTGATTTTGGGAACGCTTTTCATGTTTGTGCTGGTTTTTATCGTGGTTAAGTTTTTACTGACAGATATATCGCTGGAGGATGAAGATGAAAACGAAGAAGACGAAGATGAGGTGATGAACGTATGAATTGGAATGTGATTACCCCATTATTATTATTTCTAGTGGTGATTTTCCTGATCGGAATCTGGTCGAACCGGAAATTATCGAAGGCAGAGGGCTTTCTAAGCGATTATTTTCTTGGGAGCCGTGAGTTTGGAGGATTGGTTCTGGCCATGACCATGGTAGCAACCTATGGCAGTGCATCCAGTTTCTTAGGTGGGCCGGGTGCAGCGTATACCATTGGATTTGGCTGGGTTTTGCTTGCGATGACCCAAGTGGCAACAGGATATTTTGTGCTGCTGATATTGGGAAAGAAGTTCGCAATTGTAGCAAGGCGGTATAATGCCGTAACGCTGATTGACTTCTTGAAAGAAAGATATAAAAGTACAGCAGTTGTCCTGTTAGCAGCTTTCAGCATTATCGTCTTTCTTTTCTCTGCAATGGCCGCCCAATGGGTTGGGGGAGCATATCTCATTCAGTCGGTGACAGGAATTAATTATACGGCTGCTTTGTTTATTTTTACGGCATCTGTCTTGGTATATGTAACGATTGGCGGTTTTCGCGCTGTTGTTATCACAGATACGGTTCAGGGAATTGTCATGCTTTTTGGAACAATACTATTGCTTGTTGCTGTAGTCATCGCTGGGGGCGGATTATCCACTATTTTTTCTGATTTGGTATCTATTAATCCAAATTTAATTACACCTTTTGGTCATGACGGTTCATTAACAGCTTCCTACGTATCTTCTTACTGGATCCTTGTCGGTGTTGGTGTTGTTGCTGTACCACAGGTTGCCGTTAGGGCAATGTCCTATAAAAATTCTAAATCCATGCATCGAGCAATTATGATAGGGACTGTTGTAGTAGGAACGATTATGCTTGGGATGCATTTAATCGGTGTGTTTGCGAGACCGGTGCTGCCAGGGATTGAAGTAGCGGACAAGGTTATTCCATTTATTGCTTTAGAGGTAGTGCCGCCATGGCTTGCCGGTATCCTCCTTGCTGGTCCTTTAGCAGCAATTATGTCGACGGTAGACTCGTTGTTGTTGTTAGTCAGCTCATCGATTGTCAAGGATGTTTATTTAAATTACCTCAAACCAAAGGCAACGGAAAAACAGATTAAAACAGTAAGTATGAGTGTGACTGCGGTAATCGGTATTGTTGCTTTTCTGCTAGCCATTAGTCCGCCTGATTTGTTAATCTTTTTGAACCTATTTGCATTTGGCGGGTTAGAAGCTGCGTTTATGTGGCCGCTTATATTAGGGTTGTATTGGAAATATGCCAATAAAACTGGAGCGATTGCTTCGATGATTACCGGTATTGGTTCTTATATTGCCATTCACTTTTATAATCAGGCTTTTGGCGATTTATTCGGCGTACATACCGTTACAGTTCCGGTGTTTCTTTCGTTGATTGTATTTGTGGTGTTTAGTTTGATCTTTAAGCAGGAAGCCTATGAATTTCCGACACGGAATATTAGAAAGGGAGCGTAGGGGAGATATTCTGGTGGTCCATCCGGGCATTTAGATTGAAAAGTGTACTCCCATCCTTTTTCATCGAGTGCACTGAAAAAGTGGTGGATGTTAATAATTTCATTTTTCACCTATACTTAGCATCTTGAATATACGAAGACTCCTGCGGGAAGTGAGAGATCGGCGAGACCCCGGAGGACGGCAGTCCGAGGAGACTCGACACTCGCCCGCGGAAAGCGACGTATATTCAAGATGCGATGATAGATCCACATATTTTGTTCTAAATTTCCCTTTTTCAGTGGTCTCTTTTCATCCACTGTGGAAACCCTACCATATTTTATACTATAAAAACTATCAAACTAGTAAGGAGTGATGTTTCATGAAATTAGTGATGGACTGGAATGAATGGTCTGATCTTGATGCCATGGGTATTGCGGAATTGGTACGGAATGGTGAGATTACCCCGCGGGAAGTGGCCCAACAGGTTTCCGCTGGCGTCGAGGCCTTAAACCCTGAGATCAACTCCGTCATTGAGATTTTTGATGACGTTGTCAAAGATCCCTTGAAGGATGGGATGGATCCTGAAGGGGTCTTTGCGGGCGTGCCATTTTTAATGAAGGATTTAAGTTCAACTGTCAAAGGCCGCCTGCAGGAAATGGGTTCGCTTATGATGAAGGGAAACCGCGCTACTGCTGATAGTTTCCTGACCAAACAAATCCGTAACGCTGGTCTTAACATTATCGGTCGAACGACAACGCCAGAGTTTGGCCTTTGCAGTTCGGCAGAGAACCCGGACGTCTATATTACGCGAAATCCGTGGAATCTTGACTATACAACTTGCGGCTCCTCGGCTGGTACGGCGGCCTCGGTTGCAGCAGGAATCATTCCAATCTCCCATGCAACGGATGGTGGTGGTTCGATTCGAATTCCTGCAGGTGTGAACGGCAACATCGGTTTGAAACCGTCCCGTGGCGTTTTTTCAGCGGCCCCGAACAGTTCCGACCTGATGAATGTAGTTTCTGCTCAAGGGTGCCATACGCGAACGATCCGTGATACTGCTGCCTTTGTCGATAATTGCAGAGGTGGAGCCCCTGGGGAGTTCATGCCGTATTGGAAGCCGTCTGAGTCATACACCGAGCAAATCCGGCGCGATCCAAAAAAACTTCGTATCGCTGTTTCACATGAGTGGGGTGATTACCGGGCAACACCGCATATTGTAGCTGAATTGGAACGTGCGGCTCATTTCCTGGAGGGACTTGGCCATCACGTGGAGTGGGTTGTTCCCGATGTTAATCTTCATGCCGCCTACGAAGCACAAACTTCGGCATATATCATGAAATTTGCGCAAACGATTTCGAACATACTGGAGCAAAAGGGCCTGGAACGTCCACCTGCTGATCTGATTGAACCGATGTGTATTCGGGTCTTTGAAGAGGGACGATTTGCCAGCTATGCGGAACGCGCCAGGATGCAGGGAGTATTTAATAAAACCTCCCGGGAGCTTGCAACCTTCTTTGAGGACTGGGATATTATCCTGACACCGGTAATGGCCTCGCCCACGCCATTACTTGGAACGAAAGAGTATTTGACGATTAGTGATAACCCCTCCGTCTATAATTGGTTCGAGAATCTCTGGGGCATATTCGCGTATACTTCGATTGCCAATCTCTGCGGTCTTCCGGGCATTTCGCTGCCAATGGCTGAGATGGAAAATGGAATGCCGTTTGGAATTCACGCACTCGCGCGGCAAGGAGACGATGGATTGCTGCTTCAGCTGGGTGCCCAAATCGAGCGTGCACTAGATGGGAAATGGAATCATGGCAGGAAACCCGCTGTCCATGTTTCAGAAATTTAATTAAGTATATGGATTCGGATTGCTGGAAGGGGCAGTTCTTATCTTAAAGGATAAGAATGTATAAAATATGTCTAGCTCCAGCGCCCAGAAGCTGCCGTCATAAGCAATGGACACTACGAACGCGAAACCCATGCGTTCTACGGTCCCTTGCTTATGCGTCCGCTTCTAAACGGGGCGCCCTGAGCTTTTCTTACACTTTAAGAAAGCATAAATCTTTATCGGTATAAAGTATAAAAAAATCTAAGGCTTTCGCCATTAGTTCTTGGCGACAAGCCAAGATTTTCTAACAAAAAGGATGATTCGAATGAACGTAGATAAGATTGCGATTTTACCTGGGGACGGAATTGGCCCGGAAGTGACAAGGGAAGCAGTGAAGATATTACAGACACTTTCCGAAATTGATTCGACCTTTCAAATGGAAACCAAAGAATTTAACTGGAATAGTGATTACTATCTGGAACATGGACGAATGATGCCTGAGGATGGGCTCGATCAGTTAAAAGATTTTGACGCCATTTTATTCGGTGCGATTGGAGATTACCGGGTGCCGGACTCCGTTACGATATGGAATTTAATTTTGCCAATTCGAAAACATTTTCAGCAATACGTTAATTTTAGACCGGTCAAGCTTCTCCGTGGAATGGAAAGCCCCTTGAAACAGGATAATCCGATTGATTTTGTCATTATCCGTGAGAATAGTGAGGGGGAATATACCGATTCGGGTGGCAATATGTTTCACGGGGAAACGAGGGAAATGGCAATACAGAACACGGTGATGACAAGGCAGGGTATCACGCAAATTGCTGAATTTGCGTATCAATATGCCCGGGAACATGGTCTAACGAAAGTAACGAATGCAACAAAGTCAAACGTCGTTGTCCATGCAATGTCATTTTGGGATCGGATGGTAGAGGAAATTGCTGACAAGAACAAGGATATCGCCTATGAAAAATATTATATTGACGCCTTGGCTGCCTATTTTGTCCAGCGGCCGAAATCTTTCGAAGTGGTACTCGCGTCCAATTTATTCGGTGACATTTTATCGGATTTGGGATCAGCCATCGTCGGAGGGCTGGGGCTTGCCCCGTCTGGAAATATAAACCCAAGTGGTGAATTTCCTTCCATGTTTGAAGCCGTGCACGGATCTGCTCCGGATATCGCTGGAAAAGGTATTGCCAATCCCATGGCCCAAATCTGGTCAGCAGCGCTCATGCTGGAGCATTTAGGAAGAAGAGATCTGCATGACGCTGTCTTAACAGCCATGGAAGAAGTTTTGGAAGAGAAAAAAGTGTTAACGCCGGATATTGGCGGGACGGCGTCAACTGTGGAAATTGGAGACGTTATTGCCGGGAAACTGAAAAAAATAATGGGGTGATGTAATGACATTGAAAGGGAAAACGATGATTGTAACAGGTGCCGCTGGAGGAATGGGAAAAGCTACTGTAGCATTATTGCTGGAAGAAGGAGCAAATGTAGCTGGTTGTGATTTACATACGGATTCGCTTGATGAATTTAATGGCCACCCCGGTTTTATGGCATATCAAGGAAATCTACTAGCAGAAGATACGGTACGTCATATTTTTAAAGAAACCTTTGATCGTTTTGGATCCATTGATGGGCTGGCCAATATTCTCGGGATTGCTCAAAGCGCAACACCGATTGAAGACTGCAGCCTGGATGACTATCGAAAAATCATGGATGTGAATATGACTAGTATTTTTTTAACATGCCGGGAAGCTGCTCACTATATGAGAAAACAGCAGCAGGGAAAAATTGTTAATATTGGTTCGGTATCCACAACTAGACCAAGGCCAGGCCTGCAATGCTATGTTGCTTCCAAAGGGGCGGTAGAGTCTTTTTCCAAAGCGCTTGCCTTGGAGCTGGCAGCAGACCAGATTAATGTGAATGTTCTTCATCCTGGTCCAGCTGATACAACTATGCTTGGACAATTTTCAGGAGAAGGTGCGAATGTGGATGATACGAAAAAAGAGGTCTTTGAAAAAAGTGTGCCACTTGGCAGATTATTGAAACCAGAAGATATTGCACAGTCGGTTAAATTCCTGTTGTCAGAAGAAACAAATATGGTTACAGGATCCGTTTTACATGTAGATGGGGGAAGAAATATCTAATTTGAGCCAAAGGAGAGGATCTTTTGAAAGCATTCCAAATGTACATTGACGGGAAATGGACGAAGGGTACCGGTACCGACACAATCGATGTGAAGAATCCGTCCAGCGGGGAAATTATTGCCACGATCCCCCGCGGAACAGAGGAAGATGTGAATCGGGCAGTGCAGGCTGCGAAGGCTGCATTTAACGGGGAAGAGTGGCGAAAGGTAAAAGCGTTTGAACGTGGCGAAATTTTATTTCAAATTGCCGACAAACTGAAATCACACAGAGATGAATTGGCTGAACTGGAATGCATAGACGTAGGAAAACCACTTTCGCAGGCATATGCGGACGTGGATGCAGCGATTCGGTATTTTCGGTTTTATGGTGGTGCCGCGGATAAAGTGATGGGCGATACCATTCCGATTGAAGATGGTTTACTGGATTATGTGGTGCGTGAACCGGCCGGAGTAACTGCGCACATTATACCGTGGAATTATCCCCTGCAAATTACTTCGCGCAGTGTTGCAGCGGCAATTGCTACCGGAAATACAGTTGTAGTGAAAAGCGCGGAGGATACACCAATGACAGCAATGAGGTTAAGTGCGTTTTTTGAGGAGATTAATTTGCCAGCAGGTGTGTTTAATCATGTGACCGGTTATGGACAGGAAGCTGGGGCAGCTTTATCAGGTCATCCGCTCGTTAACCATGTTACGTTTACCGGCTCAGTTGGTACGGGGATTGCCGTTGGACAAGCTGCCATGGCTAATGTCGTACCTTCAACCTTGGAGCTGGGCGGAAAATCTCCGAATATTGTATTTGCCGATTGTGATAGGCAGAAAACCGTGGAAGGTGTGGTCCGGTCTATTATTCAGAATGCAGGACAAACCTGCTCTGCGGGAGCAAGACTGTTAGTAGAGGAATCGTTTAAACAAGAATTTTTGGAAAAAGTCGTAGAGCGGTTCGGAAATCTGACGATTGGAGCAGGGATTCAGGATAAAGACCTGGGGCCGATTTTGAACGATAAACAATACCATCATGTAATGGATATGATTGATCTGGCGAAAGAGGAAGGAGATATCCTTGTCGGCGGAAATTCGGTGAAGGTAGAAGGATATGAAGGCGGACTTTATATACAGCCGACCATTATTGACGGGATTAGCAGGGACAGCAGGCTTGCACAAGAGGAAATTTTCGGTCCTGTGTTAACTGTTTTTACGTTTAAGGATATCGAGGAAGCGTTGGAATTAGCAAACAGCACGGATTACGGCCTGGTAACAGGTATTTGGACAAAGGATATAAGTACAGCCCACTATTTAGCAAGCAGAATTGATTCCGGTCAAATATTTATCAATAATTATGGCGCTGGAGGCGGCGTGCAAATGCCATTCGGCGGTTATAAGAAAAGCGGGTTCGGCAGAGAAAAAGGATGGACCGCGCTATATAATTATACCGTAATGAAGAATGTGGCGGTTAAGTATAGCTGATGTGGGGACTTTGATGGAGGGGGACAGTCCCCATTTAAATGGGGACTGTCCCCCGTTGCACTAACGCGCTAAAGTGTTTTCGATCAGAGACTTCTGTTGCAGGGTGATAAATGGATATTTCACTCTGCAATGGGTCAACATCGTTTCGTGATGAAATGTTTGACAACTCACAATATTTATAATAGAATAACTGTATACAATTACACAAAGAATGGGGGTGAACTAAATGAATCGTTTATTTAACCAATCTTCACCTCGAAGGATTTCCGCTAAGGATCTGGCATATTTTGAATTAAAACAAAAAATATTAGAAGGAATACTGGCGCCTGATGAGGTATTAGTTGAGGAGGAGTTGTCACAAGAATTAGGCGTTAGTCGTACACCGCTGCGTGAAGCGTTGCAAATACTAGTTTTTGAAAATTTAATTGAACGCCAATCAAATGGACGACTTAAGGTTGCTTCTATGTCCATTAAAGAAGTAGAAGAAATCTTTAATGTAAGGAGCAAACTAGAAGAAATAGCGGTTGAACAGGCTACGGAAAATGCAACCGAGGATGATATGAACCATTTAACCAATATTGTCTATATGATTAAACAGACGTACGGCGATGGGAAAATTGATGATCTTTTGTATTATGGTAACAAATTCCACAACTATATCTATGATTTAAGTGAAAACAGAACAGTAAAGAATATCATTTCGCAATTGAATGACCATATTTATCGATATAAACGGATCATCTTTAATGAAAAAAATTGCGGTGTTATGGATGATTCTGAAGAACATGAATTAATTTTGGAACGTATTGTGCAAAGAGATAAGGCTGGTGCCAAATCAGCAATGAAAAAGCATATCCAAAATAGCTTGAAGGATGCAGTCCACGCAATTAAAAAATCCAAATACTACGATGAAAATGACCAGGTAGATGAAGTCCAATAAGCTAATTATTACCGATAGGCTAGTTTTAACACAAGGCCTATTCATTTTTAACGCTTAGATTGTATACAATTATACAAATTCAAAAAAGCACTTAGTAGAGGAGTAAATCTTTTCGGTATAAAGTATAAAAAATAGGAGGCGCATTTGTAATGGGAAATCAAGTTAAGCACTATGATCTAGATGACTTTGTGAGGGAAATGACTGCAGTTGTAGAACAAAGCGAGAGAGATGACGATCTGGTAGACGAAGCGGAGGATTTAGTAGGGAAACTGATAAGCGATACATCGTGGCTTCCCGTTGAAAAAATGGAACCAGATGCAGATCACTACGCACGTCACTCTCTTTACTGGGATCCACAGGACCGCTTTGAGGTGCTTGCCCTTGTCTGGAGTCCAGGTCAGGCTACACCAATACATGACCATGATGGTACGTGGGGCGTAGAGGGAGTTGCCGCCGGGCGTATGAAAGTAACCAATTTCTTGAAAATGGAGGACGTTTCCGATGATGTTGTCAAACTCCGTAATTCGGGAGTGATGACGTTTAATCAGCAAAGTACCGGACAGCTTCTGCCGCCAGCAGACTGTCATATCCTTGAACAACAGGGGGACAAACCTACTATTACGATTCATGTTTATGGGAAACAGCTTCGTAAATTTAAGATTTTTGACCCGCTTGAAGAGGAAGAAACGTTTAAAGTACGCAAACACATTGTTGCCTATACGGAAGAATCATAGGTGCTCTATAATTCTTGTTATGATTTGAAAAAGGAAATGGTGGTTAATGGAAATGTACAACGAACTGGCAATGAAACTAAACCAGGTTATCGAAACACAGGATGCTAACATTTATAAGATGTTATCGGAGCTTGGAAAATCAATGTTTTTTCCCAAAGGAATTGTGAGCCAAGGGATAGAGGCACAACAGAAGGCACACCGATTTAACGCCACGATTGGTATGGCAACAGAAGACAGGCAGCCCATGCACTTATCCCTGTTTCAAGAAAAGCTGTCAGCGTATGACCCAAAGGATTTGTATCCATATGCACCGCCAGCCGGGAAGATGGAGCTTCGTCAAGAGTGGAAGAAGAAGCTGGTCAGGGATAATCCCTCGTTAGCAAACAAGGAGTTCAGTCTCCCTATTGTAACTAGTTCCCTTACCCATGGACTAAGCATTGTGGGGGACCTGTTTTTAGAAGAAGGGGATACCGTTGTCGTACCAGAAAAGTTTTGGGATAACTATAACCTGACATTTGATGTTCGGCATCGAAGTCATCAAGTGACCTATCCGTTATTCACGGCCAATAACACATTTAATGTAAAAGGAATGGAAGAGGCCATATTTGCTTGTACAGGTGGAAAAGTTGTGATCGTGTTGAACTTCCCGCACAATCCAACAGGATATACACCGTCCGAGCAAGAGGTTACCGAAATTCTTACGGCCATCGAAAAAGCAGCTGATGCTGGAATCAGTGTGATTGCTGTTGCAGACGATGCCTACTTTGGTCTTGTTTACGAAGGTTCATTCAAGGAATCCATTTTCGCGCGATTGGTCGGCATGCATCCGCGTGTTCTCCCGATTAAGATTGATGGTGCGACAAAAGAGCATTTTGCCTGGGGGTTCCGCATTGGATTTCTAACTTTTGGAGTAACCGATAAGGCTGTCCAGGATGCATTGGAAAATAAAGTTATGGGTGCTATTCGGGGATCCGTCTCCAGTTCCTCGCATCCGGGACAAACATTTGTCTTGGATGCTTTACAAAACCCGAACTTCGAGCAGCAGCGTCAGCGGAACTTTACGGTAATGGAATCCCGATGGAAGCGGGTAAAGGAAATCGTATCAAATGAAAAATATCGTGATGCCTTTGAGCCCTATCCATTCAATTCAGGTTATTTTGTTTGCCTTAAACTTAAATCAGTAAAGGCGGAGAGGCTCCGCGAGCATTTGCTTCAACGATATGGAGTGGGCGTCATTTCCATAGGGGAAACGGACATCCGTATTGCATTCTCCTGTGTTGATGAAGCGGATTTGGGTGAGCTGTTTGAGCTTGTTTATCAGGGGTGTAAGGAACTTGGGTGATCAAAAGAAAGGGAGGATACGATGGATTTAACAAGATACCCGAAGCGGCAGTATACAGCAAATGAAACACCGATTGAAAAACTGGAGAACCTCTCCAGCCTGCTTGGCGGACCTGCTATTTATATGAAACGGGATGATTTACTCGGTTTGACAGCAGGAGATAAGGGGGTCAGTCCCCCATTGCTTTAACGCGTTAATGCGGTGGGGGACTGACCCCCCTTATGATAGTTTAGTTTTTAATTTTTAAATTAACTACTTTATGGAAAATTTTATCCAGCTCTTCAGAACTTTTTTCAACGTTATTATTGCGATTCCAATCCATAATTGCCTGAAGGTTTGCACCGTAAATATAAATAATTAAATCATTAGGTACCTTTGAATCCACTGAAAATCGATTTGCATTTTCTTTAATATCATTTTGAAACACATCCACAAAATAATTCGCTAAAGTATCATAAAATTTACGATCATTCTTCTGGCGTTTACTAATTTTATCAATACGTGTGTTGATAATATAGGAAATAGACGTGAAAGGTGAGTTAATACGATCTTTTAAATCCAGCTCAAAGTAATCTTTTGAGAAGCTTTTAAATAGATAAATTAACAAATCATACTTATCATAAAAGTGTTTATAAAAAGTTGTACGGTGCACTAAAGATTCATTACAAATCATATTCACTGTTATCGAGGACATTGTATATTTTTCCAATAAATTAAATAATGCTGTTGAAAGGGCTTTTTTTGTTTTTATAACCCTTAAATCAGTCGCATTCATACTACACTTCTCCTTTTTTGTAGTTTATCTATACAATATATATAAATTATATCTTTATATGAAAGTGTATTAGTAGTAATATGCTTCATGTGTAATCTACACAGTTTATTATTTTTATAGGAGGCAATATTTTGGCAAAGTTTTTGTACAAATTAGGTTCATCTATTGCAAAACATAAGTGGTCTGCTTTAGCAGCATGGGTTGTGATTCTAGCAGCTATAGTCATTCCGCTCATTATAAATAATCCCGAGTTTGACAATAACATCAAAATGAATGGATTGAAGTCGTTAGGTACGAATGACAAAATCGCGGAAGAATTCAACCATGATAGTGAGAAAGCAACTATTAGAGTTGTGTTCAAGTCTGATGAGGAAAAAGGCATCACAGATAAAGATACGATGAAGACCATTCAGGATGCGTTAACAGAAGTAAAAGAAAACGATAAACATGTCGATCGTATCACGGATCCTTATAAAAACAGACAAATAAACAAGGATCAAACAGTAGCATTTGCAGATATCAATTATGATGTTTCAAAAACATCCATCACCGATGACTCTATTGAAAATGTGAAGGATTCCGTGAATTCATTGGATGATATACGGACGGAACTGACTGGTAATGCACTGAGTGCCAATGTAGAAATAAGCCCGGCACCTGAAATTATTGGTATTGTTGTTGCATTTGTAATCCTGCTGGTTGCATTTGGATCATTAATTGCAGCAGGTATGCCGATCATCAGCGCTGTAATAGGACTTGGTTCCAGTATCGGAAGTGTCGCATTATTGACATATGCATTTGATATTCCAAATATAGCATTAACTCTAGCAGTCATGATTGGACTCGCTTTAGGTATAGACTATGCGCTGTTTATTCTCTTTAGATACCGTGAAATTATTAAAACGGAATCGGATCATGTTAAAGCAATTGGTATGGCACTAGGAACAGCCGGCAGCGCAGTTATTTTTGCAGGTGTCACGGTAATTATTGCTGTATGTGGGCTAGCACTTGTGGGCATAGATTTCTTAACAGTGATGGGCTTTGCATCTGCAATCAGTGTGTTATTTGCCGTTTTGAGTGCACTTACATTACTTCCGGCACTAATCAGCATATTCCATAAGAAAATCAAACCAAAACGGAATAAATCAGCAAATAGTGGTGATTTAAATACACCATGGTCAAAATTTGTTGTCGGTAAACCAGTTATTGCATTTTTAGCCGGACTGATTTTATTAGCTGCGCTAGCAATACCATTCACGCATATGCGTTTAGGTATTCCTGATAATGGCATGCAACCTGAAGATTCAACAGTCAAACAAGCGTATGGGATAATGGCAGATGGTTTTGGCGAAGGAATTAATGGCCCAATCGCAATGCTTGCAGATGTTTCTGATAAGGGCAATCCGGAAGCATTACAAAAAGATTTATCAAACATGGTTGAAGATCTGAATAGCATGGATCACGTTGCAACAGTAACAAAACCGCAAATGAGTGAAAGTAAAGACTATGCTTTGATCTCAATCATTCCCGAAAAAGGGCCGAACGATGAATCAACCTATGATTTAGTTCACGAATTACGTGACTATAATCAACAAGCGGAAGATAAATACGATTTACACACGGAGATTTCAGGTTTAACTGTCATCAATATTGAAATGTCTGAGAAACTTAATGACGCGATTCCATTGTTTGCAGGTGTCATTATTTTACTCGCATTCGTGTTATTGATGGTTGTTTTCCGTTCACTTATCATTCCATTAAAGGCTGTGTTGGGATTTGTCCTGTCACTGGCAGCAACGTTAGGATTTACCACATTAATCATGCAAGATGGCTTCATAAGTGATTTGTTTGGAGTCAGTACAACCGGTCCTGTCCTTGCTTTTCTGCCAATTATAACAATTGGTTTACTATTTGGACTTGCAATGGACTATGAGGTGTTCCTAATGTCCCGTATTCACGAGGAATACCAGCAGACGCGAGATAATATTCACTCCATCAAAACAGGCCTTAAGGAAAGCGGCCCTGTTATCGTTGCAGCAGCACTAATTATGTTCAGTGTATTCATTGGTTTCGTATTCCAGGATGATATCATGATAAAATCAATGGGTATCGCCTTAGCATTCGGTGTACTCTTTGATGCATTCATTGTCCGTATGATGATGGTACCTGCCTTAACAGCATTATTTGGGCGCGCATCATGGTATTTCCCAAAATGGCTAGATCGTATTTTACCTAAAGTAGATATTGAAGGGCACGCCCTAAAAAATGAAGATGTACAAAAAACAACAGCTGCAACTGATGATAAATCGTTTAGTGAAGGTGTATATGACAATCGTCAACAAACGGAAATGTCCTATCATCATGCACGAATGAAAAATGATGAACACACAGCACAATTATATAATGATTTAGTACAAAACATTTCAAAAAAAGATCTTTTATATACTGCTTTGTTAAATTATGCAAAAGATCACCATGAAGCTGTTTACCACAAATTTGCTCAAGACTACAAGAATACGACTGGAACGTCTTCTGAACAACAAGATGCAAGCTCGGAAGCGTTATTGAAATTATTGAGCCAACAGGGCGAGAATATCCATGAGCTCAATGAGCTGATCAAACAAAACAAGATTTCTGATCAACAGAATTTGAACGAAGAGACGCTGAAATTATTGAACCAACAAGGTGAAAACATTCATGAACTCAATGAGTTAGTGAAACGAATCGTTTAATGAATAAAAAGGATGGAGCACCATAAGCTCCATCCTAATAATCTATACTAACCACAAATTAACTTTTCACATCTTCCAAACCTTCCTGTTTATCCAAATTCAACCTAGACCACCATTGATCAGTTGCCCCGTTTGTCAATATATTACAAAATTAACGGTGTGTAAGCGATTTAATGAAATGTTACTCTCTTAGATTGATTCCCATATTCAGTAAAAGTGTTATTCTTGCAAATCAAATGGGTGGAAAATGGTGTTGCCAATTGATGAGGATTTTTGATTCATGTAAGTTTTGCTGCTTTATGTACAGGGTAAATTCATAATATAGGCGATAACCAGATGCTTCGGACGATAGGAAACGATAAATGAAGAGAAGCCTATAATGGGACTACCCCTAACCGTTTATCGGAAAGAGGACAGATGGTACTAAAAAATAAAGGTGGTTTATTAATATGAAACATTATACTGTAACTCCAAATAAAGATGCGACAACTTGGTTCGTAAAGATTGAAGATGTTGCGCCAACTGAGGAGTACGATAAATATGATAAAGCAATAAATGCGGCGGTACAGATAGCGGAAGAAAACAGTCCGAGTAAGTTATCCATTTTAGACAAATATCACGAGGTCGTAGAAACACGGACATTCTGATTCTATGTAACTCGCAAAAAGGAACCAGGGGAAATTTCCCCTGGTTCCTTTTTGTATCCCTTGCAATGGGGGGACAGTCCCCCACTGCTTTAACGCGTTAGTGTGGCGGGGGACTGTCCCTATTTCAAATTATTTGTATATTCGATATTTTTTAAATTGACATACTACGACAATGCATATATACTTGATGTGTGAAAATTATGTAAAAGGAGGGAAATATTACCTAGGTAAATTGTCACAGTTTTGTTTTTTTATACTTTAAGAAAGAAAGCATAAATCTTTAACGGTATAAAGTATAAAAAACTCTAAGGCTTTCTAATGTCTGTTGCAAACATCAACCAACAAGAGACTACATTTTATAACAACCTACTCATTTTACAATTGCTGCAGATCGAACACGTGTAAGCAGAAATCAAAATTGAGGAGAGGTAAACAATGAAAATTCGTCAACCGTTGTTGCTGTTGTTTTCGTGTATTCTCATTTTCACCCTAGCTTTTCCTGCTAATTCTTTTGCAAAAAGCAAGGACAAGCTTGTAGAACCAGATTGGATTCAAAGTAAGATGCAGGATATGACAGTTGAGGAAAAAGTCGGACAACTGTTTATTGTTCATGTCTATGGAAAGGCACCGACAGATCCAAATTATGAAGAGATAAACCTAGAACAGAATCGCGGCGGAAAAAACTTTGCTGAAGTTATTAAGAAATATAACGTTGGTGGTGTGATTTATTACAATTGGAACGATAATGTTGACTTGCCTGTTGATCCGGAACAAGTCAATGCACTTTCCAATGGGCTTCAGGAAATTGTTATGGATCAAGAAATGCAAATTCCGTTATTTATTTCGACGGATCAGGAGGGCGGTATTGTACAAAGGGTAACCAGCCCCGCAACTGTCTTTCCTGGGAATATGGCACTTGGTGCTACTCGTTCGACATTATACGCAAAGAAATCAGCAGCGGTCATGGGCACAGAATTACAAAGCCTTGGCATCAATATGAACTTTGCGCCTGTTGCCGATGTTAATGTAAATCCTGCAAATCCCGTAATTGGTGTCCGTTCTTTCGGTGAGGATCCGAAACTCGTTTCGGATATGACAGTTGCTCAAGTAGAGGGGTATCAAGAAAAAGATGTTATTGCAACTGCAAAACATTTCCCGGGGCACGGTGATACAGCTGTCGATTCTCATTATGGATTACCAATTATCAACCACGATCTTGAGACACTCCATGAAGTTGATTTAAAACCTTTTAAAGCAGCAATTGATGCTGGTATTGATGCGATCATGACTGCACATATTGTTGTCCCGGCACTGGATGATTCCGGGCTCCCAGCAACACTTTCCAAACCAATTTTGACAGGGCTTTTACGTGAAGAAATGAATTTTGAAGGCGTTATCATTACCGACAGTTTGGGAATGGCAGGCGCTAACATATTACCTCCAGGTCAATCAGCGTCAGTGACCGCCTTCAAGGCAGGTGCTGACATTCTGTTAAATCCACCTAATGTCCCAAAGGCCTACAATGAAGTTCTGGATGCCGTCAAGAACGGTGAGATTAGTAAAGAGAGACTAAATCAATCCGTCTACCGCATTTTGGAATTGAAAATGAAGCGAGGTTTGTTCCAGAATCCATACACTGACCCTGGCGCAATTGAAAAACTTGGTACGGAAGAGCATCTAGCTTTGGCAGACGAAATCGCTAACAAAAGTATTACACTTGTTAAAAATGAGGACAACGTATTGCCATTAAACGAAGAACAAGATGTACAGATAGTAGGTCCGTCAAGCGCAAAGCCCGACTTGCTTTCTAATTTTTTAAATGAAAAGGGCTTTGAAACTGATGCTTATCAAACGAGCACTTCGCCAACAGACGCACAAATTGATACAGCAGTCGAAAAAGCACAAAATGCCGATAAGGTGATTGTGACAACCTATACGGCTAATACAAACAGCGCACAGCAAAAGCTTGTTGATAGGCTTATCGAAACGGGGAAACCAGTCATCGCCACTGCCATTCGAAACCCATATGACCTGATGGTGTTTCCAGAGGTCGTCGGGTACCTGGCAACTTACGGATATCAGGACGTTTCGATTAAAGCACTTGGACGCGTTATAGCCGGTGACATCAACCCTTCTGGGGAGCTTCCGGTAACGATTCCGGACTTGTATGAATATGGTCACGGATTGGATTACGTTAGCACCCCGCTAAGTGCGGAAGGGATGAAGACGCTGGTCGGAAACCTGCAGGCTGAGGGAGAAATTGACAACGATGGTATTGCCCGGGCCCTAACGATGCATTTAACTGCGGTAAGCCTTTTTGAAAGACAAGCATCAGCGGAAAAAGTCGTTAAGCACATGGAAGGATTTAAACGATTACTCGACCATCAGCAGGAAAATGGCAAGATTTCCGGTAAGGCTCATAGCTTCCTTGAGACGGAGGCAGACCAGTTGATTGAGAAATGGTCAAAGGACCTTTAGAACGGCGGATATCAATTCAGCCGGGCAATGCCGCTGCTAAGGGAATGGTCGAGCTAAAAGAAAAATAAATGCGAATACAGAATAGGTTGTACTGCTTCATATGGCAACCCGCCCAATGAAGCATCAAATAAAAAGACCCTCGAAAATTAAGGGATCAAACAAGGAGGAAAATTAGATGGGGATTAAAAAACAGCTTGGTATGGGAGTAATGTCAGCAGCAATCGGGTTATCTTTGATAGGTGGAGGAACCTATGCGTATTTTAGCGACAGCGAGGTGACCAATAATACGTTTGCAGCAGGCACGCTGGATTTATCTGCGGAACCGACAGAAATCATTAATGTCGACAACATCAAGCCCGGAGATTGGATGGTTCGCACCTTTGAACTGCAGAACAACGGTAATTTGGATATCAGCAAGGTATCGCTGGAAACTAGCTATTCCGTCATAGATGCCAATGGGGATAACACCGAGGATTTTGGTGAGCATATCCAAGTGGAATTCCTATACAACGCAGATAAGCTTGATGAAGTTATTTACCAAACTTCTTTAGCTGAACTGCAAAATATGACACCTGAAGCAGTAAATCAACACATTTTCTACCCGCAATTTGGTGAAAAAGGACTTCCAGCGGGCAGCCTTGATGATTTCGCAGTCAAGTTTAACTTTGTTGACAACGGAGAGGACCAAAATCAATTCCAAGGGGATTCTTTGAAACTACAATGGAAATTTAATGCACAGCAATCAACTGGTGGAGAAAAATAACAAATGACTTGAAAAGGGAAGGGGTGGGTACCTTCCCTTTTGTTAACATGAAAATGAATAGGAATGAAGTAGAAGTGCTTAATGGGCGGCTGTGCCTGAATCCAGTGTCCAGCAACCGGCGAAGATCAGCATGTAGCGCAGTCTAAACTTTAGCCTTCAACATCGGTTCGACGTAAAGAGGGGCGGACTCCAACTCGGGCGGGGCAGTATGGAAGTTGGGAGACGGAGTGCGAAACTCGGGCGAAAATAGGTAGTACTTGGGAGACAGCAGGTCCAACTCGGGAGAGAATTGGTTGTCTCCCGAGTTGAATGTGCTGCGGCCCGAGTCGGCTGTGCTCTCTCCTGAGTCAGATGTGTTATGGCCCGAGGTCGGATTGCTGTCTCCCGACTTGGCTTGATTCCCGCCCGTAAACATTGTTGTGGCAGTTGCCCGTTCATTCGATAGTGAAGATTTCAACTACAACTTTTAACACTTTAAGAGTATAAATCTTTATCGGTATAAAGTATAAAAAAATCTAAGGCTTTCGCCATTAGTTCTTGGCGACAAGCCAAGATTTTCTAAAAAGATCAGTAAAACCAAAATATGTCTAGCTCCAGCACCCAGAAGCTGCCGTCATAAGCAATGGACACTACGAACGCTAAACCCATGCGTTCTATCTACGGCCAATTGCTTATGCGTCCGCTTCTAAACGGGCGCCCTGAGCTTTTCTAATGGGAGGTAGTAAATTGAAGAAAAAAATTACCATTACAGCAGTGGGTGTGATGTTGCTATTTTCGACACTTTTAACGGCAGTATTCGCGCAAACGAATGGAAGTACAGGTAAGAAAGTACACAACCATGATGAAGCATTTAAACTTGGTGTGGAGGTGTTACTTGAGGAAAATTTAGATTTGCTTGAAGGGAAAAACGTTGGTTTAATTACGAATCCGACAGGTGTCACACAGGATTTAAACAGTATCGTTGATGTACTTTACAATCATCCTGATGTCAATCTGGTTTCCTTGTACGGGCCTGAACACGGTATACGAGGCAGTGCCCAAGCAGGTGCAGGTGTTGACTTTTATATTGATCCGATAACGGGACTGCCGGTCTTCAGCTTGTACGGTGATACGAAAAAGCCAACACCAGAAATGCTAGAAGGTGTTGACGTTCTTTTGTTTGATATTCAAGACGTTGGGACACGCTTCTACACGTATATTTATACGATGGCACTCGCTATGGAAGCTGCTGCGGAAAACGACATTGAATTTGTGGTACTTGACCGCCCGAACCCAATCGGAGGCAATAAGGTTGAAGGACCGGTTCTTAATCCGGATTACGCTTCATTTGTTGGAAAATACCCGATACCAATTCGACACGGCATGACTGTTGGCGAACTGGCGAAATTGTTTAACAATGAGTATGACATAGGAGCTGATTTAACGGTTGTTGAAATGAACGGATGGGAACGTTCCATGTATTATGATGATACGCCGCTTGAATGGGTGCTGCCTTCACCAAATATGCCAACATTAGACACGGCGACCGTTTATCCGGGGGCAGCGTGGATTGAAGGAACAAATGTATCGGAAGGACGGGGTACGACGAGACCATTCGAATTAATCGGCGCTCCGTATATCAATAGTCCAGAACTTGTCAGTGAATTAAGCGCACTTGACCTTCCGGGAGTTCTTTTCCGGGCGGCATCCTTCACACCACTGTATTCGAAATATGCAGGGGAGCTTGTCCATGGGCTCCAAATCCATGTGACGGACCGTGAAAACTACGAGCCTATCAAAACAGGACTTGCGATTGTGAAAACCATTCATGATTTGTACCCAGACGATTTTGAGTTCCGTGCTGAAAACAGTAATGGCGTTTCCTTTTTCGATCTATTGGTAGGTAATGGATGGATTCGTGACATGATCAATGAGGGCGCTTCAATGGAAGAAATCGTTGGCAACTGGCAGGGAGATCTAGAAGAATTTAAAGAACTGCGAAGGGACTACCTACTTTACAAGACAAGTGCTACGGAAATCAAAACACTTGTTGTGCACTTGGAAGAAGAAGGCGTTATTGAGGCTGATACGGCCCGTGCCCTCAAAATGCATTTGACTGCAGTGATTCGCTACGAAGAAGAGGGTCTTGCAAATAAAGTTGTCAAACATATGAAGGGCTTTAATGTACTGCTTAAGCACCAGGAAGAACAGGGGATGATTCCCGAGAAAGCTTATAAGCATCTAAAGGCTGATACGAATGCATTGATTGCACAATGGCAATAAAGGGTGATATTTGATGAGCTAGGCCCTCCAGGTTACTGGGGGTCTACAAATAGTTTTTATAAAAGAAGAAGGGGTGGTACACATTCGTACACAGTTTTTCGTAAATCGGCGCCTGCTTTTCTGTTTTGTGTTAATGCTGCTAATGCCCGTGTTAGTTGCTACAAACAGTGGTGTTGCTTATGCAAAGTCACCAGCCAAGGATATTAGTGTTTCACCAACACCGCAACAGCTGAAGGTAATTGGAGATGGCTTTCCGCTGACTCCCGTTGTTGGGTTAGTTACTGGAGAACACACGGACCCCGAAGCGATTCGTGAAGTTATCGATACATTACATTCTGCTGATGTTAAGCGAATTGTGCGCAATAATGACGGGACGGTTCCGAATACCCCCGTTACAATTTGGGTAGGAATGCCGTCTGAAAATCCGGTAATAAAAGAAGCGATACAAGCGCTTGGTGTGGAAGGACCTGATGTTCTTAAAAATGAAAGCTATGTGCTTGCAAGTGGGCTTGGGAAAGACGGTAAAAAAAGAATCGTCTTAGCTGGGAAAGATACAACGGGAACATTTTACGCTGCTCAAACGTTTGATCAACTTCTTAATCCCCAATCTGGCAGGGATTGGGTTCCGGGAGTGACTATTCGCGATTGGCCCAAAATGCCTCTGCGCGGGGTGATTGAAGGATTTTATGGCAAACCGTGGTCACATGAAGATCGGTTGAGTCAAATGAAATTTTATGGTGAAAACAAGCTGAACACATACGTTTACGCACCAAAAGATGATCCGTACCATCTGAGTAAATGGCGTGAACCTTATCCAGAAAATCGTCTTAATTTACTGAAAGGGCTTGTGGAAAAGGCAGAGCAAAATCATGTGCAGTTCGTATTCGGCCTTTCCCCGGGTACAAGTGTCTGTTATTCGGGAAACGATGATTTTGCGTTATTGATGGACAAGATGCAGTCTATGTACGATATCGGTGTGCGCTCCTTTGCGATTTTTCTGGATGATATCTCCCAAAA